>JAYSZM010000032.1:0-65168 GCA_043738015.1 Lysobacterales bacterium
AGTATAGGAAGCAATTGTTTTGCCTAAATACGGTTGCTGTGCTTCCGTGTAGGGATCTCCCACTAATTGATAGTATACACTTTCCGTAACGGCGGAAAATGTGGTGCTAAAATCTTTCACTAAATTTTTTTGAGGAAAATTAAATGCTGTAACTGCCGGAGCACATGAAGTAGTGTCTTGCCACATCCTACGTCAATGCGATCCGGCAGTGCTGCGACCGTAGGATGTGGTGAGCGCAGCGAACCGCATCAAGCTCCTGTGACCGCTTGATCACTTTCGCCGAACCACGGGGCGACCTACTCGAATCCGTCGGCAAAGATGCCGAAGCCGATCAGCACGTTCGCCGAGTCCTGAGCCGCAACCGCATTGGCCTCGTCGTCGCTGACCGCCGCAGTGATCGTGTCGATCTCGATGTCACCCGCGCCCCCGCCGACAAACACCGTGAAGCTACATTCGTAGAATGCGCCAACCGCGATCGTCTGCGGCAGTGTGCAATTGCCCTGACCGGCAAGGTCACCATGGATATCATCGATCAGGCTGGTCAGGGCCAGCGCTTCGGCGCCGCTGCCATTGTTGATGCGTGCCGTGAACGTGACCATGGCGCCGGGCACGTCGACCAGCGTCGGCGAAGCGGTCTTCTGCAGTGTTGCGCTGGGCAGCACGTCGGTAATACTGACACTGCCCGCACCGCTGGCGATCAGGGGTGCATCCAGTTGCACACCCATGGCGGTAGTGGTGTTTGCGATGATCTGCCCAGCGTTGCCGGTGACTGCGGCCGTATAGCTGCAGACATACGACGACCCGGCCGCGATGATCTGCGGCAGCAGGCAATTGCCCTGGCCATCGAGATTGCCGTGGCGGTCATCGACCAGGCTGGTCAGGGTTGCCGTAGCTGCGCTGTCGTTGCCGATAGTGACGGTGTAGCTGAGCGCCGCGCCAGGCTCGGGCACCGTCGTCGCCGCGGGCACGCTGGTAACCGCAAAGCCGCCGCCGGCGCGGAAGTTGGAGTAGTAGCCGTAGCGCACACCACTGGTGGCGCCACCATTCATCACCCCGAGCGCGAAGTGTCCTTGGCTGTTGCTGATGCGCTTCGATACATCGACCGGAAACTGAGTGGTGTTGAACTGTATGCGTGCCGCGCGCCAGCTACCGTCCGTGCCCGGTACGGTGACGAAGGAGGCCGGATTGATTGTGCCCGTGCCGCTGCCCGAAACGCTGAATCCGTTCACTGCTGCATCGGGCACCAGCAGGAACAGTTGGAAAGTCTGGGCATCGCTACGCAGCACGTCGACCTGGCGCGCACCGCCGCGATACAGCGGCGGCAGCTGCGCCATGCCGATCTGGCAGCCGAAGCCGCTGACGTGCATCGCATACACCGGCGCGCTGGCATGCAGATAGACGGCGTTGTCAGTCGATGCATTCAGATAATCCATGTCGACGCGGTAGTACTCGCCGGCGAACAAGGTGGCCACCGGCAGCGCAGCACCATCAAGAAAAACTTGCGTGCCGTTGCGGGTCGCGATCACCACGAGGCTTTCATCGCCGGTGTTGTTGAGCGATCCCTTGATCGCGATGTAGTCCTCGCCAAGCGCACTTACCGGCACGATCTGGTCGCCCATTAGATTGAAGCAACCGCCGGAGGGATTGTGGTTGGAATCATCCTTTACCGACACCGCCACCGGTTTGTCAGCCAGTACCACGGCGCCCGACGGATGCGTAAATGGTTGCCACCAGTTGGCCCCGGTCCAGCCGCCGGAATAGGTCTGGCCACGATTGAGTGTGAGCGAGAACTGCTGCAGTGCCGGATGCCCATCCAACGGCGTGGGTGCATACACCGTGACGACCGTGTTGTCCTGCGTGGCAACGATATCGAACGAGGCGAAGGCCTGATGTGGCGCGGCAAACGATGCCTCGTTGTTGAACGGCGCGTGCTTGTGCAGCGGAATGTAGAACTCCTGGCCCAATGCCTCGCTACCCTTGAGCGTCCACATATCGGTGTTGTTGGTGTTGGCGACCTCGTAGTGACAGGTCACCTTGGCGCTCGCGGAAACGCGCAGTCCGGTATTTGCGATGGTATTGGTCGGCCGCGTTTCCAACTGCGCCTTGAATGGCGTGAGGTTGACCCGTGTCATCGCGTCTGCCGCCAGCATACGCACGATCGGTACGAAGCCTCCATTCGCCGGTACATCGATGGTCACCGTGGCCGCAGTTCCGGTCGCCGAACACAGCAGATACAGCGGCTCGCCGCCGGGTGTATTGTGCAGATCGCTGACATCCGGCGGTGCCAGCCAGAACTCGATGTCGCCAGCGACGTGCTGTGCCCGCACATCGCTGCAGGCCAGTAGTGCGGCCAGTGCCGCGTAAGCGCCAGAACGATGCAACCGGTGGTGATTGAAGATATGCATTCAGAACTCCCGGGCTGGAGCGCTCGCAGAGCCAGCGACTGGCCGCCGATTCTCCTCGCGATACATCACTTGGAGCAACTGTCATCCGCTGATCGGCGCGGTAGGGCCGCAGGCGTAGCGGTACGCGCCGCGTGGGCTCCCAGGAAATCTCGCGGCGGGTTGGCCGGCGGGTCGCGGCTTGCTCAGATTTTGAAAACTCGGGCCGGAATGGGCGTTCCGGACACTCCGATGTCAGGTACCGTTACGCGGGCGAACCTACTGCTTGCTATTCGACCTGAGGTTTGGTGCGACCGATGCGGTTCGCTGCGCTCACCACATCCTACGTCAGTACGATCCGGCAGTGCTGCGACCGTAGGATGTGGTGAACGAAGTGAACCGTATCGATTTCAAAGCGCGGCGAGTAGCGAGTAGCCTGGATGGAGCTGCGAAGCAGCGCAATCCGGGGTGTCCGTGCCGACCAGCAGATCAGGGCCCCGGATTCCATTTCATTTCATCCGGGCTACTTGCTGTGGTATCGGATGAAGGACTATTTGCCCTGAGGTTTCGTGCGACCGATGCGGTTCGCTGTGCTCACCACATCCTACGTCAATGCGATCCGGCAGTGCTGCGACCGTAGGATGTGGTGAACGAAGTGAACCGCATCGATTTCAAAGCGCGGCGAGTAGCCCGGATGGAGCTGCGAAGCAGCGCAATCCGGGGTGTCCATGCCGACCAGCAGATCAGGGCCCCGGATTCAATTTCATTCCATTCGGGCTACTCGCTACATATGCAAACTTGGGCACCGATGTGAACGCGTCCGATGGAGCGGAGAATCGCGTGTTACCGCGATCGAGCAACCCAATTCAGTTGCGCCAGAAATCCGTGCAGTCGGGCAATCGCCTCGGTCGCATGCACAGTGCGCTTCCATTGTTTGGGTGCTATCGCGGTGTCGACATAGCGAAACTCGATCAATCCTTCCGATAGCGGGCTGACGCGTAGATGCGGACCCGCGTATGGGTAGCTCATTGCGGTCTGGGCAATGCAGAGATCGAACATCGATGTCCAGCCAAAGAGGCCCGACGACAGGCTGGTCTCCTCGATGTGGCGCGCGAGTGCGGCGACGCCGAGCACCGCTTGATCGGTAGTTGCCGCATCGGAGTAGCGGCCCACGATGCTTGGCCAGTCCTGATTGATGCGCGCTGGCGCGGATGGTTCTGGCGGCTGCGCTGGGGAGTCCGTTGGCGACCCGCCTATCGAAGAGCGGCGAGCAAAAGCAGAGGCCATCAGCCAACCGCAAAACGCTCCGAATATCGCGTAGACGAATGTTGCGTCGTCTTCCGTCGGCATCTGCTTGCCGGAGAGCATCACCGCAGCAACGGAGCTCAATGCCATCCAGAATACGTAGCGTGAGACTGAGCCAATGTTCATTCTCAGGTTCTGCAAAGTGGCTGATGATGTGGACCTCGGTGCGCAGCGAAAGTTTAAGCGATGCGCTCACATGTTCCCCTAATACCCGCCCTACTCCCGGACGAAGACAGGTTCAGCGGGCACCATGTCGTGGCCTCGGGGGCGGTCGCTGTTGGCGACAGATGCTGTGGTTCGTGTTGCGCCAATCTGGCAGAGTGAGAATGGCGGGCGATGAACGCGGATGGCTAAGCTACCAGCGCCCCAAACCCCCTCTTGGTGCAGAAGAACCTCCAAGTTGGGCTAAGCAACTTGCCAAATAATAACCTACTAGGTTAATATCGTCATGGAAAAGCAGACACCTCATTGCAAGCTGACCGTGGTCAGGGCGCTGGTGGAGGCAGGCAAGGTCAGTTCCACGGTCACGGCGCTGGCTGGCGCGGCGGCCTTGGGTCTGGGGTACGAGGAGATGGTTGAAGTTGTCATGGCACCGACGCCGCAAGACTTCCACAAGAGCATGAGCCCCCACGCTGATCACCGCATCTGGCAGGACGTGTACCGCCCCACGACGACGGTCGGTGCGGTCTACCTGAAACTGACCGTCATCGACGACGTGCTGATTGTCTCTTTCAAGGAGTTGTGAGTATGAAATGCCCGGTTTGTGGAGCCGCCGAGTTGGTGCGTGATACCCGCGGGTTGGCGTACACCTACAAGGGTGAAGCGACCACGATCCCGGCCGTGGAGGGCGAGTATTGCCCGGCTTGCGGCGAGCGTGTACTTGATGCCACCGAATCGTCGCGGGTGAGTGCGGCCATGCTTGCGTTCAACCGCCAGGTCAATGCCAGCATCGTCGATCCCGAGTTCATCGTCAGCGTCCGGAAGAAGCTGGCCCTTGATCAGCGCGAGGCCGCCGAGATTTTCGGTGGCGGAGTCAATGCGTTCTCGCGTTATGAAAACGGCAAGACCAAGCCGCCGCTGGCCCTGGTCAAACTGCTCAAGGTGCTGGATCGTCACCCCGAACTGCTCAGCGAAGTACGAATGCCATAGTGCGGCATCCTCGCAGCGAGGGAGCGAGTAGCCCGGATGGAGCTGCGAAGCAGCGCAATCCGGGGCAGTATCGCAAACGAGCTACTCCGAGCCCCGGATTCCACTCATTTCATCCGGGCTACTAGCTGTTTGCTGCAAAAGGCGATTGATGCGGTTCGCTGCGCTCACCGCATCCTACGCGACGGGCATGCTAGGCGGCGCGGTAATTGTCGACTTCCTTGTAGCGTCTGGCATAGAGGCCAAAAACCAGGGCGGCGAGCAGGGCGAAGCCGGCGAAGAAGAACATCAAAAATGCGGCTTCGCTGAAGCCGGTCTTGGCGATCGATCCCATCACGGCTTCGTTGCGGACGGCGGCGTTGGAGATCAGTACCCAGAGATTGCCGATCGTGGTGCCGAGGTACCAGAAGCTCATGATCACGCCCTTCATCGCGGCGGGCGCCTGGCTGTAGGCGAATTCCAGTCCGGTCGCCGAGACCAGCACTTCGCCAAAAGTCAGCAGCGCATAGGGCAGGATCTGCCACATCAGCGAGATCGGATTGCCGCCATCAATAACGATCTGATAGCTGCCGACCGCGATCCAGGCCAGGGCACTGAAGACGATGCCGGTGGTCATCCGCCGAAGCGCGGTGGGTTCATAGCCGAACCGACGCAGGGCCGGGTAGAGCACCATATTGTTGAACGGGATCAGCACCATCACCATCAGTGGATTGAGCAATTGCATCTGGGTGGGTTGGTTCAGCCAAGTCGGCAGCCAGGACGGGATACTCATCTGGTTGCCCTGCAGAATCCAGGTGGATGCTTTCTGATCGAACAGCGACCAGAACGGTGTGACCAGGGCGAACACGATCAGGATGCGCAGCACCGCACGCACACCATCGACGGCCGCATCAGGATGCACGCCACGTGCGCGCTCAAGTTGGATCCAGGCACCACCGCCTACACCAGCGAGGAACAGCACGACGGCAGAGCAGATCGCGATCACGATCAGACCATCCTTGAAGTACATGATCGACAGTGAGGCGAGGGCGAGCAGGATGCCGAGTACGGCCGTGGCCAGGCCGAACTGGTTGTCGCCAGGGCGCTTGCTCAGCAGGGCAGTCTTGACGACATTCGTGAACGAATCCGGATCGGAAGGCGCGGGTGGCACCATCACATAGGTCTTGCGCCCGATCCAGAGCACCAGGGTGGCGATCAGCATCAGGATGCCGGGAATACCGAACGCCACGCTCGGTCCGTATTCGCGCAGGAAGATCGGCATTAGCAAAGACGCGAACAAAGAACCGAAATTGATGATCCAGTAGAACGCGTCGAACACGATCTTGGCGAGGTGCTTGTTGGATCGGGTGAACTGGTCTCCGACAAACGAGGCGACCAGAGGTTTGATGCCGCCCGAGCCGAAGGCGATCAGGGCCAGGCCCGCAAAGAAGCCCGCGCGGTTGTCGGGGAAGAAGGCAAGAAATCCCTGTCCCAGGCTGTAGATCAGACTGAACCACAGGATCGTATTGAACTTGCCGAAGAAACGATCGGCGAGATAACCGCCGAGCAGGGGGAAGAAGTACACCCCGATCATGAAGGTATGGAAGATGTGCTTGGCTTCGCCCGCGCGATCTGCCTCGGGCAGATGCAGCAGTAGCGAGGTGATCAGAAACGGCGTCAGGATATTGCGCATCCCGTAGAAACTGAAGCGTTCGCAGCCCTCGTTGCCGATGATGTAGGGGATCTGGCGCGGCAGGCGCGCGCTGTCTGCGGGGGCGGCGTTGGTTGTCTGCACGATGCTTGCTCGTCGGCTGAAAGGGCACGATTGTAGCGGCTGCAATGGCCGCCGCGGACTTTCCTTGATGCGGTTCGCTTTGCTCACCACATCCTACGAAAGCGCGATCCGGCGGGTGCACGGACGTAGGATGTGGTGAACGCAGTGAACCGCATCATGTGCGTACGTCATCGGGATACTGGCCGCGTGATGGTGCGCGGTTATCGATGCGGTTCGCTTTGCTCACCGGATAATGCTAAACGACGATGTGATCGGAGGTGTCGAGGGTCTCCCTCATCCGCGTTCGGCACCTTCTCCCGCGTGCGGGAGAAGGGAAGCTGCGGGATGGCTGAGCTGTGCGTTGAGTTCGGCGAGGCGCTCTGGCGTGCCGATGTCCTGCCAGAGTCCGCGCAGCGGCTCCACGCTCATCAGCGATTTCCTGGCCGCCGCAATCAGGTCGGGCAGCAGGGAGAATCGACCCGGTGCGCGCCCCGCGATGAACTCGGGTCGATACACCGCGAGTCCGGCAAAAGTATGGCTGCGGCCGTCGGGCTGCGGCAGCAGCGCGGAGGCGAGTTGTTCGAATTCACCGGCCTTGCGAAAATCCGGCAGCGGCACCAGCACGACATGAGCGAGCCCACCCGGTGCCTGTGGCAGCAGGGCGAAATCGAAGTCGGTCCAGATATCGCCATTGATGGCGATGAACGGTGCCTCGCCGAGCAGGGGCAGGGCCTTGAGCAGGCCGCCGCCGGTTTCCAGCGGTTCCTCGCCTTCGTAGCTGTAATGCAAGTGCACGCCCCAGCGTGAGCCATCACCGAGCAGTTCCGGAAAACGCGCCGCCAGCCACGAGGTGTTGATGACGATCTCATGGATGCCCAGCGCGGCCAGCTTCTCGATGTGCCAGACGATCAGCGGCTTGCCAGCGACTTCGAGCAGGGGCTTGGGCGTGTGCAGGGTGAGCGGACGCATGCGCTCACCCTTGCCAGCAGCGAAGATCAGGGCGCGCATGGCTACTCGCTGCGCAGTGCTGCGATCGGATCGAGGTCGGCGGCTTTCTGGGCCGGAAACACGCCGAAGGCCACGCCCACCGCAACACAGGAAACGATCGCCGTCAGCATCGAGATCGGCGACCAGGCCACGCTCCATCCGGCGAGCCCGGCAATCGCGTAGGCGACCAGGATGCCGAGCAGCAATCCAAGCAGGGCGCCGGCAATCGCAATCACCAGGGCTTCGGCGAGAAACTGATCGACGACATCACGTCGACGCGCACCGAGCGCGCGTTTGAGGCCGATCTCGCGGCGGCGTTCCAGCACATTGGCGAGCATGATGTTCATGATACCGATGCCACCGACCAAGAGGCTCACGGCGGCAATCGAACTCATCACGATGGTGAAGATGCGCTGGGTCTGCTGGTGTTGACGGTATAGACCCGCGGGCACGATCAGTACGGTGTCTTCGGCGCCGGAATGGCGTTGCTCGATCACCGCCTGCAGCACCCGTGCAGCGTCGGTTGCCGCGGCAGCGTCGGCGATGCGCAGGCTGATGCCGTCGACCTCGTCCTCGATGTTCTGGAATCGAAAGCGTGTGCGACCGGTTTCCCAGGGAACAAACAGTCGCTCGTCGTCGAGTCCGAGCTTGATGCCCTCGAACTCGGTCTTGGACAGGGAGCGGCTGCGCAGGATGCCGACGATCTCCAGCCAGACATGGTTGAGCTTGATGCGTTGACCGAGCGCATCGCCCTTCGGAAACAGATTGCTGGCGAGTCGTTCGCCGAGCACAACCACCGGGGCGGCCGTTGCGGAATCCTCGGGGCTGAGCCAGCGGCCCTCACGCAAAGTCAGCCCGGCATGTTCGGCATAGGCGATCGAAACCGCCATCGCCTGCGCGCTGGCAATCTTGCCGAATGCGGCCAGTTGATCGACTTTTATTTCTTTCTCTAGGGCCACCGATTGTGCGCCCGGCACTACCGAGAGCAGGGCATCGGCATCGCCCGCTGAAAGTCCGAGTGAGCGCTTGCGCAATTCGCGCAGAGTGTCGGGCTCGAGCGACTTGGTACGCACGATCAGATTGTTGAGGCCAAGTTCGGACACCAGGCGCAGCGCCTCGCGGCGACTGCCCTCACCGACCGCGAGCATCGCGACGATGGCGCCAACGCCGAAGATCATGCCGAGCAGAGTGAGCAGGGTGCGCAGTTTGCGCCGCTGCAGTTCCTCGACGGCTTCCATGATCAGGGCGCGGTTGATCCGGGCTACCGTGTTCAAGATCGCTTTCATGTGCGCTCCCTGCGCTTGCCGCGTGGTCCGGGTGTGGTCTCGGCCGCTGCGGCCTCGCCGCTGCTGTTCTCGGAGTTTGCTGGTGCGAGCACGATGCGATCACCCACTTGCAGCCCCTTGCTGACCTGGCTGCGGATCGGGCCGCGGGTTCCCAGTTCAACGGCAATGCGCTCGCGATTGCTGCCATCGGCGCGTTGCACGAAAAACTGACCGCCTTCCTGGATCAGGGCGACATTGGGCACGGTGAGTGCTTCGACCGATTTCACCAGCGACACCGTGCCGCGCACGGCCTGGCCCGGCCGCAACAGATGACTGCGCACGGCCTCGACGGGAATCTCGACGTCGAAGTCGGTGTACTTGACCGGCGACTCGCGATTCTTGACCGAGGCAGAATTGCTGACCTTGCTCAGCGCGGCGTCAAACTCGATGCCGGTACCGGCCAATCGGATCCGCACGGACTGGCCCTCTTTCAGAAACTGGGTCTGGCTCTGCGGCAGGTTGAAGCGCGCAATCAGTCCGCTGAGGTCGGGGATCTCGGCGAAATCATTGCCAGGCCACAGGTTCGAGCCAGCGCTCGGCTTGACGCCATCCCAACTCGCCTTGAGCAGGAACACACCGGCATGCGGAGCGCGTACCTCAAGCGCATTCAAGCTTGCGCGTTTCTGCTCGACGGTAACCGCGACCGTGGCGCGCGCCGAGTCGATCACGGCAAGATCGACCGATGTGCGTTCATCGGTCTGGCCGCGGCGCCAGCCGAGGTAATGCTTCTTCTCGGTCAGAAATCCGGTGTCCTGCAAGGCATCGAGGATTTCATTGCGCGCGAACACGCTGAAATCGGCATTGGCGTAGCGCTGGCTGAGACTCAGGTCGGTATCGACCTGGGCCAGATCCGTGGACAGCTGCTGCGCAGTGAGTCCGCCGGTATCGACCTGGGCACGGCGGGTGAGTTCATTGCGCAGCAGCTCCAACTCGTTCTGGTCCAGGTCGACGCGTGCCTGCGGTGCATCGAAGCGCGCGACCACTTGATCCTTTTCGACGATGCTGCCATCGGGCACCATCTCGATCAGCTGTCTGCCCTCGAACTGGCTACCGGGCACCAACAGGGGCGTGTTCTTCTGCGCACGCAGTTCACCATCGGCAACCAGGGTTTCGTGCCATTCGCGCTGCACCAGGGTTTCGGTTGGCGAGGCGTGATCCTCGCTGCTCTTGCAGGCACTGAGGCAGATCACACCCGCAAAAGCGGTCGCGAAGATCAGATGGCGCGGACTCATCGCTGCACCGCCGCGCTGGCACTTAGCGCCTGCACGTCGAGAATGACGCTGACGATGGCGCCTGGTTTAAGCGTTTCGGTGTCGCCAGAGAGTTCGAGGCGAACATCCCGGACCGTCACGGGTTGATTGCGCGACTTGGTCCGATAGACCTTGCCCAGGTCAACGACCTTTGCATCCAGCACCGTATTGCCGCCAGCGACGGTGACGCGGCCGGCTTGACCGATGCGAACCTGGTGCGCCTCGGGCTCGGCGACCACGGCCTGAACGACGATCGATGCGGGATCGGCGACTTCGGCCACAGAGAGGCCCATGAAGACCGAGGTGCCTACGGCAAATTTTTCGCCGTTGAACTGCGACCGGTGCGAGACCACGCCAGGGCGCGCCGCGGCGACGGTGAGCTTGCTGCGTGCGTCTTCCAGTTCACGCACCTCTTCTTCCAGAAGGCCGATGTCGGCATCGACCTGGGCGAGCTCAGCGCGGCGGGCGCGTGTCTGCGCACCGCGCTTGAGCACCGCGAGGTCTGCGTTGCGCGCGGCCAGGGACTTCTCGATCACCAGCTTGTCATAGTCGATTCGACGGATTGAATCCGGTGGCTGCTCGGCTTTGCGATTGGCTTTTTCCAGATTGCTCACAGCCTCGGCCACGGCCAGTTCGGCGGCCTTGGCTGCCTCGGCGTGATCCAGCACGAGCTTGCTGCGCTGGGTGGTTTTTTCTTTCAGCTGGCTCTGTTTTTGCGGAAGTCGGGTACCGAGATCGGCGGCGTCGAAAATGGCAACCGGTTGACCGGTTTTCACCGTGCTGCCTTCGGGCGTCAGCATGACCAGGTTGTAGTTCCAGACGTCCTTGATCGAGGGTGGCATCACCGCAGACACCTCGAGCGCGACCAGCTCGCCGTCGATCTTCAGACTACGTGACGCAGCAACGTCGGGCGGCTGCTTGCTGGCCTGCGCCAGTGGTTGCACGAGCGCGCTCATACCCGGCGCCAGGGGCAATTGCAGATCGGCTGGCAGCTTGAGATCGGCACGAAAGTACTTGCCGATGCCCCAGGCAGCGCGCGACTCGGGTGCGGCTGCAATCTCGCAGAGCACGCTCTCGGTTTGGGCGCCCGGGATGGCATCGAAGCGAATGCTCATGCGGTCGCCTTCCTTCAAATGATGACGATCGGCTTCGAGGATGAAGGTGCGCACGCTGAGCGCGGAGTTGCCAATCACCTGGCCGACCGAGCTTCCCGGTTGCGCCGACTCGCCCTCGTCAAAACGGCGGCCGCGCCAGGGGCTGAATCCATGCACGACTGTGCCGTCCATCTCTGCGGTGACGCTGGACGATGCGATCTGCGCACGGGCAAATGCCAAGCCCATATCGAGTTTCCGGATCTCAAGATCGCCATCCTGGATGCGCCGATTGACCGCAGCGCGTGCGCTCTGAGCCTGGCTCTGCTTCAACTCCAGATCGCGCGCGGAGCGTTCGCGCTCACCCTGGTAGCGGTCGTAATCCAACGCGGATATGAAACTGGCCGGCAGCGCGGCGTCGACCTTGGCCTTGGCCAACGCGGCCTCGCTGGTCGCGAGTGCGAGTTCGGCCTCGATGGCTTTCACTTCGAGATCGGCGGTCTCACGCTCGGCGCGTGCACGCGCCTGCTCGATCTGTGTGGTCAGGGTGGTGATCTGGGTGGCCTGGTTGCCGGGGTCGATCGACATCACCACATCGCCCTTCTTCACCATCCGACCATCCGGCACATAGGTGCGCAGCACGACCGGCCAGGAATTCGACGGCGGCACGATGATCTCCTGCGCGTCGAGCGCGACGACTTCCCCGGTCATCAGCAGGGGTCGCACGGGTGCTTGCGCGGACAAGGCCATCGACGCGGCAACCAGACTCAGGGCAATGATCTGGCGCATCATGAACGTACCTCGGCAATACGACCATCGCGCAGATGCACGCTGCGCTGGGCGCGCGCTGCGACCTCGGGGTCGTGGGTGACGATGACCAGGGTCTGGCCTTCACCGTTGAGTTCCTTGAGCAGGGCCAGTACGTCGGCGGCGCTGCGCGAATCAAGATTTCCGGTTGGCTCATCGGCAAGCAAAAGGGGCGGTTGCATCACCAGGGAACGGGCGATGGCGGCGCGCTGCATCTGACCGCCAGACAATTCCCCTGGACGATGGTCAATACGGTCGGCCAGGCCAACGCGATCAAGCAGATGGCGCGCGCGCGCGTCGGCAGCTGCATCGATTTCGTCGGAGTAGCGCAGCGGCAGCAGCACGTTTTCCAACACAGTCAGCCGCGGCAGCAGATGAAAACTCTGGAATACGAACCCGATCCGGCGGTTGCGCAGACGGGAGGCGCCGTCGTCGTCGAGCAGAGCAACGTCGTCGTTTTCGAAGCGATAGCTGCCGCTGTCGGGCTTGTCGAGGGCGCCGAGCACATTGAGCAGGGTCGATTTGCCCGATCCCGAGGGTCCCATGATCGCGATATGGTCGCCGCGGCCAATCGCCAGATCGATGCCATCAAGGGCACGGATCTCGTTACCGCCCTGCTTGTAGGTCTTGCGAATCCCTTCCAGTGCAATCACGCAGCACGTCCTCGCGAATAATTGAACACAACACGCTCCTTGCAGCAGACCCCTGCGATCAGGGCAGACGTAACCAGACCGCACTCCGCCAAGCTAAGTTCCGGAGCCTGGTTGGTCGGTCAGCGAAGAGAGCAGGATGCAGCAAGGTGCAAAAACGTCGCATCCGATTGCGCGGGAAGCAAGACCTCAGAGTTCTTCGCGCAATCGCGTGATATCGGTGTCGCCCACTTTCTCACGCAGCCAGGTCGCGATCGGGCCGAGGTCCTTGTTGCGACCGGCCACATCCAGCACATAGCGCAGGGTCAGCGGCAGGTCTTGCAGATAACGGGTCTTGCCATCGCGATAGGCCAGTCGACAGAAGATCCCGAGTACCTTGAGATGCCGTTGCAGGCCCATCCAGTCGAACCAGCGCTTGAAGCGCAGTTCCTTGTCCTCGATCAGGCTGGCCCGGGCCAGACGATCCCGATACTGGTTGACCCAGCCCATCACACGCTCCTGCGGCCACTCGATATAGCAGTCGCGCAGCAGGGATACCAGGTCATAGGTAATGGGTCCGCGCACCGCATCCTGAAAATCGATGATGCCGGGATTGTTGTTGCCGAGCTTCATCAGGTTGCGACTGTGGAAATCACGATGCACGAAGACCTGGGGTTGCTCCAGCGCCGAATCGATCAACTTCTGAAACATCCGTTCAATGATCATCTGCTCGCTTGCGGCCAACCGCAGACCGAGATGGCGGCGCAGGAACCACTCGGGAAACAGTTCCAGTTCGGCGCGCAGGCGCTCCGCGTCGTAGTCGGGCAGGCCGGCCGGACGGATCCGGACCTGCATGCTGTGCATGGCATTGATTGCATCGCGGTACAACTCATCGGCGCTATCGGCGTTGAGCACGTCGAGGTAGGGCGTGTCGCCGAGATCGCTCATCAGGATGAAGCCATCATATCGATCGACCGCCATCACTTCGGGCGCCGACAGTGAAATCGCACGCAGTCGTGCGTTGACATCAAGCCAAGCGCCGATGTCCTCCTTGTCGGGTGGAGCATCCATGATCACGAAGCTGGTGTCGCGGCTGCGTGTACGCAGGTAGCTGCGAAAACTCGCGTCGCTGGAGGCCGGCTGCACGGTCAGGCTGGCGTCATTGAGCGCATTGCGCGCCCAATGCAGCAGGGCTTTTTCACGTTGGGGATCAATCATCGAGGTCAGTGTCTAAGTCGTCTGCGCAGTGTAGCCGCGTCGCGGCCGAACGTATGATCGCGTCGCGACGAATTCGGTCAGGCACTCGATTGCAGCGAAGGGCAGGCATCGACCGTTGTCGACTATCGGGGCCTGGCTAGAGGAAGGGGTTGCGCTTGGCGGGCGCTTCCTGCGGCACCAGGGTCAGATTCTGGATCTTCTGCAGCAGTGCCTTGATATTGTCGGACCAGCGCAATGAAGCCGGCGGCGCGGGTGGCGGGCCCTTGACCGACTCGGCCTCCGGACGCGAACCGACTTGATTCTGGCGTTGATGCAAGGACTCGATGGCGAGCCGGTCCCAGCGGCTGAAATGCACCACCGGCACCGACACCCAATCCATGTTCGGTACATCGGGGTTGATCGGGCTCCAGTACTTGGCGCCGGCGAGGGCAGAGGCCTGCAGGCGCTGCCGACCGCGCAGGCGGAATGCCATGCCATCGAAGTGAAAAACCACGAAGGGCTCGCCGTTGAGCATCAGCGCAGGTTTTCCGAACAGCGGCGCCTGGACCACGTCATGCGCGCGGATCAGATAGCCGGCGATGAAATCAAACTTGGTGCGGGCGTTGGCCATGGATGTCCTTTTCCTGCGGATCCAATGGTAACGCTCAGCCGAGATCGCGCAAGGAGCGCAGCAACAGGCCGACGCCGCCGGCCAGCATGACCAGCATCGCGAGCGTGTTGAACAGGCTCGTCGGTTCGAAATAAATGCGCAGGTTCATGAGTATGCCGGCGAGAATGATGATCACCCCTGCCGACATCAGCAGCCAGCCGAGGATCGATCTGCCGTTGAAGAACAATATACCGGTGCCGATCAGGAAGGGCAGGAGCGAGAGCCCGAAACTGTTGTAGCCCCACAGCGCCCAGTGGCCCGAGGTGACGGTGACCTGGGTGGTCAGCAGGTAACCGCCAGCAACCGCCAAGGCCAGGCCAGCGAAGAACAAGCCGATGCCGCCTGGGGTGCCACCCGCGCCTTTGGACGATTCCATAGCCTGCTCCGATTAAGCTGGGATGCCGCATTCTAGCCGGGTTGGGTGCTCGCCCGGGCCGCGCACCGCGCGCGGTCCGCGTCCAGGCGTTAGGCTATCCGTTCGCTTAGTGAGGTAGGCCCATGTCCGATGTTCGGTCGCAGTCATCGCCCGCCTTGATGCCGCGCAGTCGCCGGCTGCTTGCGCTGCTCTGCGCCCTGCTGCTGATCGCGTTGTCATGGACGCGCGTGCTCGATGCGCCCGCCGGCGACTATCTCGATGGGGCGCTCAAGCGCACCCTGGTGACCTTCGCCATTGCGCGCGCCTTGAATGGATCGATTTCGATGCTGCAGGACGCCGACATCTCGGTGTCTCCGGTCGGCGTTGGCGTCACCGTGAGTCCGGGCGAATTGCTCGATCCCATCAATGATCTGATCGAGCAATTTTCAGCGATCCTGCTCGCTGCCTCGATTTCGCTTGGCGCACAGAAGATCCTGCTCAGCATCAGTGGCGCATCGGCGGTCTCGCTGGTCTTTTCGATGGCTGCGTTGGGCGCTTGCGCAAGTCTGCTGGCTGCCGGCATGGCGCGCTGGAAAAGTGCGCTGTGGCGCGTCTCGGCTTTGCTGCTCCTGCTGCGATTCTTTGTTCCTGCTTACGCGTTGGCCAGCCAGGCGATCGATCAGCATTTCCTGCAGCCGCGCTTCGCCGAGGCGAGCGCAGCGCTCGACGTCAGCCGTAGTGACGCCGCCACGGCAACGCGTGTTGAGGAGCGGCCCGCATCGGCGCCGGGTCCCGGCCTCAGCGAGCGACTCTCCGGATGGCTGCGCGATGCCGGTGAGACCCTGGATGTGCGTGCGCGCGTGGAGTCCCTGCTCATCAAGCTGGGCGCCGTCAGCGAACACATCGTCACACTGAGCGTGGTGTTCCTCATGCAGAGCGTGCTGCTGCCCCTGCTGTTTCTCAGTTTGGGTGGCTATGCATTGCGCCAGGTCTGGGCCTTGGCGGCGCCGACTTCGCGCGGCTGAGGCGATCCGCGCCTGTCATTTTTGCCCGCGCACGATCGATCTTCGCTTGGCAGCACGCCTCGCCAAGCGCCAAACTGCCGTGTCCGCAATGATTCGCGGGGCAAACTGAATCTGGAGCACGTGATGGACTACTACATGAAGACCGAGAAACCCGCGCCCAAGACTTCGGGTCGTTGGTTGCTGCGCGCCCTGCTCGCATTTCTGCTGCTGCTCGGTTCGGTCGTCGTGGTGCTGATGTGGTGGTGGGACGCCGAGCCGGCACCCTACGATGGCATCGCGGCCACACGTACCGCAGTGCAGGCGCGCGGCGAGCGCATGGTCACTGGTACGGCAACCACAGACGCCCTGGTCCAGGTCGCCAACCTGATGCTGGACAAGCGCGCCGGCTATCTGTCCAACGATGTGCTGCCGCCAGGCGTGCTGATGGACAATGTACCCAATTGGGAATTTGGCGTGCTCGTGCAATGCCGTGACCTGGCGCGCGCCTTGCGCAATGGATTCTCGCGCTCGCAGACCCAGTCGGTCGAGGACAAGTCATTGCGCGAGGCCGAGCCACGATTCTCGTTCACCAATGACCGCTGGATGTTTCCGTCCAGCGAGAGTGAGTATCGCCATGCCATCGAGCACATCGAAGACTACCGCAGGCGCCTGCAGGACAACGACCCTTCGAATGCGCGCTTCTATCCACGCGCCGACAATCTTGCCGACTATCTGGCGGTCGCCGAGAGTCGGCTCGGCAGTCTCTCGCAGCGGCTCTCGGCCAGCGTGGGCCGGACTGGCGTCAGCACGGCGGACAGCGAGCCGGGCAGGTCGGAAAGCGACGGGTCGGCCACACCTGCCCAGACTGCGGAGTCTGTCGAAGGGATGACACTCGTCCGCACGCCGTGGACCGAGATCGATGATGTGTTCTACGAGGCCAGGGGCACGAGTTTTGCGCTGGCGCAATTTCTCAAGGCGATTGAGCTCGATTTTGCCAAGGTGCTCGAAGACAAGAACGCGCGGGTGGGCCTGCAGCAGGTGATTGCCGATCTCGAAGCAGCGCAGGCACCGATCCGCAGCCCGATGATCCTCAACGGTCGGCCGTTCGGCTTCTTCGGCAATCACTCCCTGGTCATGGCCAACTATGTTTCGCGGGCCAATGCCGGGCTGATTGAGTTGCGTGAGTTGCTGCAGCGGGGTTGATGCTGAGCGCGCTAGACCAGCAGCCTGGGCGAGAACGCGTGACCCTCGCGCAGCGTGCCGGCGAGCCGCATGCCCTGAGCCAGCGCCTGCGCAGCCGAGTCGCGACCGGACAGATTGCACGAGGCGAGGTAGAGCACGCGCAGCGCGGTGCGCATCTCATCGAGCGGCAGATTGTCGGGGATGGCGTCTTCTTCGAGGTCGCCATCGATCCAGTCGATCAGCATCGACAGGGTGTGCGTCTCCGCGCGCGACTGCGCCGTGGCTCCAGCCAATGCCAATCCAATACGCGCCGGCCGCCGGCCATAGGAGTAATAGAGTCGATTGGCCATATGCGCGAGCACGGTCTGGAACACCTTGTGCGCAGCCTTGGTATCGATCGCGGGCGTCGGTGGGCGGTTGCTCTTGGCGGGCTTGGAGAGCTCCGCCAGTGCCGTGGTCTCGGCTGAGTTGAGCGCCACTTCTTCCTGTGGTTCGTCATCGACGAGCTGGGCCGGATAGCGCGACAGCGCGTCGTAGGGTTTGGCCAGAGACAGATACAGTGACTTGGCCAGGGATTGGCGTTCACGCTCATTGATCAGGCCCTTCTGCTCGACCCGCATCAGGAACCGGTTGACCAGAAATTTGGGTTCGATCTTGCAGAAGTCTTCGCAGAATCGGAACATGTCATTGATCCGGTCCGGCGTCTGGAAAACCTCGGTAAGCGCGGTGAATACAGCGCGGCGGCGATGGTTCTTGCCCACTGCGGAGGATTCGGCATTGGCCGGGGGAAAGGGCGTATTCATACTTCGATCCTGTTCGTTGACCCGCGCCCTGGGCCGGACGTGGGCTGTCGGCCATGATACAGCCGTGGGCCTGCCGCGCATGCGCGCGCGGCCATGGAATACGGAAATTCGGCTGCGGAATCAATCTGTGCCAGGGTAGACCTTGCGTCCACCGAGCCAGGTTTCGAGTACGACGGTGGCCAGAATCTGCGCGCTGGCGACGCGCATGATGTCTTGGTCCAGTACGACGAAATCCGCCAATTTCCCCGGGCTCAACGAACCCACTTCGTGCTCCATGAAGGCGGCATAGGCTGGCCACAAGGTAATCGAACGCAGCGCCTCGTCCCGGCTCATACGCTGTTCCGGATGCCAGCCGCCGGCCGGCCAATCGTTCTGGTCCTGGCGTGAGATGGCGGCCTTGAAGCTGATCAGAGGGTTGCTTTGCTCGACGGGCAGATCGCTGCCATTGGGAATGATCACGCCGGTGTCGAGCAGGGAGCGCCAGGCATAGCTGCCCAGTTCACGCGTGGCGCCAACGCGATTGCCGACCCAGTACATGTCGCTGGTCTGATGACTGGCCTGCATCGAGGGGATCACGCCGAGTTCGGCAAAGCGCGGAATATCCTCGGGATGCAGGATCTGCGCGTGCTCGACGCGGAAACGATGGTCGGCCAGCGGATGCTGCTCCAGTGCCTGCGACAGCTCGTCGAGCACGGTCCGGTTGGCGCGATCGCCGATGGCATGGGTATTGAGCTGAAAGCCGGCAGCGAGCGCCCGCAGCGCGACCGCGCGTATGCGGCCCGCGGGCAGCAGACTCAGGCCATTATTGTCCGGATCATCCGCGTAGGGTTCGAGCAGGGCCGCGCCACGCGAGCCGAGCGCGCCGTCGGCAGACAGTTTGATCGCGCTGATCCAGAGGTGTTGCTTGTGCAGTCCGCGCTGCGGTCCGCGCGCAAGGTAATGGTCCAGCGTCGCATCGTCGCCGGCGATCATCACGTAGTTGCGCAAATTGTAGTGGCCCGCTGCCGCCAGCGACTGATAGGTATCGATAGTGGCGCGTGCCACGCCGGCATCGTGGACACCGGTCAGTCCCCAGCGATTGAGTTCCGCGATGGCAGCGAGCACGGCCGCGCGACGCTCGCTTTCGCCAAGCGCGGGAACCGCCTGTTCAGCGTTGTCCAGGGCGAGATCAATCAGCACGCCAGTCGGAGCGCCCAGCTTGTCGCGTTCGATCCGACCCCCATCGGGATCCTTGCTGTCGGCATTGATTCCCGCGCGTTGCATGGCCAGCGCATTGGCAATCCCGGCGTGGCCGTCGACGCGCGTCAGCAGTACCGGATGCGCGGGTATTGCTGCCGACAGCGCCTCATGGCTTGGGAATCGGGTGTCGGCCCAGTCGTTCTGATCCCAGCCGCGACCGATGATCCAGCTGCCAGGCGCGGCTTGCTCAGCCCGGGCACGAACCCGCGCGATCACCTCATCATAGGATCGAGTGCCGCGCAGCTCGACCTGTTGCAGACCCAGACCCAGGCCGAGCAGGTGCGCATGCGCATCGATCATGCCCGGGATGACCGTCTTGCCGGCTAGATCACGGACGCGCGTCTTCGCACCACGAAATGCCTGGGCAGCACGATCGCCACCGGCAAAAACGATTCGGCCGTCGCGGATCGCAAGCGCAGACACCCGCGGTCGAACCGGATCGACGGTGTATATACGCGCGTTGTGGATGATCAGATCGGCGCTGGCCGGCGCCGTGGCAGAGATTGGGTCCATGCTGGCCAGGGCCAGTAGCAAGCAGGTCAGCACGGTCTTCATGGATGCACTCGCAGGCGAATCGGGCCTGCGAGTATCGGTGGGTCAGTGCTCAGGGACAATGGCCGATAGCGAAACCACCGGGCCGGCCAAGGTCTCAGAAGTTCGGCTTGTGGGGCGCTGCCTGATAACGCTCCACACTGCGAATGATCTCCGCATGGGCTTCTTCAGGGCCACCCCAGCCTGAGATCTTTACCCATTTGCCCTTTTCCAGATCCTTGTAGTGCGCAAAAAAATGCGCGATCCGGTCGCGCGTGAGCTCGGGCAGTTCGTGAATGGTCTGTATGTGGTCGTAGGCGGGGAACACCTTGCTGACCGGGACGGCGATGATCTTGGTGTCCTCGCCCGCCTCATCGGTCATGTTCAACTGACCAATCGGCCGGACCCGAATCACCGAGCCCGGAATCAAGGGGACTGGCATTACCACCAGCACATCGGCCGGATCGCCATCGCCGGACAGCGTGTGCGGGATGTAGCCATAGTTGCAGGGGTAGTGCATCGGTGTGGTCAGCACCCGATCGACAAAGATCGCGCCGGACTCCTTGTCCACTTCGTACTTGACCGGCTCCGAGTTCATCGGAATCTCGATGATGACATTGACGTCGCGCGGCAGATCGCGTCCGCTGTTGACCAGATCGAGACCCATGCTTGCGTTTCCTTCGATGAAGAGTGAGCAGCCAATTGTACGGCCATGCGTCTGAGCCGATGCTCGGCTTTGATTTCGCCCGCAGGTTCAGCCCAATCCACCAGTATCTGCTCGCGCTGGAGAGGGCGCGCTCCAGTCTGCGGGACTATACTGGGCGGTGAAATCTGCTGCCGAGGGATTTGGGAACAGTCCACGCGATGCGCGCGCTGTTCCGAAAATCTTTGAGGTTCCCTGCCATGGTCGATCCAGTTGATCTTGCCCGAGTACAGTTCGCCGCGAACATCAGTTTTCATATCCTCTTCCCCACGATCACGATGGCCTTGGCCTGGGTGCTGCTGTTTTTCAAGCTGCGTTTCGCCGCCACTGGCGAGCGCCGATGGCTCGATGCTTACCTGTTCTGGATCAAGGTATTTGCGCTGAGCTTTGCGCTCGGTGTGGTCAGCGGCCTGACCATGAGCTTCCAGTTCGGCACCAATTGGCCCGGATTCATGGAAAAGGTCGGCAACATTGCCGGTCCTCTGCTCGCCTACGAAGTACTCACGGCATTTTTCCTCGAGGCCACGTTCCTTGGCATCATGCTGTTCGGTCGCAAACGCGTGGGCGAGGGCTGGCACACGTTGGCGACTGCGGTTGTGGCGATCGGGACTTCTTTCTCGGCGTTCTGGATACTCTCGCTCAATTCATGGATGCAGACGCCGGCGGGCTTCGAGATGATCGACGGCCAGGCGCATGTACTGAGCTGGTGGGCCGTGGTGTTCAACCCCTCGTTTCCCTACCGATTGGCGCACATGCTGCTCGCATCCGGGCTGACATCGGCTTTCCTGATTGCCGGTCTGTCCGCCTATCGAATACTTCGCGGCGATGATGGGGCATCCGTGCGCAGCAGCCTGCGCGTCGGCGTTCTGATGGCCGCGACCCTGATTCCGATCCAGATCTTCGCCGGCGATCTGCACGGATTGAATACGCTGGAACATCAGCCGGCCAAGGTGGCCGCTATGGAAGGCGTCTGGCAGGACGAGCGCGGCGCGCCGGCGCTGCTGTTCGCGCTGCCCGACTCGACCACGCGCAGCAACCGTTATGCCCTTGGTGTGCCGGCGCTGGCCAGTCTGATACTGACGCATACGCCTGATGGCGAGATCAAGGGTCTGGATTCGTTTCCGGGTGCGCATCCGCCGGTCGCGCCGGTGTTCTGGGCGTTCCGGGTGATGGTGGCAACCGGCGTGCTGATGCTGCTGGTGTCCTGGTCAACTGCCTGGCGCATGCGCGGCGGTCGTGTGCCCGGTCGATGGGGCCTGCGCCTGCTGGTGCTGATGACCTTCTCGGGTTGGTTGGCCACGCTGGCCGGTTGGTACGTCAGCGAAATCGGTCGGCAACCCTGGTTGGTTTACGGCCTGCTCAAGACGGCAGATGCGGCCTCTTCGGTGCCGACACCGATGATCGCGCTCAGTCTGAGTGCCTACCTGGTGGTCTACATCCTGCTGCTACTGTCTTACGTCTCGGTGCTGTTCTATATGGCCCGCCACGCCCGTGATCACCAGCCGGCCAGCGTACCTGCAGTTGCTTCGGAGGGATGAATGGACGACAGCCTGTTGCCCCTGATTTTCGTCGCCTTGATGGCGCTCGCGATGCTGGTCTACGTCGTACTCGATGGATTTGATCTGGGCGTCGGCATCCTGCTCCCGTTTGCCGACGACGCCGACAAGGACCGGATGATCGCCTCGATTGGTCCATTCTGGGATGCCAACGAGACCTGGCTCGTGCTCGGTGCCGGTCTGTTGCTGGTGGCCTTCCCGCGTGCCAACGGCATCATTCTCGGCGCACTGTATCTGCCGGTTACCCTGATGTTGATCAGCTTGATCCTGCGCGGAGTGGCATTCGACTTTCGCGTCAAGGCGCATGCCGATCACAAGCACATCTGGAACAATGTGTTCTTTGCTGGCTCACTGTTCGCCGCGCTGGCGCAGGGCTACATGCTCGGCAGCTACATCACCGGATTCCGCCAAGACGTCCTGGCGATCTCGTTCTCTCTGTTGATCGCGGCTGGACTCGCCTCAGGCTACGCCCTGCTCGGCGCAACCTGGTTGATCCTCAAGCTGGAGCACGGTCTGGTCCAGCTGGCCGCGCGCTGGGCCTGGCGTAGTCTATGGTTGACCGGACTGGCCATCGCTGCGGTCTCAATCGTCACGCCGTTCATGAGTTCGCGTATCCTCGAAAAGTGGTTCAGTCTGCCCAATCTGTTCTTCCTGCTTCCGGTCCCGCTGCTGACCGCGCTCGTGTTCGCGCTCTGCGAGCGCCGGCTGCGAAGAATTCTGCGCCCAGGCGGGCGAGCGGACTGGCGCCCGTTCGGGGCCGCCGTCGGTCTGTTTGTACTGGCCTTTGCGGGACTGGCCTATAGTCTGTTCCCCGACCTCGTGGTCGATCGGATCACGTACACCGAAGCAGCAGCGGCGCCTGCCTCATTGAAGTTCATGCTGGTCGGCGCACTCATCACCCTGCCCGCCATCATTGGTTACACCGTGCTGTCGTATCGTGTTTTCTGGGGACGCGGTGGCGAACTCAGCTATGAGTGACTGCACGACCGAGCTCACGGTGCGACGTTGGGATGAACTGCAGCCACATGACTTTTCCAATTTGGTTGCCCAGCACGGCGGGCAATGGTAAAGAATCGAGAAGTGGCCGTGACATGGCACGTTCCGTGCGAGATGCGGTACGCGGGAAGTGGGTCGATTGCGACGCAGTGCAGGGATGGCCGGGGGGTCCCGCGCACCCTGACGCGCCGACCCACTTCCCGAGTATCGATTCCATACTTCCCGCAGGTACGCCGTCATGATGGTCAAACAGACTCACCTGTTGAGGCGGATCCTCCCGATGGCGACGCGCGAAACTGCAAAGCCCCAGAGCCCTGCAAATCAATCGTCTGCAGATTCCGCAGCGGCGCGTTGGCGCGCCCGTTCCAACTACGCCGATCGGATGGCGGGGATCATCCAGACCGTGCTGGTGGTCGACGATGATCCCGACAACCGGCTGCTGCTCAGCGAGATACTGCGTCAGCAGTGCCGGGTAATCGAAGCGGGCAGCGGAGCTGAGGCGCTGGAGATTGCTTTCAGCGAAACACACGTTGATCTGATCCTGCTCGACGTGATGATGCCGGGCATGAGCGGCTATGAAGTGCTCGAGCGTCTGCGTTCCGATGTCCGCACTGCCGACACCGCGGTCATTTTCGTCACCGGCCAGGATGATGAGCTTGAGGAAGAGAAAGGCCTGCTGATGGGCGCGGTCGACTATGTCTTCAAGCCGATTCGTCCGGCCATAGTTCGGGTCAGACTGGGCAACCAACTCAAGCTGATTGCCCAACGTCACCAGATGGCCTTGCTGCTCGGACGCGACGCATTGACCGGTATTGCCAATCGGCGCAGCTTCGACGAGGCGCTCGAGCGGATTCGTGAGGTCTCGATCCGCTCCGGTCGCGCCTTTGGATTGGCCTTGATCGATGTCGATTTCTTCAAACAGTACAACGATAAATTCGGTCATCCCGCCGGCGATCTGGCACTGCGCGAGATCGCGGCGGTTATCGCGCAGTTTGCCACCGAGCCGCACCAGCTCGCGGCGCGCTACGGCGGCGAAGAATTCGCCCTCCTGCTTCCCGATGCGACTGGACTTGCGGCCATGCTCGATTCGTTGCGGCGCGCGGTGCTCGATCTCGGCCTCAAGCATCCGGCAGCGCCCTGGGGTGTACTGTCCATCAGTGCCGGTGGAATCGCCACACATGCCGAAGCCGACACCCCCGCCGATGACCTGTTGCGGCGCGCCGATTCGCTGCTGTACGAGGCAAAGCGAGCCGGTCGCAATCGCGTACTGACGCGTCTCGACAGTTTCTGATCGCGGCGGTCAGCTCGGCTGCACATGCCAGAGCGAAAAATTCCTCGCAGGTTTCCTGTCCGCCACGCGCGGCCGGCCGGCTTTACGGAAGCCCAATGTACCCGCGCCGGCTGGCAAGAGAAGCTTCCGCAGTGCGATCGAGCGGGATTTCTAGGAGCGTTCGTTGATTGCGACGCTCTGACCGTCCTGCAAGCGTTCGGCACCGCGCGTGACCAGCACATCGCCACTGGCCAGCTCGCCGCTGACTTCGATCAGTTCGCCGTCGGCGCGCCCCGGAGTAACGCCGAGCCGTTGTGCCTTGTTGTCGGCGTTCACGCGGAAAACAAAACTTCCCTCGTTGCGCAATACGATGGCATCACGTGGCACCGAAATCACTTCGCGCTCAATGCTGCTAGGCAGGGCCACTTCGACTGCGGCGCCGACCAGAAACGCCGAGGCCGGCACTGATATCCGGACCTCGAGTTGGCGCGACTGAGCGTCGCCCACCGGAACCAGCGTGCGTAGCTCGGCTGGCTGGATTCCGCGCGCGTCGCGCAGCTGTACCGTCGACACGCCCTGCAAGGCAGGACCGAGCGCAACGGGCGCGCGTGCGCTGATTTCGAGATCTACGGTATCGACCAGTCGTACCACGCTCGCACCCATGGCAAGGTGCTCACCCGCTTCAACGAACCGCTCAACTACGGTGCCGGCGAACGGCGCGCGGATGGTGGCTTCGCGCAGCCGTCGTTTGGCATCGGCAACCGCCGCACGTGCTTGAACGCTTTGTTGCTGGCGCTCGTCACGGTCGGCGATCACCTGATCGAGCTGGGCGGCGGCCAAGCTGGAGCGTGCGGTCACCGATGCCATGCGCTCGGCTTGACGCTCGGCGAACGCGCGCCGCGATTCACTCTGCTGCAAGGCTGCCTCAAGTTGGCGAAGGGCCAGTTGCAGTGCCTCGTCGTCAATGCGTGCGAGCACCTCACCGCGGCGAACCTGGGTGCCGACTTCAGCGACCAGGGTCACCCGCCCGCTCTCGCTGCCAGAGACACGCGCATCGTGCCGACTGGTGACCGTACCCGGCACCCATTGCAGCGGTGCCATCAGACTTGACCGCGCGCTGGCAACTTCAACCACGGCCGGCGCCGGCGGATTGTCAGTGCTGGGCTGGGCAAGCGCGTTGCTGGACGGGCGCAGGACAAATACCAGGCCGAGCGCCATCGCGACGGCGATCAGGCTCAGTTTCTTCAGGGTGTTGATGTTCATGATGAGGTCCTCTTGGTACAGCGTTGCAACTGCAATGGTTGATCCTGCGCGTGCATCGAGATGGGCGGATTCATGCCGATCAGGCTGCCGCCTGCAGGAGTTCGCGCGGAGGTGCGAGCGCCTTCGTCGCTACACGTGCCTGGGCTCGGCGATCAAGCCAACGCAGCGCAGCGGGTATCAATACCGCGGTGAAGACCAGGGAGCAGGCCACCCCGCCGACGGTGACCGCGGCGAGTCCACGGTAGATCACCGCGCCTGGCCCCGGATTGATCGCCATCGGCAAGGCACCGACCACACCGGTGAGGGCGGCGATGAAGATCGGCCGCAGCCGCTGGGTCAGGGCGAGCTCGATGGCGGCATCCACCGGCAGGCCTTCGCGCTCCGCTTCGCGCGTCTGTGCAACCAGCAGGATGGCGTTGTTGACCACCATGCCGAGCAACATGACAAATCCGATCATCGACAGCAGGTCGAGCGACTGGAAACTGAAGAGACCCAGCGCACGCAGACCCAGCACGCCGCCAGCGACGGCGAGCGGCAGGGTGGCCATCACCAGGGCGGAATCACGCAGTGACTTGAACATCGCTGCCATCAGCAGGAACAGCACCAGCAAGGCGAGCGCAAAATTCTTCCCCATCGTGGCGACAACCTTGTCCAGTTGATCGGCGCTGCCGCCGACTTGGACGCTGGCACCAACGGGCAGCACACCGCGCAGCAGTGGCAGCACCTCGCCATTGACCGTGGCCAGTGCATCCTCAAGCGAGAGCGACTGCGGCGGATCAAGGGTCAGGGTCACCGTGCGGCGGCGATCAATACGGCGCAGTTGCGGCGCGGTAAGCACGGTTTCCAGCGATGCCAGTTCACTCAGTGGAAGCACGCTGCCATTGCCGGTAACCAGGGGCAGGGCGGCGAGCTGTTCTGGTCCACTCCAGGGCTTGCTGCGCAGGATGATGTCCATGCGCTGGTCGCCGTCAAAATATTCGCCCAGCCAACTGCCGTTGCCAAGTGTGCGGATGACCGTGCCGAGTTCGTTGCGGGTCCAACCGGCCTCGGCGAGTCGGCGATCATCGGGTAGTACGCGTAGTTCCGTGCTGCGGCTGTCGGCATTGGGCCAGGTTTGCACATTGGCACCGGGGAATCGTGTGCGCAGCAGATCCGCGCCTTGACGCGCGGCATCGTTGAGTCGTTCGCTGTCGCCTGATTGCAGATGGACGAAAATTGCGCGCGACGAACCACCGAAGCCGCCAAACAGCTCACCCTCTCCGGTGAACGCTGTCGTATCAGGCAGGCCGACAACGATCTCGTCGCGGATGATCTGCTCGAGTTCGCCGATCCTTGTCTCGTCGACAACGCGCGCACCGAGCGTGCCGCCGCCCGGCCAAGCCTGGATGTACCAGTTCTTCAGTTGCGGCTGTTTCTCGCCGCGCATGTAGGGTGCCATGCGCTCGCGCACGATGGAGAAGATTTCGCGATCGACCTGCTCCGGCCCCATGCCCGGCGGCAAGTTGAACCAGGTGTCGATGGCGGCACGCTTGACCGGTGGCAGATAGTCCAGCTTCGGCATCAGGGCAATGCTCAACAGGATCGGCGCCAGCACCAGTGCGACGACCCAGCCAGTTTGCTGGGATCGGGTCGCGGTCACGCGCATGATCCAGCCGGTGATGCGCAGCCAGTGCGTCGAACCAGCTGTTCCAAACTGCTTGGCACGCAACCAGCCGCCGGCAGCAGCCGGCATCAGGGTCACCGCGATCAGCAAAGAGATTGCGACCGCAATCGATACCGTAATCGCCAGGTCGCCGAACAGCTGACCCTCGACATCTTCGAGGAACAGCACCGGCACGAATACGGCAATGGTCGTCAGGGTTGACGCAAACAGCGCGCCGACGACTTGGCGGGTGCCAAGATAGGCCGCTTCCATCGGAAGCTTTCCGGCTTCCTTCAGTCGGACGATATTCTCCGCGACCACGATCGCAGCATCCATCACCATGCCGACGGCGAAGGCAAGCCCAGCCAGTGAGATCACGTTGAGACTGCGCCCGAGCAGATTGAGCACGACAAAGGTTGCCAGCAGCGACACCGGGATCGCGCTCGCGATCAGCAAGGTCGCACGACGATCGCGCAGGAACCACCACAGGCAGCCCACCGACAAAAGAATGCCGGCGAGCAGATTGCCCGACAGCAGATTGATCGCGCGATTGATGAAGAGGCCGGAATCGAAGCTCTGCTCGATCGCCAGACCGCGCTCGCGTAGCGGTCCGTCGCGCAACAGGGCGACTTCGGCCTTCACCGCATCCAGGGTGGCCAGCACGTTTGCCGAGTTCTCGCGGACGATGCGCAAGCCCAGTGCGGGGTTGCCGTTCTGGTAGCCAACGAAAGTGCGCGCCGGGCGCTTGACGCTGATCTCGGCGACGTCACCCAGCTTGACCGGGCTGCCGTCGCGCCAGGCAAGCACGAGTTCACCCAGTTCATCCGGACGGTAGCGGCCGGCAAGACGCAGTGAGTACTGGCGCCGCCCGACATTGATCAAACCGCCGGAGACATCATCGGCGCGGCCTGAGGCGCGCGCGATTTCGGGCAGGGTCAGGCCATAGTCCGCAGCGCGGGATAGGTCCAGATCAATGCTGAGTTCCTCGGCCATCGCGCCATTGACCTCGACCCTGGCAACGCCGGGAATGGCTTCGAGCCGGGGCTTTATGCTGTCCTGCACGAAACGGTGGTGATCTTCGATCGTACCCTTGGTGCCGGGCAGCAACTGGACGAAGAACCAGGTCAGGTTCTGGTTGGCGTCCTCGCCGCTGAGTTGTACGACCGGCGGGTCGGCATCGGCCGGCAGCGGTGGCAGTCGATTCAGACGACCCAGCACATCGACCAGAACTGCGCGCATATCGGTGCCAACGGCAAAGGTCAGATTGACCCAGCTGCCGCCGGCATTGGCAGTGCCGTCCATCTGTTCAAGCCCGGCCACGCCCTGCAGCACTTCTTCCTGCGGTTCAAGAATTTGCGATTCGATTTCAGTCGGCGATGCCGCACGCCAACTGGTCTGTACAGAAAGCTGCGGACGATCGATGTCCGGAAACAATTGCAGCGGCAATTCGAACATCGCCAGCAGGCCGAACAGCATGACCAGGGCGACAGTGGCCGCAACGGCTGCCGGGTTGTTCAATGAGGCGCGTGTGATGTCCATGTCAGGCTCCGTATTCGATCCGGCGCCACCTTGCGCCGATTCCGAATTCTGTAGACGTGCCTGTGGTCATGCAGGTTTGCTGGTTTGCGCCGAGATGAGCGCCGCGAGCGACGAGCAGAGTGCGCGGCCATGTCGTGGCCGCTGCGGCAGCTCGACGCCCGCGCAGGGTCAGCGCAGCAACGCGACCTTGTCCTTGTACGAACGCGAGAGCTTGATCTCGTTGCCCGAGTCGAGTACGAGAAAATACTCGCCATTGATATGCGTGCGGAACGACTTGACGCGCGCCATGTTGACGATGGTCGATCGATGCACGCGTTGGAACAGGCGCGGATCCAGTTGAGCTTCCAGTTCACGCATGGTCGCGCGCAGGACGTGGGTCTCGCACTCGGTGTGTATGCACATGTAGTCGCCGGCGGCATCCACCCAGCGAATGCTGGCGGGCTCGATGCGCACGGTCTGGCTGCCATCCTTGATCGCCAACCGCGCATCCTTGGGTGTCAGCCGCAGACTGCTGTCACCGGCCAATGCTTCGTCGAGCGTGAGGGCGGGTCGTCCCGAGAGTTCACCGAGCAAACCAAGCAGGCGCGCACAGTGCGTCTGCGCTTCGCGTTCGCGCAGCACTTCGCGCACCCGGTGCAGGGCCTGGGCGAGCCGACTGTCTTCGATCGGTTTGAGCAGATAGTCGACTGCGCTCGCTTCGAATGCGTGGATCGCATAGTGATCGTACGCGGTCACGAAGACCACGACCGGCATCTGGCTGGCTGGAATCGCGCGCAGTGTGGCAAACCCATCCAGGCCGGGCATCTGCACATCCAGGAACATCAGGTCCGGTGCTTCGACGCCAATGGCGGCGAGCGCGGCCTCGCCATTGCCGCATTGGCCGACGATGGCGACATCGCTGTGTTCGGCCAGGCGCAATTCGAGCCCGCGCCGGGCCAGGGGTTCGTCATCGACCAGCAGGGTACGGATTGCCATGCTCATGCCCTCGCTTCAGTCGCGTAACGCGCCGGTGGGCTCGTAGGGGAGGCGCAGCACGATCTCGGCACCGCGTGGCTGACGATTGCGCATGATGAAGCTCTGTCTATCTGCATACAGCACACGCAATCGGTCGCGGGTGTTGCGCAGCCCCACGCCATTGCCTGCGGGAAGCTCGGCGCCGGGATTCGGGAAGCCGGGGCCATCATCGCGCACGATGATTTCCAGGGTCTCGCCGTCGCGTCGCGCGATGATCTCGATGCTGCCGCCTTCGACACGCTTGGCGACCGCGTATTTGATCGCGTTCTCGATCAGCGGCTGCAGCAGCAGACTGGGCAGCTGGGCCGAGTAGGCAGCGGGTTCAATGTCCGATGCGAGATTCAAGCGCTCGGTGAAACGCAGCTTTTCGATACCGAGATAAAGATGGATTGCCTCCAGCTCCTGTTTCAAAGTCACCCGCTGCACGGGATCGGCGTCGAGCGAATAACGCAGGAACGCCGACAGTCCGGTGACCATGCGGTTGGCGGTCTGGTGGTCGCGATCGAGGATCAGGGTCGAGATGGCGTTGAGCGTGTTGAACAAAAAATGCGGATTGAGCTGATAGCGCAGCATCTTGAGCTGGGCCTGGTGCGCCATCGCATGTGCCTGCAACGATTCGCGTGTGCGCCACTGCAATTGCAGATGCGTCTTGATGCCGAAATAGAGCACCGACCAGGTCACGATGACATAGGTGAAGCTGCCCATGTAGGCGAGATAGCCGAGCAGTCCCGAGGGCCGACAGTCCTGGCAGCCCCATTGCAACAAGGCGAACACATAGGCCTGGGAGATCAGCAAGGCGCCGAGTAGGATCGGCAGGATCGAGCCGGCGACAAACACCGGAACCGGAAACCGCATCAGATACCGCAATGCATAGCGCAGCACGGCTGTGACCAGCAAGCCTGCGCCGGTGGTAACGGCCACCACCGCCCAATAATCAACCGGCTTGCCGTGCCCGAGTGCGGTCAGCAGACTGTACAGCGCATAGGCCAGCCAGCCGGAGATGTGCAACAACCAGAACAATCGCTCGCCAGGTGCTGCGACCGACTGGGGTTGGCTGGAGGTTGTGGCGTAGTCCATCGGCTCATCCTATCGGCTGCACCCCGATCGGGTCGACAGCGCGCACTCGCTTCGTCGCGCAGCAGCGGCGGTTCGGCGCAGCGAGGTCAGGGCGCCGGCCGGTTCAATCCTCGAAGCTGGGGGCTTCCAGATCGGCGGCCGGCTGGTATCCGGGTACCTGCTGCTGGCGTTCCTGCATCGACGAATGCACGCGCGCCCCGGCTCCGGGCCGGCGCGCTGCGCCCAGATGGGGTCGCCACGAGCGTCGCCACACCCCGCCCGAATCGCGCCACCAGCGCGGGATCGGCAGATATTCCAGCAGTCGCCAGTACAGGTGCGCGCGCAGTTCGTCGTGCTGCGGCGCTGCGCAGTGCAGGGCGCTGAGCTTGGCCGGATCGATCTCGTCAAGTACGCCATCGGGATCGAGAATCCGGCTGCTGACCAGGGGTCGGAAACTCAGGCCAGCTTGCTCGGCTTCGCGACGCATCCAGGTCAGAGCGATTCGCGACAGTCCGGCTTCGGCCTCGGGGTAGCCACCGCCGATATCGGCATGCACACCTGGAAACCAGACCTGACGTACATCGCTGACGGCCGCGTCATCGTCGATCTGCTGATCCAGCCCGGTCTGTTCTGACCACAGGTTTTGCACGAACATCGCACGCCGCTCATCGAGCGCGAGCGCGTGGCGAACCGTGTCAACGCTGAGATTGCGGAAGGTGCGCTCGAAGCTGCGCGGGCGCCAGGGCGAGCCTACTGCGCTGACGCTGTCGAATAGTCCAAGAAACCTGATCCGCCTCACGTAATGACAGTAGGCGTTGCGAAATTCGCGCGCGGCATCGCCATTGCCGCGGGTTGCGTAGCTGCGCCAGGCGAACGGCAACATTTCATCGAAGCCGTTGCGCAACAGACCCACCTTGCTGAGCATGGCGGCGAGTACCCGTACCGCATAGGCGCCGCGGCTGAATCCGAAGAAATACAGCTGATCGCCGCGCCGGTAGTGGGCCATCAAAAACCGGTAGGCCGAGCAGACATGGCGCTCAAGCATGATCGCCGACACCGAGTCGACAAACTGCAGCAACTTGCGCGACCAGGGCAGGGTCAGTGAATCCGGCTCGATCGTACCGGCGCCGGGCTGGTAGTAGATCAGCTGATCCTCGTCGTCACCGAGCATGCGCACCAGGCGCTGGATATTGGTCAATCCAGCGCCAGGATAATTATTGGTGCCATCGATGCAGATGACGATGCGCCGACTCATGGCAGCGGCTCCCGATCAGACGCCGACTGTGCCATGCAGCAGGGTGCCATCGACATCGCGCACCGAAATCGCGACGTCGACGCCTTGACGCACGCTCTCGGTGACCACGCAGAACGCCTCGAACTGCTCCAGGATACGGTCCAGATGCTGGTGTTGGTCGGCGCGGTCGGCGAGTTGAATCTCCGCATTGATCCGTTCGACGCGCATGCGACCGGCCTCGCTACGCCCCATCGTGGCGGTCGCTCGCGTAGTGATGGGTCCGGGCTGGTTCTTGTACTTGCGCAGTGCGAACAACAGGCTGGCGCTCATGCAATTGGCGACGGCCGCAGCAAGCAGTCGCGAGGGATTGGGCCCGCTGCCGCCGCCGAGCGGTTCTGGTTCGTCGGTAAGCAGATCCGGGATCGCGGTCTCGTCGAACTGGATGCGAAAGACATAGTCGGATTCCTGCTGCACGGTCACGCTGAAACTCTGGGTATCGCTCATCAGGTGTGCTCCAGTGGTTTGGCTCGGTGTACGCGCTGCAGGTAGGCGAAGTAGAGCACCGGTATCACCACCAGTGTCAACAGCGTACTGATCAAAATGCCGAAGATCAGCGCAATTGCCAGGCCGTTGAATATCGGATCATCGAGAATGAACAGCGCACCCGCCATCGCTGCCAACGCTGTCAGCGCAATCGGCTGCGCGCGCACGGCACAGGCTTCGATCACCGCGTCTCCGGCTTCCTTGCCTTCGGCGATCGACTGATTGATGAAATCCACCAGCAGGATCGAGTTGCGCACGATGATGCCGGCGAGCGCAATCATGCCGATCATCGAAGTGGCGGTGAACTGCGCGCCGAGCAGGGCGTGCCCTGGCATGACACCGATCACGGTGAGTGGAATCGGCGCCATGATGATCAGCGGCACGACATAGCCGCGGAACTGGGCAACCAGGAGCAGATAGATCAGCAGCAGTCCGACCGAGTAGGCGAGCCCCATGTCGCGAAAGGTTTCGAAGGTAATCTGCCATTCGCCTTCCCATTTGATCGCAAACGCAGTGGCGGATGCCGGTCGAGTGAAAAAGTACTGTTCGACCGTTGTACCCACCCCACTCGCCGCTCGCGATTTGGCCAAGACCGAAAACATGCCATACAGCGGGCTGTCCAACTTGCCGGCCTCGTCGCCGGTAACGTAGACAACCGGCATCAGGTCCTTGTGGTGCCGCGCGTTCTCCCAGGGCAGTTCGCGGATTTCGACCAGCTCGGAAAGCGCCACCAACTGCCCATTCGCAGCACGTACCTTGAGCGCCAGCAGCTGGTCGCGGCTAGCCTGATCGCCGGCGGGCAGGCGCAGGCGAATCGGCACGGCGTGACGCGATCGCCCATCATGCAGGAAGCTGACATCGCTGCCGCCGACGGCGAGACCGAGCGCCGCCACTATGCTGGACTGCGAGACGCCGAGCCGCGAGGCGCGCTGGCGATCGACTACCACCTGCTCGCGCAATGCCGGCGATTCGACACTGCTGTCGATATCGACGATGCCTCGGGTGTCTGAGAATATGGCGCGCAATTCAGCCGCGATTGCGCGAACGCGCGCGCGGTCTGGCCCGTAGATTTCGGCCACCAGGGGCGCCAGCACGGGCGGGCCTGGCGGCACCTCCACTACTTTTACCGAGGCGCCATAGCGCTTGCCGATTTCAGCCAACTGTGGCCGCACCGTGCGCGCGATGTCGTGGCTCTTGCGGCTGCGCTGATGCTTGTCGACCAGATTGACCTGCAGATCGCCGACATTGGCGCCGCTGCGCAGGTAGTACTGGCGGACCAGGCCGTTGAAGTTGACCGGAGCCGAGGTGCCTGCATAGCCCTGGAAGTTGGCCACTTCGGGCACCGAATCGAGTTCTGTGGCCAGGTCCATCAGCAGTGCATTGGTCTGCTCCAGCGTCGTGCCTTCCGGCGTGTCGACGACGATCTGGAATTCTGACTTGTTGTCGAACGGCAGCATCTTCAAGACCACCCACTGCGCTGCAGCCAGTCCGGCCGACAGAAACACCGCAGTGAGTATCCCGATCAGCAGGCCCTGTTGCCGTCGCTGCCCGCGTTCGGGATCGAGGAAGGGCCGCAGCAGCTTTTCGAACAGAACCGCCAGGCGCGAGGCGATTGGCGACGATCGATGCGCCGTTGCAGCTGATTCGAGGTGCCGCGCGAGCAGCTTCAACGCCAACCACGGTGTGACGATCAATGCCACACCCAGCGACAGCAGCATTCCGACTGAGGCGTTGATCGGAATCGGTCGCATGTACGGCCCCATCAGACCGGACACAAAGGCCATCGGCAGCAATGCTGCAATGACCGTGAAGGTGGCCAGGATGGTCGGGCTGCCGACCTCATCGACCGCGCCGGGCAGTGCGTCGATCAGACGCTTGCCGCCATGCTGCATATGACGGTGAATATTCTCGACCACCACGATGGCATCGTCGACCAGGATGCCGATGGAAAAAATCAGTGCGAACAGGCTGACCCGGTTGATGGTGAACCCCATCGCCCAGGACGCGAACAAGGTCAGCGCCAGCGTGATGATGACGGCGCTGCCGACAACAATGGCCTCACGCCAGCCAAGCGTGAAGAGCACCAGCAGTACCACCGCCATGGTCGCGAACATCAGCTTCTGGATCAGCTTCAGGGCCTTCTCGTTCGCGGTAACTCCGTAGTCGCGCGTAATCTCGACGTGCACGCCCTCAGGTATGTCGGAGGTCGTCAACACATCCAGCCGTTCTGCGATGGCGCGGGTGATGTCCGCGGCATTGACGCCGGGTTGTTTGGAAATAGCGATGGTGACCGCAGGCGCAACGCCAGATCGGGGTCCTGGATGGGTTGCTGGCGTGCCGAACCAGACATAGCTGGTGGCCAAGTCAGCACCAGAACGAACGTTCGCGACATCCGACAGATAGACCGGGCTGCCTTGCGAGGCGGCAATGACCAGTTCCGAGACTTCATTGGCGTCAAGCAAAAACTGCCCAGCGGTGAGCGGCCGATTGCCTGCTGCCGAAACACGGTCACCAGCCTGTAGCACGGCATTGGCACTGGCCAGTGCAGCGGCGAGTTCGTCGGCGCTGAGGCCATAGGCGGCCAGCCGGGTGGCATCGAGTTCGACGATGACCGCGCGTTGCGGTGCGCCTATGGTGTAGACATCGCGGGTGCCCCGGATGCTCTTGATTTCGGTTTCCAGCGTATGCGCGACCTCGGCCAACTGCGTGGCGCTGCGTGCGCTGTCATCGGTCCACAGCGTGACGCTCATCACCGGCACGTCGTCGATGCCCATGGGTCGAACGACAGGCTGGCCGATTCCGAGTCCGGGGGTCTGCCAATCGGTATGCGAAAACACCTGGTTGTAGAGTCGCACCAGGGCATCCTGCCTGGGTACGCCGACGGCAAACTCAACGGTGATCAGACTACTGCCCGGGCGGCTGATCGAATACACATGCTTGACGCCTTCGATCGCGGAAAGTGTCTGTTCGAGCGGGTAGCTGACCAGATTTTCGACATCCTCGACGCTGGCGCCGGGGAACGGCACGATGACGTTGGCCATCGTCACATCGATTTGCGGTTCCTCTTCGCGTGGCGTGACCAGAACGGCGAACAGGCCGAGCAACAATCCCGCCAGCGCCAACACCGGCGTCAGCGGATTGGACTGGAACGTGCGCGCCAGCCAGCCGGAAAGGCCGAGTCGCGGCGATCCGCCCGATGTGTTCATGACTTCGCCTGACGCAGGGCGGTGGCATAGGCGGAGGCAGCCGAAGGCTCCAGCGCGATGACATCACCGGACTTCAGTCCGCTGATGACCTCGGCATCGTCGCCGAATCGATGACCGATACGTATCTGGCGCAATAGCGTACGGTTGTCGCTGATCACGTAGACGGCCGTTGTTTCGCCGCGCTGCACCAGGGCTTGCAGCGGCACCAGCAGCCGCTCCTCCTGACCCAGTGTGAAGGCGGCTTTGACGGTCATGCCGGGCTGTAGTCCGGTCTCCGCCTCGGGCATCTCAAGACGAATCTTGTAGCTGTGCGTCGCCGGGTCAGCGAACGGGAAGATAACGATGCGCTCGGCTGCCAGGCGTTTGCCTTCCGCGAGCAATACCGCCGCCTGGCGATGCGCGCGGATCGCCGCGATTTCACTCTGCGGCACTTCAACATTGATGCGCAGTTTCGCCATGCTCAAACCGGACACCAGTGGCTGACCAGGGCGAACAGTCTCGCCGACCTTGACATGGCGCTCAGTCAGCACGCCGGAATAGGGCGCCCTGATCACCGTGTAGTCGACCTGTTCTCCGGCTTCACGGAGCGCAGCACGTGCGGCCTCGACCGCCGCGCGTGCTGTGTCACGTCGCGCCGTGGCCTGATCCAACTGGGTCTTGGCCACCAGTTTGCGCGCATACACGTCCGCGATTCGCTGGTAGTCGGCCGTGGCCTCGACCAGGCCGGCCTGGGCAGCATTGAGCGCAGCATCGGCCCGCCGGCGTCCCGATTGCTGCTCGACATCGGTAAAGCGCACGACGACGTCACCGACCTGCACATAGTCGTTTACATCGAACGGCAGTTCGATGACGCGGCCGGCAGTCTGCGCCGATAGCGTCGCCTGATTGACCGCTTCGACCACGCCATCCCAGATGCGTTCGCGGGGTGCCTGCTGCGCGGCAATCGTCATGGTCTGCAGGGGCGGCTTGACGACAGTGGCCTGCTGGTCGACTTCACCACCGCCACAGGAAGCCAGCGCAACCGCTGCCAGCAGCAAGCCAATGCGCATGCCTCTGCGTTGCAGCACGTTCATCAGCGTTGGTCCGGAAAGGCGCAGCCGCTCTTGAATCCTAGCCGCGCAAATACCGAGGCGGCCGGACAGAAGCCGGTGAATGACGCCTGGATCAGATTGACGCCGACAAAGGCGGTCAACAGCATCCACCAAGGCGACACGTAGTGGGCCAGCGTGAGGCTGAGCAGGATCATGAAGCCGGCAAAGGCCATTACGGCGCGATCAACATTCATTGCAATTCTCCTTTGGACCATCTGCGCTTGGTTCGTCGGCGGTATCCGCGCCACGACCTCGAAAATCTCTGATCCACCGCGGTCGCCGTGCCTGTCAACAGCCTGGGGCCTGGTGGGGTGTACGTACTTGCGCTGGATCAACTAGTTCTGTACATTAGCGATAGCTTAAGTAGAAACAAATGATATTGCAAGTGCGACCGCCGGCGAAATTGTCGAAATGTTCATCGATGTCCATGACAATGCCGACACCTTGCTCGCCTTGCGTCACCGTTCGGGAGATAGACATTGAGCGTTAGAGCCGTGCATACCGCAAGAAAGCCAGCTCGCTCGCCAGCCTCAGCTGCTCAACGCATGGCTGAGCAGGCCGATCGGGCTGCTGATTTGCTCAAGGCCTTGTCCAATGCGCAGCGTCTGCGCGTGCTTTGTCTGCTCGCCGATGCCGAATTCAGCGTCGGCGAACTCAATGAGCGTCTGGAACTGAGTCAGTCGGCGCTTTCCCAGCATCTGGCGGTTTTGCGTGAGCATGGGTTGGTCAGCACCCGACGCGAATCGCAGACCATCTACTACGCGCTGGCAGAAGGGCCAGTGCGCAAGGTGATTGCGACCTTGCATGACATCTACTGTCCGCTCGAATAGGCAGGCGCGTGGCATTCGCCTGTGGTGTCCCACTCCGACGACGTGCGTCGGCGGCACCGATAACGAGCCAGGGCATCGCTTCGGGCGAATCCGGGACGAGCGATTCCCCGTGGCATCGGTGAGGTGTCCTGCTGGAGATATCCGTCGGCAGCCTGGGGCGGCCCAGCGCCAGCGATAGCTCGCCAGCGAACCGTCCGCTGGATTCGATGCCGCGGCATGTGGAACTCGACGTGCCCTGAGACCTTGATTTCTTGGTTCCGTTCAAGCTGCGAACGCAATAACGACAACATTTTTTTTGAGTGGAACTGATCCGGTTGGCGCCTGTCCATTGGACGCGCATTCGGCGCATGGAGCACTCTGATGGAAACGCGTATCAAATTTGTTTTGGGCAAGTTCCGGCTTGGAAAGGCAACCGCCGCCGCCATGGCGCTGATGAGCGGGATTGCCAGTGCCACCGAAACTGATGTGTCTGCGGGCTACGTCGGCACACGTTTCGGTATCAGCAACGACAACATCGACACGCGAGGCAGCGGCGTGATCGGAGAGGTGTTTGCTGGATTCAATATCAACGCACGCTGGGCGATTGAACTGAGTGGGTTCGGCGCGCACACCGATGTTGATCTGAGTGAGTTCAGCAACGAATTCGGTCTCACCGGTGACAAGGTGAGTGTGCACGGCGCATCGATTTCGGCCCGGTACGCTGTTCCGCTCGGCGCGAACTGGCGCGTCTATGGGCGCGGCGGTCTGACGCATCTCGACCTCAAGGAGCGCTTGCTGGCCCGTGTCGGGGTCATCGATCCCGATACACCGGTCGCCGGCGAAGAGACCAGGCCCATCGTCACCGAGGGCGACAGCATCGGTGCGGTGATTGCGCTCGGCGTGGATACTGCCCTCGGTCGGCGCTGGCGCGTCGGTGCGGAGCTTCAATACCACCAAGGCGACCTGCGCGTGGGGCCGCGGTTGCAGGATGGGCAATACCTCGGATTCGGGTTCAACCGATCCGGAAGTCTGCGGGTGGCGATGCTGACCTTGACCACGGATTTCTGACTTCGTCGAAACGCCAGATCAGCGCATCGGGGTGTCTGCTGGTACTTTTGCGGTGTCGACTGTGCCGAGGTGACCCAATGGCAGCAAAAGGCAAAATGCAAGAAGATCAGGCGCGTCTCGCGGTATTGATTGATGCCGACAACGCACAGCCCTCGGTGATCGAGGGCCTGCTGGCCGAAGTCGCCAAGTTTGGTGTTGCCAGTGTGAAGCGCATCTACGGCGACTGGACTTCGACTAGCCACACGCAATGGAAGCAGAGTCTGCTGCTGCACTCGATCAGCCCGGTGCAGCAGTTTGCCTACACCAAGGGCAAGAACGCGACCGACAGCAGTCTGATCATCGATGCGATGGACCTGCTCTACACGCGCCGCTTCGATGGCTTCTGTCTGGTTTCCAGCGACAGCGACTTCACCCGGCTGGCGCAGCGGCTACGCGAAGAGGGTCTGATGGTTTACGGATTCGGCGAGAGGAAAACGCCGGATCCGTTTGTGCGCGCTTGCGACAAGTTCATCTATACCGAAGTGCTGCGGCCAGCGGCGGAGAAAGCGGTAGCCTCAAGTTCAGTGACAAACAACGGCAAGACGCCGGCAAAGGCCAAGCCTGCGAACACGGCAAAATCCGCCCCTGCAAGCTCCGCCAGGGACAGCGCCGTATTTCCGATCGATCTGGTGGTCAAGGCGATCGACGACGCCTCCGACGAGGATGATGACGGCTGGGCCAATCTGGGTGCGATCGGCAGCTACCTCAACAAGGTGCGGCCCGATTTCGATCCGCGCCTCTACGGCCAGCGCAAGCTCAGCGACCTGCTGCGCCAGTATCCGCAGTCGTTCGCGATCGAAGAGCGCGGTGCACCTGGCGTGCCCAAAGCGGTCTACGTTCGGGTCGCGAAGAAAACTTGATCTAAAAAAAACGCCCCGCACGAGGCGGGGCGTTTCGGTCTGACTTGGTGTGACGATTGCCTTAGAGTAGTGGCACCAGCATCAGCGCGACCAGATTGATGATCTTGATCAGCGGGTTGACGGCTGGGCCGGCGGTGTCCTTGTAGGGATCACCAACGGTGTCGCCAGTGATAGCGGCCTTGTGCGCTTCCGAGCCCTTGCCGCCGAAGTGACCATCTTCGATGTACTTCTTGGCATTGTCCCAGGCGCCACCACCGGTGGTCATCGAGATAGCGACGAAGATGCCGGTGATGATGGTGCCGATCAGCAGGCCACCGAGTGCCTTGATGCCGGCGCCGGGGCCCATCAGCCAGTTCATGCCGAATGCCACGACGACCGGGACCAGAACCGGCAGCAGTGACGGCACGATCATTTCCTTGATCGCCGCCTTGGTCAGCATATCGACGGCAACGCCGTACTCCGGCTTGGCGGTGCCTTCCATGATGCCCGGGATTTCCCGGAACTGGCGGCGTACTTCAACCACCACCGAGCCCGCTGCGCGGCCGACGGCTTCCATCGCCATGGCGCCGAACAGGTAGGGAATCAGACCACCGATGAACAAACCGATGATGACCGCCGGATCGGACAACGAGAACGAAACCAGCTTGCCAGCGGCTTCCAGGTTGTGCGTGTAGTCGGCGAACAACACCAGGGCGGCGAGGCCGGCCGAGCCGATCGCATAACCCTTGGTGACAGCCTTGGTGGTATTGCCGACGGCGTCGAGCGGATCGGTGATCGCGCGCACTTCCTTGGGCATGTCGGCCATTTCGGCGATGCCACCGGCGTTGTCGGTGATCGGGCCATAGGCGTCGAGCGCGACGATCATGCCGGTCATCGACAGCATGGCGGTGGCGGCAATTGCGATGCCATACAGGCCAGCCAATGTGTACGAGCCATAGATCGCGGCGCAGACCGCGAGCACGGGCAGGGCGGTCGACTTCATCGAGACACCGAGGCCGGCGATGATATTGGTGCCGTGACCGGTGGTCGAAGCTTCGGCGATCTTGCGCACTGCCGAGTATTGGGTGCCGGTGTACAACTCGGTAATCCAGACGATGGCGCCAGTCAGTACCAGGCCGATCAGGGTGCAACCAAAGAGTGCATTGGCCTTCTCACCCATCATCTGCTGGGTGATCGGCCAGAACGCGACGGCGGCCAGCACGGCCGACACGATCACGCCACGATACAGGCCGGGCATGATGCCCTTACCATCCTTGGCCGATACGAAAAAGGTGCCGATGATGGATGCGATGATCGATACGCCGCCGAGGACAATCGGGTAGATGATTGCGGTGGCGGAGTCGACGCCGACGCTGGCGAACATCAGTGAGCCGAGCAGCATGGTGGCGACCAGGGTCACCGCATAGGTTTCGAACAGGTCAGCGGCCATACCGGCGCAGTCACCGACATTGTCGCCGACATTGTCGGCAATCACGGCGGGGTTGCGCGGGTCATCTTCCGGAATTCCAGCTTCGACCTTGCCGACCAGGTCAGCGCCGACATCGGCGCCCTTGGTGAAGATGCCGCCGCCGAGACGCGCAAAGATCGAGATCAGCGAGGAACCGAACGCCAGGCCGACCAGCGAGTGCAGGGCATCACCCGAGCTGCTTCCGGTTTTGGTGAGGATCCAGTAGTAGCCGGCGACACCGAGCAGGCCGAGACCGACCACCAGCATGCCGGTGATGGCGCCACCGCGGAAGGCAACGTCGAGCGCCGGGCTCAGGCCATGGCGCGCCGCTTCGGCCGTACGCACATTGGCGCGCACCGAAATATTCATGCCGATATAGCCGGCCAAGCCGGAAAGTACCGCGCCGATGGCGAATCCGACCGCGGTCGGGGCGCCGAGCAGCCAGAAGATCAGGCCGAACAGAACGACACCGACAATGGCGATCGTGCCGTACTGGCGATTGAGGTAAGCCTTCGCACCGGCCTGGATGGCGGCTGCGATTTCCTGCATGCGCTCGTTTCCAGCGGGCTTCGCCAGAATCCAGCGGATCGACCAGCCGCCATAGACCAACGCCAGCAAGGCGCAGCCCATCGCGATCACAAGACCGTTCTCTAACAACATAGGATGACTCCCTAAAACCAAGAAATGACCGGCTGATCTGCCGGAAGTGCAAAACAGGCGGATTCTACGGGGCATGCGGCGGCGCGGCAATCGCAAAGCAGCCGCTGGCGCCCACCTGCCGCACTTGAAGCTGCGCGTTTTTCGCCCAGGAGAGGCCGGTCTGGCGGTGCGCGGGCCGCGTGGTTGGGGCTGCGCGAATGCCAGGCTGCGTGCAATTGCGCTCCGCCTCAAGGCGGAGTCTGGCCGATACCTGATGCGGATTCAGCGGTCCCGGACTCTATCTAGAATCGGCGGTTGAGCCGCAGAGGGACCCGATGCCGGCACCCTCAGATTTGGGAGAAATGCATGCTGCGTACGCTGACGCCGAGCCTTCTTGCGGCTGCCCTTGGTTCTCTCCTGATCACGAGCGCGACTGTTCGCGCCGAACCCGCCGCAGAGGCGGGTACCGGGGCCAAGCCGGAGCAGGAAACGGAGGAAGGCAAGCCCTGGCAGGGCGAGGCCGTCAATGTCACGGCGCGCGGAACCGCCGCTGATTGGCCCTCGGCGCTGGCGACCGATGTGGTCAGCTGGCAGGATACGGCCGGCTCGCCGTCGGACTTCCAGGATCTGATCAGCCGGGTGCCCGGCGTCGGAGCGACCGGGCAGAACGGCATATTCGAGACCTTCTCGATCCGCGGCAGCGGCGGCAACGGCATCCTCGTGCTGGTCGGCGGCATGCCGGTGACCGCCCAGCGGCGTGCTGGCGTGCCGGTGGCCTTCGTCGAACCTTCCCTGCTCGGCGAAATCAATGTGACGCGTGGACCGGCTACCGTGCACTTCGGTCCCGGCGCCCTCGGTGGTGCCATCTCGATTGAGCCGCGCTGGTTCGACACGGCACATGTTTCTGCCGGCTACGCCACCTCCGGCGATGAAGCCGAGCTGATGGCAGGCTTCGGCAATGACTCGTTCTCGATCGCCGCTGCGCGTCACCAGGCCGGAGACAGCGAATCTGCCAATGGGACGCCACTGAACTCCAGCTTCGAGCGCGAAAGTGCCAGTCTGCAATACCGAACTCAGATCGGTGATTTCCATCTGGATGCGCTGTTGCTGCCTTCGCGCACTGAAAATATCGGCAAATCAAACAGTCGTTATCCGGTGCGCGACACGACCTATCCCGAGGACGAGCACACCCTTGCGCGCCTGCGCCTGCGCCACGACATCGGATTCGAAGTCCGCGTACACGGCCATGATCAGTCCCTGCTGACCTACAATCAGCAGCCGGGATCGCCCGACACCTATGCCTATGTCGAGAGCACTGACATCGGCGGCACCGTGCAGCAATCGTTCGATGCGGGCGATTTCAGCAACAACATCGGCGTTGAATTTCTTGGGCGGCGCGGCGTCAATGGATTCGACGCGCGCAACACGATCGACAATCGAACCTACAGTCTGCTTGATGCCGATGAGAATGCCTGGTCGCTGTTTGGACTCAGCGATTGGCTGATTTCTCCCGAGTTCCAGATGGAATTCGGCGCGCGTTTCAGCAGCATCGACCAGGAACAGCGAGGCGCCGAGTCCAGTGATTCCGATCAGGCCTACACGGCCGCCGCGATCTGGACGCCGAACGAGGCCAGCCGCTGGACGCTGAATCTGTCATCGGGTTATCGATTCGCCACGCTGGAAGAACGTTATTTCAGTGGCGTCACGCCCCAGGGCGAAATTGTCGGCAATCCCGATCTCGGCCCCGAGCACTCGGCCGGCATCGATATCGGCTACGCCTGGTACGCGACCCACTGGAGCAGCGAAATCCACTTCTGGCGCACCGATGTCAAGGATCTGATCCAGCTGTACGCGGTGGCGCCTGGGGTCAACGGCTACACCAATGTCGGTGACGCGCGTCTGCATGGCGTGGAAGGATCGCTGAGCTGGAATCCGGCGTCGAATTTTTCCCTGCGCGCCGGCGGCACTGTGGTGCGCAGCAAGGACGAGCTGACCGGTGATCCGCTCTATGGTTCGCCGCCAGTGACGGCAACACTCGATGCCCGCTACGACTTCGCGGACTTCACCCTGGCGGCGTTCTACAGCCACCGCTGGAAGATGGATCGTCCCGGCTTCGAGGAAGTTGAGCGCGCCGAAGTCGACGTGGTGGATCTGGACTTGATCTACCACATCAATCCGGCCTGGAATCTGAAGCTCTACCTGCGCAACGCCTTCAACGAGGATTACGTCGCGACCGCCGATGTGTTGTCGGCGCTTGCCCCGGAGCGCTCGATCGGACTGAATCTGAGCTGGGCGGCGCACTGAGCGCGGCGCTGTCGCGATCATCGGATCTGCGAAAAGACGATCGCAGGCGCACGGGCTGCGGTTCAACCGGCATGCGGCTGCAGGTTCTTCTGCATGCGCAGACAGATCACCCCGTTTAGGTACTCGTAGTGGATGGCGTCCATCAGCGACTGGATCAGGTGCAGGCCGAGGCCACCGATCCGGCGTTCGCTGATTGGCGTGACCGTATCAACTTCGCATTCGCCGCGCGGATTGAAGTCGGCTGACCGATAACTGAGCCGGAGATTGAGCACGTCGTGCTCGAGTCGGATTTCGACTTCCAAGGGATCGCGATTGTCTGGCTCGTGGTGGCGCAGATTGCCGACCAACTCATCCATCACGACCTGGACGGCGCCGATGGCGACCTCGTCGACATCGCGCTCCTGCAGCCAGCCGGCGAGCGCAGCGTTGAGCGCGCCAATGGCTGAGTGCGTTCGTTGCACCCGGTAGTTAACCTGGATCGCAGTGATGACGTTCGACATTCCGGTCTCCCCAACAAGGGTAGGACGCCGCCACGAGGATTCAACAATAGCAAGAATCGCCGCAGAGGGTTTCTAAGCTATAACGCCGAAAAGTGCCGGGACAGGACAACCCAGGCATCAATAGTTGCGCCTCGGCATCGAATACTCGAATGCGCCACGGCCTCTGCTAGATTCGATCCCGATTCCTCGGACCTCCTGCCCATGACGCAACAAAGCCAGTTTGTCCTGCTCGGCCAACGTCGGTTTCTGCCGTTTTTCCTTGCCCAGGCGCTGGGCGCGTTCAACGACAACGTGTTCAAGAACGCGCTGATCTTTCTGATTGTCTTCAATGCCGTAGGTCTGAGCGACGCGCAGGAGCACCAGCTCACCAACCTCGCTGCCGCACTGTTCATTCTGCCGTTCTTCCTGTTTTCGGCTACCAGCGGCCAGCTCGCCGACAAGTTTGACAAGGCCCGCCTGGCGCAGGCGATCAAACTGCTGGAAATCGCGATCATGGTGATCGCTTACTTTGGATTTACCCGGCAAAGCATCCCGCTGCTGCTGGCCATGCTATTTCTCATGGGAGTACATTCCACCCTGTTCGGTCCGCTGAAATACGGAATCCTGCCCCAGCTACTCAAGCCCAGCGAACTGGTAGGTGGCAATGGGCTGGTTGAGATGGGCACCTTCGTCGCGATTCTGTTGGGAACCCTGCTCGCCGGTGTGCTGAGCAATATTCCTCTGACCGGGAACTTCTGGGTGGCGGTCACCGTGATCGGAATTGCGGTTGCCGGCCTGTTGTCCGCCCTCGCTATGCCGTCGGTGCCGGTCTCTGATCCGGACCTCAAGATCAACTGGAACATCTTCAGCGAGACCTGGCGCAACATCAATCTCATCCGCGGCAATCGAACGGTATTTCTTAGTTGTCTGGGTATCTCCTGGTTCTGGTTCTTTGGCTCGATCTATTTCACGCAGCTGCCCGCCTACGCCGAGAGCGTGCTCGGTGGCAGCAAGCCGGTCCTCACGGCCTTGCTTACGATCTTCTCCGTCGGGATTGGCCTTGGTTCAGTGCTTTGCGAAAAATTGTCGGGCCACAAGGTCGAAATCGGTCTGGTGCCCTTTGGCGCTATCGGCATGACCCTATTCGGCGCTGACCTCTATTTCGCTTGGCCCAACGCGGTGGGTGCGCAGGGTTTGGCGTTGCTGCAGTTCATCGCGCAACCGGGCGCCAAGCGCGTGATGTTTGACCTGCTCGGCATGGCCATTTTCAGCGGCTTCTTCATCGTGCCGCTGTTCGCCCTGGTGCAAAGTCGCTCGGATCCCACCCGACGTTCGCGGGTGATTGCAGCCAACAATATTCTCAACGCCCTGTTCATGGTGATCGCTGCGGTGATGGCGGTGGTCCTGCTCAACGTCGTAAAGATCAATGTCCCGCAGTTGTTGCTGGTTACCGCCGTGCTGAATGCCGTGGTCGCGATCTACATATTCACCCTGGTGCCGGAATTCCTGATGCGTTTTCTCAGTTGGGTGCTGATCAATACGCTCTATCGCATCGAGGTCGAGGGTCTGGACAAGATTCCCGATGAGGGGCCGTGTCTGGTTGTCTGCAATCACGTCAGCTTCATGGACGCACTGATCATCGGCGGTACGGTGCGGCGGCCGATTCGCTTCGTGATGTATCACACGATCTTCAAGATTCCGGTGATGAATTTCATCTTCAAGACCGCCCGTGCCATTCCGATTGCGCCCGCGAAAGAAGACCCCGAGATGCTCGAGCGTGCCTATGCCGAAATCGATCGTGCCCTGGCCGAAGGCGAGATTGTCGGAATCTTTCCCGAGGGCGGCCTCACCGAGAACGGCGAGATCAAGCCGTTCAAGCCTGGGCTGGAGCGCATCCTGGCGCGGCGCGCGGTGCCGGTGATTCCGATTGCGTTGAAGGGCATGTGGGGATCTTTGTTCAGTCGGCGCGATTCACGACTGCGACGGGCACGACTTCCGCGCCGGTTCTGGTCAAAAATTGGCCTGCGTTTTGGCGACCCGGTGCCTGCGACCGAAGCGACAGCCGGCGTCATGGAAGCCAAGGTCCGCGATTTGCGCGGCGACTGGGCCTGAACCCCTGACCTAGCGTTTGGGAACGCAAACCACTTCGGTGCCCGTCCAGATGTCCTGCCACATCCGCTTGCGCGGGTCGTACAGCGACCACAGCAGGCCGACGCCGAACGCGGTGATGGCGATCAGGCTGAACGCGAAGCGCAGCAGGGCGGTGCCAAGAGCTGGCCGCTCGGCTGCATCGGTTTGTACCCGTAGGCGCCAGGCACGCATGCCGATGGTCTGGCCACCACGGTGCCAGGACCATACGTAGTAGAGCGCGATCAGCAGGCCCATGAAGGACTGATAGGCGTGATGGCCAGGGCCGCGGCGCGGCATGCCCTCACCACCGGTGAGCGGCAGCAGGGCAAAGGTCGCCAGCATCAGCAAGGCGGCGAGTGGCAGCAGGTCGTATAGCCCAGCGGCGAGGCGCTTCCAGAGTGGGGCAGGGGGCAGGGCAGACATTGATCGACTCACAGGAGTGGGAAGTCGCAGCCGTTCGATCCGGCATGGGACAATGCCGCATCTTCGCAAGAGTTGCCTCATGGCGGCCAGCCCTCAACCAAATTTACCTTCGCGCGCCGCCATCGACAGCATGCTCGATCAGGCGACGCACGAGCTTGGACTGTCGATCAATACGCTCGCGGCGTATCGCAGTGATTTGTACTCTGCCGACGCCATGCTGGCGGCCAAGGGGCGCTCACTGCTGTCTGCGCAGCGCGAGCATCTGTATGGTCTGCTCGCCGAACGCAGCCAGGCTGGATTTAAGCCGCGAAGCACCGCGCGCCTGCTGTCTGCCTTGCGTCAGTTCTATCGGCTGTCGTTGCGGATGGGAACGCTCGACAGCGATCCCAGTGCCCTGATCGAATCACCAAAGCTCGGCAAGCCGCTGCCCAAGGCGCTTTCCGAGCATGAGGTGGAAGCGCTGCTGGCCGCGCCTGCAGCGGACGAAACGGCCGGCTGCCGCGACCGCGCCATGCTCGAGCTGCTTTACGCGACTGGACTGCGGGTGACCGAACTGGTGACCTTGACCACCGATCAGGTCAATCTGCGCCAGGGCGTCCTGCGTGTGCTCGGCAAGGGCGCCAAGGAGCGGCTGGTGCCGATTGGCGAGCTGGCCATCGAGTCACTTGAGGCGTATCTCGACCAGGCGCGGCCGGAATTGCTCAAGGGGCGTGGCAGCAAGAATCTGTTCGTCAGCGCGCGCGGCAATTCGATCAGTCGCCAGGTGTTCTGGCGTACGCTCGGCAGGTACGCCCGTCAGGTCGGCATTGCCCGTGTCGTCAGTCCGCATGGGCTGCGCCACTCGTTTGCGACCCATCTGCTCAATCACGGCGCGGATCTGCGCACCTTGCAGATGCTGCTCGGGCACAGCAGCCTTTCGACGACCCAGATCTACACCCTGGTCGCGCGCGAAGGTCTCAAACGTCTGCATGCCAACCACCACCCGCGTGCCTGAGTCCCGTACTTGCAGGGATCGAACTGGCTTGGCCGGGCCCGCGCTTCCTGCCAGAATCCCGGCCCCGCGCCCCGCTGAACTTTTCAGGCAGCCTGCTGTCTGATCGGATGCCGCGTTCTCGCCGGTCCCACCTTTCAAGGATTCCCCGATGTTCAAGCATGCATACGCCGCGCTGGCTCTGGCCGTTGCCAGTACCGTGGCCTCGACCGTTGTCCTGGCCGATGCGGCCGGCGAACAGAAAGTGCGCGACGCGATCAAATCTATGGTTCCGACCGCATCGATTGACTCCATCGCCGACTCGACCCTGCCTGGATTCTACGAGGTGGTGATGGGTGGCAATGTCTTCTATGTCAGCGCCGACGGCAAGTTTCTGCTGCAGGGGCGTGTCTACGAAGTCAGCTCCAAGCGCGATCTGACCGAGGCCAAGGAAGCCGTTCTGCGCCACAGCAAGATTGGCGAGATGGGCGCCGACAAGCGCATCGTGTTCGCCGCCAAGAATCCCAAGCACACGGTCACGGTGTTTACCGACATCGACTGTGGCTACTGCCGCAAGTTGCATCAGGAGATGGCGCAGTACAACGACCTCGGTATCTCGGTCGAGTATCTGTTCTTTCCGCGTGCCGGCATCGGCTCCGCATCGTTCGACCATGCCGTCTCGGTCTGGTGTTCAGAGGATCGCAACAAGGCCATGACCGACGCCAAGTCGGGCGTCAAGGTCGAGAGCAAGACCTGCGACAATCCGATCACCGAGGCCTACCAACTCGGCCAGAAGGTCGGCGTGACCGGTACTCCAGCCGTCATCGCCGAGGATGGCAGCATGATTGGCGGCTATGTTCCGCCGGCCGCAATGCTGGACCGTCTCAATGCGCTGAAGACCAAGCCGACGCGTTGAGGTTGGCGCGCGGAACGGCACGGCCGGTCGCGCGCATGGATCAGGATGGCCCGGTTTGACCATCGGTCTGCCTGTGCGCGCCTTCCGAGCGCGCCCAAGTGATTGTGGCAGAACCTGTTTTTTTGCTGAAGCCGATGCTGCGCGAGGCACTGTCGGCTTGGGCCGCCTCCGCCCTTCGGCTATTCTTGACGGCTCTTTGGGCCGCTGGGCACATCCATGTTGATGCTTTCTGGGCGCGAATCGCTGTCGCCGTTCCGCCGCGAGCGCCTGCAGGCGCGGCTTAAACAGGTTGGGCCGGGATTGCGACTGCGCACCGCCGAGGCTTTCTATTTTCTGGATGCCGAAGCTTCCGCTCAGGTTGACCTCGCAGTGGTTGCGAATTTGTTGAGTGCGGGTCGGGACGCTCCAGCGGAATCCGCTGATGCCGTGCTCGTTGTGCCGCGCTTCGGAACCATCTCTCCGTGGTCGAGCAAGGCCCGTGAAATCCTGCGCGGCGCTGGAATCCCCGTGCACCGTATCGAACAGGGACAGCGCCTATTGATCACTGGCCTGGCCGGGCTGAGCGATAGCGTTCGCGCGACCGTCCTGCGTATCGTTCACGATCCGATGACGCAAAGCCTGGCGTTCCGGCTAAGCGATCTGGCGCAGTCGTTCCAGCGCTCGGAGCCGGCGCCATTGCAGCGCGTCGAGCTGGGCATGGCGCCGCTGGAGCATCTGCAGCAGGCCAATATTGCGCTTGGACTTGCGCTCAGCGCCGATGAGATCGAGTACCTCGCCAGCAGCTACGCCGGGTTGGGGCGCGATCCCACCGATGCCGAGTTGATGATGTTCGCCCAGGCCAATTCCGAGCACTGTCGGCACAAAGTATTCAATGCGAGTTGGACCGTCGACGGTGTCGACCAGCCGGTCTCGCTGTTCCAGATGATCAAGAACACGCACGCGGTTGCTCCGCAGGGCACTTTGTCGGCCTATCGTGACAATGCGGCGGTGGTCGAGAATACCGAGGTCGCACGGTTCTATGCCGAGGCAGGCTCTCGGCAATGGCTGGCGCATGACGAACCGGTCGCCTTTGCCATCAAGTGTGAAACCCACAACCATCCGACCGCGATCTCGCCGTTTGCTGGCGCCAGCACGGGCTCGGGCGGCGAAATCCGCGATGAAGGCGCGACCGGCCGCGGGGCCAAGCCCAAGGCTGGCCTGACCGGCTTCAGTGTCAGCGCGCTGCGCATTCCTGGCCTTGCTCGGCCCTGGGAAAGCGCGCGAGCGCTGCCGCCACGAATGGCGAGCGCGTTCGAGATCATGCGCGATGGCCCGCTCGGCGCCGCGGCATTCAACAACGAATTCGGCCGTCCTGCGCTGTGCGGATACTTCCGCAGCTTCGAGCACCCCGAGGCCGAAATGATCAGCGGCTATGACAAGCCGATCATGCTCGCTGGCGGACTCGGCAATCTGCACCCGAATCATGTCGAGAAACTGCGTCTGAGCGAGGGCGACGCGATTATTGTGCTGGGCGGTCCGGCCATGCTGATCGGTCTCGGCGGCGGTGCCGCTTCGTCACTGGCCTCGGGCCAGTCGAGCGAGGAACTCGACTTCGCTTCCGTGCAACGCGACAACCCGGAGATGGAACGTCGTTGCCAGGAAGTGCTCGATCGCTGCTGGTCACTGGGCGAGCGCAATCCCCTGGTCAGTCTGCACGACGTCGGTGCCGGCGGGCTGTCCAATGCGATTCCGGAACTGCTGCACGATTCCGAAGTCGGCGGCACGATCGAGCTGCGTGACATACCCAGCGACGAGCCGGGCATGAGCCCGATGCAGATCTGGTGCAATGAGTCGCAGGAACGTTATGTGATGGGCGTGCGGCCCGATCGGCTTGCCGAGTTCGCCGCGATTTGTGAGCGCGAACGCTGTCCCTACGCCGTGGTCGGCACCGCGCGCAGCGCGCAGCACCTGCTGCTGAGCGATCGCCTGCTCGGCGACACCCCGATCGATCTTCCGATGTCGGTGTTGTTCGGCAAGGCGCCGAAGATGCATCGGGAGGCGCGTCGCGTTGTCGCCACGCGTCAGCCTTTGCAGCTTGATGTCACTTTGGATGCCGCACTGCAGCGGGTGCTGCGTCATCCCACCGTGGGCTCGAAGCGTTTCCTGATCACCATTGGCGATCGCAGTGTCGGCGGACTCTGCGCGCGTGACCAGTTTGTTGGCCCCGCTCAGGTACCGGTCGCCGATTGCGCAGTGACCTTATGTGATTTCGTCGGCTATGCCGGCGAGGCAATGGCGATCGGCGAGCGTACTCCGCTGGCGCTGCTCGACCCGGCGGCCTCGGCACGCATGGCGGTCGCCGAAGCGCTGACCAATATTGCCGCCGCGCCGATTGCGAGCAGATCGGACATCAAGCTCTCGGCCAACTGGATGGCAGCGGTCAACCAGGCTGGCCAGGACGCGGCCCTGTTTGATGCGGTGCATGCCGTCGGCATGGAATTTTGTCCCGCGCTCGGCCTCGGCATCCCGGTCGGCAAGGACTCCCTGTCAATGCAGGCTACCTGGCGCGACGACGCCGGCACGCATCGGGTCAGTTCACCGGTTTCGCTGATTGTTACCGCATTTGCACGGGTCGCCGATGCCAGGCGCGCACTGACGCCTGAGCTCCGGCTCGATGCCGGCGCAAGCTCCCTGTTGTTGATTGATTTGGGCCGCGGCCGCAATCGACTCGGCGGTTCGATGCTGGCCCAGTGCTTTGGTCAGATCGCCGATACCGCCCCCGATGTCGATAGCGCGGCCGAACTCGCCGCGCTGTTCGATGCAATCCAGTTGCTGGCCGCCGAAAACAGCCTGCTTGCCTACCATGATCGCTCTGATGGCGGGGTTTTGGTCACTTTGCTGGAAATGGCAATGGCCGGCAATTGTGGCCTGGAAATCACCCTGGATGGCTGGGCCGACGATAGCCTGCCGGCACTGTTCAGCGAGGAAATCGGCGTCGTGCTGCAGGTGCGCAGCGAAGCGCTGAAAAGAGTGCGCAGTGTGTTCGCCGATGCCGGACTGGCCGACTGTGTGCATGTGGTCGGAGTTCCGTCTGCAGACGACTGCATCCGCCTGCGCTTGCGCGAGGACAATCTGGCCAGCTGGTCGCTCAACGAACTGCGCAGCGCCTGGCATGAAACCTCGCACGCCATGCAGCGCCTGCGCGACAACCCGGCCTGCGCCGATCAGGAACAGGTGTCGGTGACCGAGTCGCTCGAACATGCCTTGCTGCCGGTGATCGGTTTTGACGTTGAGGCGGATATCGCCGCGCCCTACATCCTCAGTGGGGTGCGGCCCAAGATTGCGATCCTGCGCGAACAGGGCGTCAATGGTCATGTCGAAATGGCCGCGGCCTTCCATCGTGCCGGATTCGATACCTACGATGTGCATATGAGTGACCTGATCAACTCCGCACAGCGGCTCAAGCACTTCGATGGCCTGGCCGCATGTGGTGGCTTCTCGTACGGCGATGTGCTCGGTGCTGGTCGCGGCTGGGCTGCTTCGGTCCGTCATCATGGTGATCTGGCCGCACAGTTCGGCGCTTTCTTCAATGATCGCCAGAAGTTCACGCTGGGCGTATGCAATGGCTGCCAGATGCTCTCGCAGTTGAAGGACATGATTCCGGGTGCCGCACACTGGCCGCAATTCCGCCGCAATCAATCCGAACAGTTTGAGGCGCGGCTGAGCTTGGTTGAGGTACTGCCTTCACCTTCGATCCTGTTCACCGGGATGGCCGGATCGCGAATACCCGTGGTGGTATCACACGGCGAGGGCCGGGTTGAGTTCACGACCAGCTCCGATGTGGCGATGGCGCGTGCCGCGCTGCGCTTCGTCACTGCCGATGGCAAAGCTGCGTCAAATTACCCCGCCAATCCCAACGGATCGCCCAACGGACTGACCGGGTTTACCACGGAGGATGGCCGAGCGACTATCCTGATGCCGCATCCGGAGCGCGTTCACCGCAGTGTCCAGATGAGTTGGCATCCGCGCGAGTGGGGTGAGTCTTCGCCCTGGATGCGCATGTTCCGCAACGCCCGTGCCTGGTTGGCCTGAACCATGACCGAGAATCAAGATCCTGTCGAGCAAGCAGATTCCGCCGCGGCTGCCGTTGCGCAGGCCGAGGCAGAGCAGCCTGTCTCGCTGAAGACGTTTCTGTTGCTGTGCGTGCTTTGGCTGGCGCTGGCGCTATTCATCTGGATTGCGCTGAGTTCCTTCATTGCCTTTCCGGTAACACGGCTCGCACATTGGAGTCTTGATTGGTGGTTGCCGGGCGTAATTGAATCAAGCCGCCAGTACTACCACTTCTTCAATTTCACCGCGGTGGTCCCGCCGCCGCCGGGCATGGTCGCTCAGGCGGGCCAGATTGCGGTGGTCGATGGCACATCAAATGTGCGGTTGTTCACGTATGGATTGGCCGTGTTTTGGGGGCTGACGCTGGCAACTCCGGACAACGATGAGTTTTCGCTGGCGCGGCGGCTGCGGGTTTGCTTCTATGGCTGGCTGATCCTGATGCCTGTGCAGGCTTTCAGTGTGGTGGTCGATGTCGGCAAGATCCTGTTCATCGATCTGGGCCAGGCGGGATTGCAGATGGCGGTACAGCACAACGTCAACCTCGAAGTCATTGCCTATTTCTCACAACTCACCCGCCTGGTCGTGCCCACGCTGTCTGCTCTGATCGTATGGGCGATCTTCCATCGTCGATTTATTGAGCATATTCGCTTCGATACACCGCTGGACGGGGAACCATCACCTGTCCAGACGGGTCTGAGCAACACTGACCGAGAGTCCTGATCCATGTCCGAAAGCGCCAGCGTCGCGATTGAGCCCACTCCTGCCGTTGTCGCAGAGCAGAGCCTGGAAGACCGGATCTCCGGCTTCCTGATCAGCCGCGGCCGCCTCAAGGAGGCCGATCTCTTGCGCGCGCGTCGCCTGCATGAAGAGTCGCCGGGTGGTGATTTCATCTCGTTGATGACGCGTCTGGGTCTGGTCTCCGAGCGCGACGCTGCCGAGGCGCTGAGCGAGGTGATGCACTTTCCGTTCTTTTCCGCGAAGGACTGCCCGGACGCGCCGCCGGCCAATGTGCAGTTGTCGATCCGCTTCCTCAAGCAGTACCACCTGGTGCCGATCGGCGAATCCGAGGACGACGTCAGTGTGCTGGTCGCCGAGCCACAGGATCCTTATCCCGTAGAAGCGGTTGCGCTGGCCACCGGCAAGTCGGTTGCCGTACGCGTGGGCCTGCGTTCCGAGATCGACGATCTGATCGAGCGTTACTACGGCAGCGGTCGTTCCGCGATGGGCACCATCGTCGAGAATCTTTCTGAAGATGCGACGCGCAGTGAAGATGACGTCGAGCATCTGCGCGATCTGGCCTCCGAGGCGCCGGTGATCCGCCTGGTCAACCTGGTGATCCAGCGCGCCGTCGAGGCGCGCGCTTCGGATATCCATATCGAGCCGTTCGAGACGCGCCTGAAGGTACGCTACCGCATTGATGGCGTGCTCGAGGAAGTCGAGTCACCGCCGGCCAACTCCACCGCCGCCGTGATCTCGCGCGTCAAGATCATGGCCAAGCTCAATATCGCCGAACGCCGCTTGCCGCAGGATGGCCGCATCATGCTGCGCGTGCAGGGCAAGGAGCTGGACCTGCGCGTCAGTACCGTGCCGACGTCGTTCGGCGAGTCGGTGGTGATGCGTATCCTTGATCGCGAGAGCGTGGTCCTGGATTTCCACACGCTCGGATTCACCGACGAGTTTCTGCCGCAATTTCTCGAAGTGCTCAAGATGCCGCACGGCATCATGCTGGTGACTGGCCCGACCGGTTCGGGCAAGACCACGACGCTGTACACCGCGCTCAGCAAGATCAATACGCCGGATGTGAAAATCATCACAGTCGAAGATCCGGTCGAGTACCAGATCGAGGGCGTCAACCAGATCCAGGTCAAGCCGCAGATCGGTCTGGACTTCTCGCATGCACTACGTTCGATCGTGCGTCAGGATCCGGACATCATCATGATCGGAGAAATGCGCGATCTGGAGACCGCGAAGATCGCGATCCAGTCAGCACTCACCGGACATCTGGTGCTGTCGACCCTGCATACCAACAACGCCGCCGGTGGCATTACCCGTTTGCTGGACATGGGTGTCGAGGATTATCTGCTCAGCTCCACCGTCAATGGCATTCTCGGTCAGCGCCTGGTCCGCAGGATCGAGGCGGGCGGTGCCCAGCCCTATGTGGCGATGCCTGAAGTCGTGCAGGAATTCGGTCTTGAGCGATTGACCAAGGATCGTCCGATCCGGTTGTTCAAGCCGACGCCGTCGAATCTGACGCCGACCGGATATCTGGGCCGAACGACCATCATGGAATTCCTGCGCATGACCGATCCTCTGCGTCGCCTGGTGATGAAGCACTCCGATATGGGTGTGATCGAACAGGCCGCGCGCGATGAAGGCATGCGGACGATGTACGAAGACGGCCTGGTCAAGGCGCTGGCCGGCGTCACCACGATCGAGGAAGTCCTGCGCGTCACCCAGCAGGACAGTTGAGACGACGATGGCACTCTTCCGCTACAAGGCAGTTGCACCCACCGGCGAAACCCTGGTCGGCGAAATGGAAGCCGGCTCGCGCGACGAAGTGGTCGTGCGCCTGCAGGACGCCGGCAATATTCCGATCGAGGCGGCCGAGGCCGGCAGTGGCAATGCCATGGCGCTCGGTGCCTTGTTCAAGCGCTCGGCGCTCAGTGGCAATCAGCTCGCGATGTTCACCTCGCAGCTCGGTACCCTGCTGGGTGCCGGGCAGCCGCTCGATCGTGCGCTGCAGACACTCGGGGAGAATTCCGAGAGTGAGCAGGCGCACGCAATGATCGACCGCATCAAGGACGGCGTGCGCAGCGGTACGCCGCTGTCGACCACGTTGGAACAGCAGCACGGTGTGTTTTCGCGGCTCTACGTCAATATGGTCCGCGCCGGCGAAGTGTCGGGATCGTTGACCGATACCCTGAAGCGGCTCGCCGACTACCTGGAGCGTTCCCGCCTGCTGCGGGCCACCGTGATCAATGCACTGATCTATCCGGCGATCCTGGTCGGCATGGTGATTATCACGCTGTTCATCCTGATGATCTTCGTGATCCCGAACTTTCAACCGATTTTCGATGAGCTCGGCAACAAGCTGCCGCTGATCACCAAGATCGTGCTGTTCGTGGCGGGGACCCTGCAGAATTTCTGGTGGCTGATTGCCATCGCGATTTTTGGTGGCGTCATGCTGGTCCGTCGACAGTACGCCATCCCCGAGTCACGTCGTCAGATCGAGCTATGGCTGCTGGCGCGGCGCGCGATCGGTCCGCTGATCGCCAAGGTCGAGACCGCTCGGCTGGCCCGCACGCTGGGCACTCTGGTCCAGAACGGAGTGCCGTTGTTGACCTCGATGACGATCGGCAAAAACGTCATGGGGAACACCGTGCTCGCCGATGCGGTCTCAAAGGCCGCTGAAGAGGTCAAAACCGGGTCCGGGCTCGCCTTTGCGCTGGGCTTGAGCAAGCGTTTTCCCAAGCTTGCATTGTCGATGATTGCCGTCGGCGAAGAGTCTGGTGAGCTCGACGGCATGCTGTACAAAGTGGCCGACGCCTTCGACCTCGACGTCAAAAATACCGTTGAGCGCCTGCTGGCGGCGCTGGTGCCGGCCATCACCGCGATCATGGCCGTCATGGTGGGCATGATCATGCTGTCGATCGTGCTGCCGCTTCTCGAACTCAGTACGCTAGTGGAGTAATCCGATGAAAAAGTATTCCCGTCTTCCCGGCGCCCGCGTTACCGGCTTCAGCCTGATCGAGATGATCGCGGTTCTGGTCCTGATCGGCCTGATTGCCGGCATCGTCGCACCTAATGTCATCAGCAAGCTCGCCGGTGGCAAGGTCAAGGCGACCAAGGCCAAAGTTGCCGCCACCAGCTCAAAGGTTGAGCTCTACTATCTCGATGTCGGCAGCTTGCCCGAGCGGATGGAAGATCTGGTCACCCGTCCCGGTAATGCCGACAACTGGAATGGCCCCTACGCCAAGGTATCGGACCTCAAGGACGCCTGGGACACCCCGTTCGTGCTCAAGTCGCCTGGAGATCACGGCGAATTCGACCTGATCTCGTACGGCGCCGACAAGAATCCCGGCGGCGAAGGCAATGACAAGGATCTCGGGAACTGGGAGTAATCCCGTCTCCGGCCCGGCCATGGTCATGAGCAGAAAGCGCGGATTCACCCTGGTCGAAATGATGGCCGTGCTGATGCTGATGGCATTGATTGCAGGCGCGGTCGCGTTCTCGCTCGGCAGCAATCTGAAGGGTGTAAAGACCAAGGCGGCGGTACGCGACCTGACCGCAGCGATGCGCTACACCCGCGGCCAAGCGATCATCAAGCATGAACCGCGCTGGCTCGAAATCGATGTCGAGGCGCGCACCTATCAGGCGCCTGGACGTGCCCTCGTCGAGATGCCAGACGATCTTGAAATGAAACTACTGACGGCGGCCAGCGAACAGACCGGTTCGGGCAAGGGCTTGATCAGGTTTTTCCCCGATGGCAGTTCCAGCGGAGGTCGCGTCACACTCAAACGCGGCGATCACGAATGGCGAGTCGAAATCGCCTGGCTGACGGGTGAAGTACGCATGGAGGAGGGCAGGCTATGAGCAAGCGTCGATGCAGCCGCCCCAACGCACTGAACCGGCGTGTGCGCTCGGGATTCACCCTGCTCGAAATGCTGGCGGCGTTCGTGATCTTCGCCATTGGCTTCAGCGTCATGATGGAGATGACATCGAGTTCATTGCGCAATGCCCGTACCGGTGCCGAACTGACCGAGGCGGCACTCTGGGCGCAGTCAAAGCTCGATGTGGCCGGCCTCGACAAAGCCTTGGCGCCCGGCAGCGAGGTGGGCGAATTTGATCGCAAGTATCGCTGGGAAATGAACATCACCGAATGGGAGCCGCCGGCCGATGCTGCGGCCATTCCGATCGGTGGCGTGGCGCCGCTGGATCTGTTCCAGATCGAGTTGATCGTGCGTTGGGGTACGGGTGATCGCGAACGTCGCGCGCGCTTCGTCACTCTGCGTGCATTGCAGCCCGGCCAGGAGCAGGGCTGACATGCGAACCACACGCGGATTCACCCTGATCGAGTTGCTGCTGGCCGTGCTCCTGCTCGGCATGTTGATGGCGGGCGCCTACTCGGGGATTACCACCGCGAGCAAGGCCGTGATCAGCGGCGAGGCGCTGATCGACCGGACCAATCGCGTACGCGTGGCCCAGGAGTTCCTGCGTCGCCAGTGGCGCAATTCGCTGTCACTGAACTTCGCTATTCAGTCCACCGATGGCGAAACCCGAATGTTCGAAGGCGAATCCGATACCGTGCGTTTCGTCTCGACCATGCCCGGTTATCTCAGCAATGGCGGCGCCTACGTGCAGACCGTCTGGTTGCGCTCCGGCCGTGGTGGGCGCGAACTGGTCTTTGCATTCCAGATGCTCAATGGCTATGACGCCGATGATGGCGACAAGAGCGAGCGCGATCCGGTTGTCCTGCTCGAGGGCATCCAGGGCGGCGGCTTCGAGTATCGCGGCATCGACGAAACCGGGAAAATGTCGGATTGGAAGGACACCTGGGAAAACGCTTCGGTCCTGCCTGCGGCAATCCGGCTCAAGCTGCGCATGTCGGAGGATTCCCGCTACGTATGGCCCGACGTCGAAGTCGCCATCCTGACCAATGCCGCGACGTCCAGTGCGTACGATGCGTTTTACGGGCAGGGGCGCTGATATGGCGATGATGCGCAGGCAACGCGGCATTGCCTTCATTGTGGTGATCTGGGTGATGGTGTTGTTGACCGTGCTGCTCAGTGGCTTCGTCGTGGTCGCGCGCACCGAGGCGTTGCAGGCACGATTCCTGTTTGATAGTGCGCAGGCGCGCTATGCCGCCGAAGCGGGAATCAGTCGGGCAAGCTGGGAACTTCGCAACTTCGATCCACTCACAATGTGGGTGCCCGACGGGCGCCAGTATGAATTTGATTTCGAGGGCGCCAAGGTCACCGTCGAGGTCCAGGACGAATCCGGAAAGATCGACATCAATGCAGCCGGACTGGAAACTCTGATCCGCATGTTTGTCGCGGTCGGTGTCGACCAGTTGCAGGCCGAGAGCCTGGCGGCTGCGGTCATCGACTGGCGCGATGTCGACGACCTGCTCAATCTCAATGGAGCCGAAGACCCGGACTATGAGTCCGCGGGATTGCCCTATGGCGCTGCCGATGCGCCGTTCACCACCATCGGCGAACTGCAGCAGGTACTGGGAATGAACTACGAGCTCTACGCCAAGTTGCAGAACGACATCACGATTTACGGCGGCATCGACCGGCCGAACGCCGCCTTCGCTTCGACGCTGGGATTGCAAACCATCGATGGCATCGACCCGATCCTGGCCCAGCAACTGATGGATTTGCGCCGGCAGTTCCGGCCCGGTGATGCCGGCGCTGCCGCGGCCGTCCTGCCCGACGGAACCGCCTTGCTGGCCCAGGGCGGCACGGGCACCTATACTCTCCGGTCCAAAGCCACAATGCCCAACGGCACCTGGACCCTGGTTGACGCCACCATTCGCTTGGGCGGGTCTCCGGGTGCGCGTGCCTATTCGATCTTGCGCTGGCGCGAAGGGAGCGCCGACTGATGGCAGCCATGAACTTCAACAGGTGGGTTGCGCGATCCGCGGCAACCTACCGCAATAGTGCTGCCCGCAGGTTTCTGGCCTGGTGGGGCGGCGAGCTTGCGACTTTTTTGCCGGTGCGCGTGCGCGAATGGTTTGTTGAGCGCCGCGATGAAGTGTGGCTCTGCCGCGAAGAGTCGGAGTGGCAACTTCGGCGCAGCGATGCGCCCGATCAGACCGAGACCCTCGCGATCGAGGCTGAGCCCGAGGAATTGCGCGCGCTGACCGAGCGCATGCAGCGTTCGGGTGAAAGCATGGCGGATGTCGTCAGTCTGTTGCCGCGTGGGGATTTTCTCGAGCGCAGACTCAGTCTGCCAATGGCCGCGGAAGAGAACCTGGCCCAGGTGATTGCCTTCGAACTGGATCGGCAGACTCCGTTTCGCGCCGACCAGGTGCGCTCGGATTTCCGCGTCGCCAAGCGCGATACTGCGGCCAAGCTTCTGCACGTCGATGTTCTGTTGGCGCCGCGCACTCGTGCCGACGCCCTGGTGGCTCCGCTCGCGGCTGCTGGTGTGCCGTTGCATGGGCTTGACGGCCGTGATGCCAAGGGCGACCGGCTCGGATTCAATCTGCTGCCGCCCGAAGCGCGTGCGCAGCGGATGGATTCCGCGCTGCGCCTCAATCTGATCCTCGGCGTCGTCTGCCTCGTCCTGTTGGTGACCGTGATGCAGCGCTCGGTGGCGGGCCGCGCCGAGGCGCTCGAAGCCCTGCAAACCGAAGTGGATACGGTAAAGGTTGAGGCCAGGCAGACCGCCAAACTCGGCGAAGCGCTGGACGAAGCGGTCGAGGGCGCCAATTTTCTGGCTTCACGCAAGCAGGAACATCCGCTCACCCTCAACATCCTGCGCGAACTGACCGATCGGCTGCCCAAGCACACGGCCTTGGTGCGGCTTTCGGTGAACCGTGGCGAGATTCAGATTCAGGGAAATAGTGATGAGGCGGCTTCGTTGATCGCCATTTTGCAACCCTCGACGACGCTCCAAGGCCCGGCCCTTCAGGGCGCCATCACGCCCGACGCGCGCACGCGCAAGGAACAGTTCCTGATCCAGGCACGCGCCCGTGCGGCCGAACCGGAGGGCGCCAATGCAGCTGCTCCCAAATCCTGAACAGGGTCGATTCCTTGCGGTTGTACTGTTTGCCATCGCGCTGGCTTTGGCCTATCTGTTTGGTGTGCATTGGTGGTTCACCGCGCGTCATCTCGAGATCGGCGGCCAGATCAACGAATTGCGCGAACAGGAACTGCGTTTCCGCGAGAAGGCCGCCGAGCGCCCCGCCCTGGAAAAGCAGCTCGCCGACGTGCAGCAGTTCGAACTGAGCAGCCCGGCCTTTCTGCCCGAGGCCGATTTTGAAACCGCGGCAGCCGGCCTGACCCAGCGGCTCAAGCAGGTGGTGGCCACGCATGCGACCGATCCGACGCGTTGTCAGGTCATCATGAACCAGTACTCGCACGCCAACGATCCCGAGCGCTTCGAACGCGTCACGATCAAGGTGCGGCTGCGCTGCGATCTCGAACCATTTGCCGGCATTCTTTACGATCTTGAGGGCGCCAGCCCATTTCTTTTCATCGATGACCTGCAGGTATTTCGCCAGCAGGGCTACGTGCAGCCGGGCCAGAACAAGATTTCAACCTACCTCGACATCCGTTTTGATCTCTACGGATACATCCGCAAGCGGGTCGAATCGCCGGACAAATCGGATCAGTCCAAAGGCAGGGGCGCGTCATGACGCCATCGCGTCGAATCACGATCGTGCTTTCCGCCATTGCCGCCTCACTGGCTGGGCTCGGCGCAGCCCAGATGCTCGGGCTTGGCGACGGCTATCGTCTGTTGCCGGCGACTCAGCGCGGCGTCGAAGCCAGCGCGTTGTCAGCGTTGGACCGCAGTGTTTTCAAGTTGCCATCCTGGGGCGATTATGCCGGCGTGCTGGCACACCCGGTATTCAACGAAACCCGCGAGCCAACACCGGTCGATGCTGTCGTGGTCGAAGATGGCGCCGGCGGCGAGCCAACCGCTCAGCCGATCAATGTCACACTGACCAGCATTCTGATCACACCCAAGGTCCAGATCGCCATCGTCCGCGACAACAACACCGGGCTTTCTTCGGTCGTCAAGGTCGGATCTGCGCTGGAGGGTGAACAAAGCGGCTGGAAACTTGTCGAAGTCAGGCCAAGGGGTGCGGTCTTCGAGGGCCAGGGCCTCGGCAGGCAGGATCTTGAGCTCGACGTGAACACCGCGGCGGCTGCTGCGGGATCGCCACTGCCGCCGGGCATGGCGGCTCCGGGTCCGGCGCCACCGCCGGTGGCATCGGCCGCTGAGCAGGCGCCGGATGCCAACAATCAGGTCCGCGCCGAAGAGATCAGAAAGCGTATCGAGGAAAGGCGCAAGCAGTTGCGCGAAGAAGCGGAAAGAATGCGTTCGCAGGAAAAGACGCAGTGAACATCGAATTCATGAGTCAAGGTTTTTGGAGTAACAACGTGCGAAGAATCGCTTTCAGTCTGATGCTGTCTGTTCTACTTGTCGCGAGTGGTTGCGCGGGTAATCCCGCGCGCGAGGAACTTGCCGCCGATGAGGGTATGGAAGGCGCAATCGTCGCGGGCGAGGCAGCGGACGCCAATGCGCTCTCCGCCACTCGATTTACGCAGGCTCCCAATCCGCCGATAGCGCAGGATGTCGATGACGCACCGCTCAGCCTGCCTCCGAATGGAGAGGATATGGCCCCTGCGGCCGCCCGCGCCAAGGTCGAGATCGGCACCGGCAAGTTTCTGAATGAAGAAGCCGCATCGCGGCGAAGTGCGGAGTCTGACGCCAGTGGCGAAGTCGTTTTCAACTTCGAGGCAGAATCCCTGCAGTCTGTTGTCAAGGCGATCCTTGGCGACATCCTGCAGGAGAACTACGTCATCGCACCGGGCCTCTCTGGCCAGGTGACTTTTGCTACTGCCAAGCCAATCAGCAGCGATCAGGCGATGAGCGTGCTGGAGATGCTGCTGGCCTGGAACAACGCCACTCTGGTGTACCAGGATGGCCGCTACACCGTGTTGCCGATCTCGCAGGCAATTCCCGGCAACCTGGTTCCGCGTACCGGGCCGACCATCAATGCGCGTGGCTATGAAGTGCGCGCGGTGCCGCTGAAGTTCATCTCCGCGACCGCGATGCAGGAGCTGCTGACGCCGTACGCACGCGCCGGCGCCATACTGAAGGCCGACAATACGCGTAGCATGATCGTGCTCGCCGGCACGCGTTCGGATCTCGACAACTACCTGCAGACGATCGAGACCTTCGACGTCGACTGGCTTGCCGGCATGTCGGTCGGCATCTATCCGCTTGAGCGCGTTGAGGCAGCTACTGTTGTGCCCGAGCTGGAAAAGGTTTTCGGCGAAGGTGGACCGACGCCATTGGCCGGATTATTCCGCTTCATGCCGATCGAGCGCATCAATGCCGTGCTGGTGATCACCCCGCAGGCCGAGTATCTCGGTCGCGCGGAAGAATGGCTGCGTCGCCTCGATCGTGGCGGTAGCGAGTCGGGCGCCCAGCTCTATGTTTACTACGTCAAAAACGTGAAGGCCGTAGATCTTGGCGACAAGCTGACCGAAGTCTTCAGTGGAAGTGGCTCAAGCTCCAGTTCGGCCGCCCGCCCTTCAGGCATCGGTTCAGTGGCTCCGGGACAACAGGCAGTCGAGATCAAGAGCACGAACACGGGTATGCGCGACCGACCTGCGGCTGAGCCCAAGACTAATCTGCAGCCAGCTTCGAACGAAGGCATTTCGGTGGTCAGCAGCGAAGACATCCGGATCACCTCAATCGAGGAGAGCAACGCACTGATGATTCGCGCCACTCCCGGTGAGTACGATGCGATTCTCGGCGCCATCAAGCGTCTGGATATCGTGCCGCTGCAGGTGCACATCGAGGCCAAGATTCTGCGTGTCGATCTGACCGGCGAGCTGCGCTTTGGCGTCAAGTGGTTCTTCGAACAATCGAGTGAGAATGCGGCCAATGCCGCGTATCGCAATCTTCGCCGCGCCGAGAACGAGCGCCGTCAGGCCGCCAATCTCCCGTTGCGCAATGTCTGGAGCAGTGCGGCCGGAGCGGTCAGCGGTTCTTCGGGTCTGGCCTGGACTTTCCTCAACACCGAGGCTGAGGCCATCGTCGATGCCCTGCAGAAGCGCGGCAATGCCCAGGTATTGTCGGCGCCTTCGCTGGTGGTGCTCAACAACAAGACCGCGAGCATCAATTCCGGTACATCGATTCCGGTTTCCAGCGTTTCACTCAATAATGGCGGCGGCGTGATTGGCGACCCCAATAATCCCGGTGGCGGCGTCAGCAATGCGTTCACCCAGGTTCAATACCGCGACACCGGCATCACGCTGGATGTCACCCCGCGGGTCAATCCGGGTGGCCTGGTCTACATGGAGATCAAGCAGGAGAAGAGCGTGCCGGGACTGGCCTCGGATGGCGTCAATGGCAATCCACCGGTCGACAAGAGCACCATCCAGACCGAAATTGCCGTGCAGAGCGGCGAGACCGTCGTCCTCGCAGGGCTCATCGAGGAATCAGAGTCGACGTCCAAGGGCGGCATTCCGGGCCTGGTGAATATTCCGGTGCTGGGTCGCCTGTTCGGCACCACCTCGAAGGTCACCAGCCGCCAGGAAATTCTGGTGCTGATCAAGCCGACCGTGATTGACAGCGCCGAGTCTGCACGCACGCTTACCGATGAGTACCAGAAACGTTTCAAGGGGCTGCAACCGATTCTGAAAAGCGGCAAGCTCTGAACAGTATCGCCGAGCGGCAGGACAGCGCAGTTGCCGATCGGGTTCCATTCCATCCCGTTGAAGGACGACATGTATGAAGATCACCAAGTGCTTAGTGCTGGCCTTGCTTACCGGCGCGGTATTCGGACTCTCCGGCTGTGCAAGCACCGGAGAAAAGGGTACGAAGGCGGGCGACGCCAAGCGCGTGGCCTACCGCAAGCCGGTCACTACAGTGAACGCGGAACCGACACAGTCAGTGACTCCAGGCGGGATGTGGCCGCCACTTCCTCAGGATGCCGTGGCGGACGCCGAGGCCGCTGCAGCGGCGCCCAAATTGCTCAATACCGACCATCTGGATATCGAAGCGAAACGCGACCCGAAGGCCGAGCTCAAGCAGCGAGTGATCGAGCGCTGGGCTTTGCTGATCGCCAATCGAGGGGACCAGGCGTTTGACTTTATAAGTCCCGGCTATCAGAAAACACATGATCGTGTCAAGTATGGCAACGAGATGGCGTCCCGGCCGGTGCGTTGGTACCGGGCCGCCTTCGATCACAGCGAATGCGCCGAAGAAACCTCATGCGAAGTTTCCGTGCTGGTCGATTTCAAGGTCAAAATCTCGGCGGGAATGACAGCGGCAGAGTCATTTGCCTATATCAAGGAGCGCTGGATCAGCGTCGACGGCGTCTGGTACTATCTACCCACTGATGTCGGCGGTTGAGGGATTGCATTGCATTGACCCTTGCCCTAGCATTAGGCTTGCTGTTGCCTGCCCCGTTCGCACTTGGCGTTCAAACGTCAAGGCAGGGCGAGGCAGAAGCAAGCAAACAAAGCCCTGTGATCAAT
>JAYSZM010000033.1:0-21762 GCA_043738015.1 Lysobacterales bacterium
GGAATGGACCGGTGTGTCGGCGCGGATGAAGACACGGTTGCCAACTATGCCGGCCTCGGGAGCACCCCAGAAGCAGCCCGGCAATGGCTCGTCGCGGCCGATCTGCAGCAGTTCCAGCGCGTGCTCAGCGAGCAGGGCGCGTGCGTCTTGCAGGTCGATATCCGCGCAACGCAGGATGCCGTCCGCGGCACTCACTCGGAGCCGTCCACGGTTCAGCGGGCATTGGCACGTAGCCTTGCATCGGCATCGCGGTGCTCGCGCTGAGCCAACCAGGGCAGGGCAGGGAGTGCCGCGTTGGCTGAGTGCAGATAGGTGTCGCGGACGAACGGAAAACTGCACAGCTCCTTCATCAGCAGTCCAACCCGACGGCCGTCGGCAATGGTCTGCTGACCCACTTCACGAAATCCGTAGGTGCCATGGAACAGCACTGATGCATCGTCACGCGGATCGAGAAAGATTTCGCAGGCCAGAAGTGGTGAGCGCACCTCGGCATGGCTCTGTACATCGGAGTAGAAGATCCGACCGAGGCCGTGGCGCCGGTAACTGCTGGCGATCACGATGCGATCAATGTAAACGAAGTCTTCGTGCTGCGACTGGAACCACCGGTAATTGGGGCTGTCGTAATCGGCGCCTGCGTCGAGGGCGATCAGGAATCCGGCCAGGTGGCCATCGATCTCGGCAACCCGGAAATAAGCCGCGACTTCGAAGAAGTGCCTCAGTCTGCTTGCATCCATGGGCAGAATGCTGGCTCCGGCATTATTGTTGAGCGCCAGGACCTGGTCGAGTTCCAGTTCGCGAACATCGCGGATGATCAAGGCCATTGCACACTTCCAGATCGACTTTCAGTCCGCTCATTATGGCAGCAGCGGGTGACAGTAAAAGGCCTTGACAGGGCGGCCCGAGGCTGTTGTCCCCCACCCTGTCTTTGGTTTGGTATCAAGGCACTCGACAGCAGCCTATGATGCGGCTATGAGAGTTTCCCGATTCGAGCACATGGATTGGCTGCGCTATGCCGGCCTGTTCACCTTGGCCTGCGTAGGTATGCCGCTGGTGATCGATAGCTGGAGTAGCCTGAGCCCGGATGTGCTGCTGGCCTGGCTGCGCAACAGCACGATGCCCGATGGCATGCCGCGCGAAGACGTGAGCGACCTTGTCGGCTGGTGGATATCCTATGCTGTTTTTGGCGTCTGCTACTGGTACGTGACGGCTGGTCTGGGCGTCGCCACCCGGATGTGGCATCGGCTGCCCCTGCTGGTTGCGATGTGCTGTGCGGCGGTCGCGCTCACCTGGTTCAGCAAAAGCGGGCTGTCCGGCATCTTGCTGATGGTGGTCGCCGGCGTGCTGCCGTGGCTGCTGCCGATCTGGGTCGGTGTGATCTGGCTGATCGGGCAGAATTTCAGTCTGGTGCCGGTTTTCCTCGCCATGGAAGATTCGAGCGGCGAACCGGCGTACCTGTGGTTCGACGCGATTCTGCAGAGCTTCCTCTATCTTGGGTTCTCAAGCTTTACCTTCGCCACCTCCCATGTGACCAAAGGGCAGGCGCAGGCGCGTGAGGAGCAGCGCCGACTGAATGCCGAGTTACGCGCCACCCGGGCCCTGCTTGCCGAATCCAGTCGTGTTGCCGAGCGCGTGCGGATCGCGCGTGAGCTGCACGATCTTGTCGGCCACCATCTGACCGCGCTGACCCTCAATCTGGAAGTAGCCAGCCATCTGGTCGGTGGCGTCGCCCACGATAAGGTCCGACAGGCGCAATCGGTCGCCAAACTGCTGCTCTCGGATGTCCGCGAAGTGGTCAGTCAGATGCGCGACGAGTCCGATATCGATCTCGGCTCGGCCCTCTGCACCCTGGTCGAAGGCGTGCCGACGCCGACTGTGCACCTAGACGTACCCGAGTTGTTCCACATCGATGACGCCCGCCGAGCCCATGTATTGTTGCGTTGCGCACAGGAAACCCTGACCAATACGATTCGGCACGCTCGCGCCGATAACCTCTGGTGGCGCTTCGGCTTCGATGCCGAGGCCGGTGGCATCGTCTTCAAATCGCGCGACGATGGTGTCGGTGTGGAAGGATTTACCGCAGGCAATGGTCTGATCGGGATGCAGGAGCGCATCCAGGAAGTCGCCGGCGAAATGCAGATCAGTACCGCAGCGGGAAGAGGCTTTTCGCTACGGGTGTGGATTCCGATGGAGGTGAAATGATGATCTCAGTATGTCTGGTAGACGACCAAACCCTGGTTCGCCAAGGTATTCGCAGCCTGCTCGAACTTTCCGATTCGATCCGGGTGGTGGCCGAAGCAGCCGATGGCGCGCAGGCGATCGAGTTGATACCGCGGGTTCGGCCCAATGTCGTGCTGCTGGACATGCGCATGCCCAATCTTTCCGGGCTCGATGTGCTCAAACAGCTGACTGCCCGGGGCGAGCTGCCACCCACGATCATCCTGACCACATTCGACGATGAGCAACTGGTGCTCGCCGGGCTCAAGGCCGGCGCCAAGGGCTACTTGCTGAAGGATGTTTCACTGGACCAGCTGGTTGATGCGGTCAAGACCGTGGCCGGTGGCGGTACCTTGGTCAAGCCCGCTGTCACCCAGCGCCTGCTGGCGGGGCTGGAGCATATGCACAACCAGTTCGCCAGCCTGGATCAGCCCGATCCTCTGACCGATCGCGAGACCGAGATCCTGCGGCTGATGGCGGGCGGATACAGCAACAAGGAAATCGCCAATTCGCTCGGCGTGGCCGAAGGTACGGTGAAGAATCATGTCTCCAACATCCTTTCCAAGTTGGGTGTGCGCGACCGGACACGCGCCGTTCTCAAAGCTTTCGAGATCGGAATCGTTTGAACGCAGACTGCTGTCGGAGCGGCTTTTCGCCCGCACGAGCCGCGGGCAGGGCGACCCAAGCATGGTCTGCGTCGTAATGCAACTGTTTTGGACGATAGCCTTTTGCCACAAAGGTTCAGTACTATCTCGCTGCTAATTCGCCATCGGCCAGACTCCCATGCTCCGACTTATAGAAATTATCTTCGCCATCATGCTGGTGCTCGCTTTCTTCCTGGTCGTGGGGCTGTTCCTGCCCAAGACGGCGCATATCCAGCGCACCATCGAAGTGGCCAACCCTATCTCACAAGTCTATGACTCACTGAACGGGTTCCATCGGTTCAACGACTGGAGCCCCTGGTTCGCCGCCGATCCAGCCATGCAGGTGGATCGCAGTGGCGATACCTACGGCGTTGGCTCGAAGATCGACTTTGTCGCCTCCGAAGGTGGCCGGGCCGGCACAGGCAGCCTCGAGATCAGCGAGAGTGTGCTCAATGATTCCGATGCGCTGATCCGCATGACGCTGCGCAACAACTGGGATGGCGAGAACAAGCGTAGCGCGTTCAAGCTGGTGCAGGACGGCAAGACGCGCGCCGTAAACATTCAGTGGGACGTTCGCGTGGACTACGGCTGGAACATCCTCGGCCGCTACAAGGGTATGTATCTTGACGGCGCCCTCGGGGAAGACATGGAAACCGCGCTCGGCAAATTTGCCAATTTCATGGCCACTGTGCCTGCGATCGAGTACAGCCAGCTCAATGTTGAAGTGGTCGAGCGCATGGGCGGAACGATTCTCTATGTTGGTGGCGGTGTACCTTCGGCACCACGGGAATGGGATGCGGTCGCCTTGCCGCTGATGGAGCGGTCCTGGAAACAGGTCGAAGACTTCATGAAAGAAAAGGGCATCGAGGCCGCCGGCGACCAGCTGCGCATCCTCAACATCATCGGTGACGTGGCCGTGGATGCGAGCATGGCCTACCCGGTGCTCGACATTGAAGTGGTGCCGACCGGCAATGTGCGTATCGGGACCGCTTATGCTGGCCAGGCCTTGAAGGTCATCTACAAGCGCAGTCGGGCCGGTATTGGTGCACCGCGCGGTCCACGCGAGGCATTGAAGGCGTATGCGATGACCCATGGCTATGAATTTGCCTGGGACGGTGCCGGTCAATTCGACGAGTGGGTCGACGAATATGATGACTCCGGCTATCCGATCACCCGGGTTTATCTGCCGATCAAGATCAACAACTGATCGCGCCGCCAAGCACTCTGATCGCCCCGCACCCTGCGGGGCGATTTTTTTCGGTGCGGCGCGGATCGGCGGGTGCTGGGCCTGCTCTTGCGGATACATCCCGGGGCGGACAAGTTGGATCGGGCTGGGCCGGTGCGCTTGGTGGGTCGGTATTTCGGCCGACCAACACGCGCAGCCTCATCGGCAAGTGCTGGCTCGGCGGAACTTCGACACGGGTTCCCCTGTCCAAGGCGCACCGCCTTGAATTTCTGACCCGCGTCCATACGATGCGCAACGCGCCGTCAGCGTAGCGGTGGTCAACTCCCCTCTCATCCAACTGTGAACAAGTCCATGATCGAGACAAGAGAGCTGTGCAAGCATTACGGTGGCCTGAAGGCCGTCGACGGCATCAGTTTCAAGGTCGAGCCCGGCGAGGTGCTCGGTTTCCTCGGCCCCAACGGTGCCGGCAAATCCACCACGATGAAGATGATTGCCGGGTTTCTGACGCCCACATCGGGAACGGCGACCGTCTGCGGTTTTGACGTTCAGGCAAATCCCATTGCCGCCAAGCGGCTGATGGGATATCTGCCGGAAGGTGCGCCGAGCTACGGCGAAATGTCGGTTGCCGGGTTTCTCGAGTTCATTGCTGATGTGCGTGGGCTGGGCGAGGATCGGCGGCGTCGCATCGACGACGCGGTCGGCAGGCTGAATCTGGCCGGCGTGATGGCACAGACCATCGACACCTTGTCCAAGGGATTCCGCCGTCGGGTAGGCCTGGCCCAGGCCATCCTCCACGATCCCAAGGTACTGGTGCTCGACGAGCCCACCGATGGTCTCGATCCCAATCAGAAACATGAGGTACGCGCCCTGATCCAGGCGATGAGCCGTGACAAGACGATCATCGTGTCGACGCATATCCTCGAAGAGGTGCATGCGGTGTGCAGCCGCGCGATCATCATCGCTGGTGGCAAAGTACTTGCCGATGACACGCCGCAGGCACTTGAGGCGCGCTCGCGCTACTTCCAGGCGGTGTCGCTGAGTTCGGCCAATCCGAAGGAAGCCCAGGAATTGCTGGCGCGGATCAGCGATGTGTCCGCGGTCGAGATCGATCCGCAGGACGGCCGTGTCACCGCATTTCCGCGCAAGGGTCGCGCCATTTTCGACGCCGTGACCCAGGCACTCAAACAGGCCAACTTCCAGTTCAGTGAGATCGCCCTCGAGCAGGGTCGTCTGGACGAAGTGTTCCGCCAGATAACCCGCCCCGCCGGTGCCCCGGTGGCGAAGAAGAAGGAGGCAGCATGAGCACGCCCGGCAAGAATCTTACGCGGGTATTGATGCAGCGCGAGCTCAAGAGCTACTTCGCCACGCCAGTCGCCTATGTGTTCATCGTGATCTTTCTTGTGCTCGCTGGCGCTTTCACGTTCTATCTCGGCGGGTTCTACCAGCGCGGTCAGGCCGATCTGCAGCCGTTCTTCAACTTCCATCCCTGGCTGTACCTGTTCCTGATACCCGCCATTGCGATGCGACTATGGGCCGAGGAGCGCAAATCCGGCAGTATCGAACTGCTGCTGACCCTGCCCGTAACGATGTGGCAGGCCGTGCTTGGCAAGTTTCTTGCCGCCTGGGCCTTTGTCGGCATTGCGCTGGCGCTGACCTTTCCGATCTGGATCACCGTCAACTATCTCGGCGATCCAGACAACGGCGCGATTGTTGCCGGTTATTTCGGCAGCTTTCTGATGGCCGGCGCCTTCCTCTCCGTGGGCAGCTGCCTGTCGGCACTGACCCGCAACCAGGTCGTTGCCTTCATCCTGACTGTGGTGATCTGTTTCGCGCTGCTGCTGGCCGGTTGGCCGCTGGTGCTCGACATGTTCCGCGGACTGGGTTTTCCGCAGGTGGTGATTGATGCCATCGCCGGGCTTTCCTTCATCACCCACTTCTCCGCCATCAGCAAGGGCGTGATCGATCTGCGTGATCTCCTCTACTTCGCCGCGATGATCGGGTTCTGGCTGTATGCCAGCGCCGTGGTTATCGATCTCAAGAAAGCCGATTGAAGGTGATGCCAATGAAATTGAATCGACCTGCATTGACCGGCAGCTCGCTGGCGATACTCGCTGTGTTGCTGATTGCGGCCCTGGTTCTGGCCAATCTTCTGCTGCGCGGCGCCCGCCTCGATCTGACCGAGAATCGGCTGTACACATTGTCCGAGGGTACCCGCAAGGTGCTCAATGAGATTCCTGAGCCGATCAACCTGTACTTCTACTTCTCCGATCGGGGCACCGGGGAAATTCCGATGGTGCGCAACTACGCCACCCGCGTGCGCGAGATGCTCGAAGAAATGGCCGATCGAAGCGGCGGCAAAGTGCGGCTTTCCGTCATCGATCCGCTGCCGTTTTCGGAGGACGAAGATCTGGCGTCCGGTTTCGGATTGCAGGCGGTCCCCACCGGTGCTGCCGGCGAGACGATTTATTTTGGACTGGCCGGCACAAACTCCACCGACGGTCAGTCGGTGATCCCGTTCTTCCAGCCCGACAAAGAAGCCTTCCTCGAATACGACGTGGTCAAGTTGATCCACAGTCTGGTAGTGGGCAAGAAGCCCGTCGTTGGTGTGATCAGCGGACTGAGCATGACCGGAGGTTTTGATGCCGCGACGCGGCAGACCCGAGACGCCTGGGCGGTGTACCAGGAACTCGGCGACATGTTTGATCTGCGCCTGATCAATGCCGAGGCGACCACGACCATCGATAGCGAAATCGAAACGCTGCTGCTGGTGCATCCCAAGGGGCTGAGTGAAGACCTGCAGTACGCCATCGACCAGTTTGTTCTGCGCGGCGGAAGGCTCGCAATTTTTGTTGATCCCAATGCCGAAACCGATCAGTCGGGCAATGATGTGGAGGATCCGAACATGGCGCGGTTTGCCAGCAAGGCTTCCGATCTGCCCGCGCTGTTCAAGGGATGGGGCATCGAATACGACGCTGGCAAGGTTGTGCTGGATGCCGGAAATGCCCTGCCAGTGCAGGTTTCACCCTCGGCGCCGCCGGTGCGGCACCTGGCCATTCTCGGCCTCGGCAAGGAGAGCCTCAATGGCGAGGAGCGCGCGACCGCGCAGTTGACCAGTCTGAACTTTGCCACCACCGGCCAATTCAAACTTGCCGACGACGCGACATTGAAATTGGTGCCGCTGGTGCAGTCGAGCGGCAACTCGATGCTCGAGTCAGTGGAGCGGATCAAGTTCGAGACCGATCCTACGCGACTGTTCGATGGCTTCGCCGCCGGCAACGAACACCTGGTGCTTGCCGGCCGGCTCGATGGCAAACTCAAGACCGCGTTCCCTCAGCGCAGTGGTGCCGAGCACCTGGCCGAGTCCAAAGAAGATGTACACATACTTCTGGTGGCCGATACTGATGTGCTGACCGATCGACTCTGGGTGCAGGTGCAGAATTTCTTTGGGCAGCGGGTCGCCAACGCCTTTGCCAACAATGGCGATTTTGTCATCAATTCAATTGACAACCTGGCCGGTTCCAGTGCGTTGATCGGCATCCGCGGGCGAGCGAGTTCGGCGCGTCCGTTTACAGCGGTCGAGGCGATCAAGCGTCAGGCCGATCAGAGCTCCCGGATCAAGGAACAGCAACTGCAGCAGGAACTGGACGAGACCGAGCGCAAGTTGACTGAGTTGCAGCGTGGCAAGGACGCCGAGTCGGCGATGATCATGTCGCCCGAGCAGCAGGCCGAGGTGCTGAAGTTCCAGGCGCAGAAATTGCAGATCCGCAAGGATCTTCGCCAGGTGCGCCGTCAACTGGATGCCGATATCGAGCGGCTGGGCAATTGGCTGAAGTGGTTCAATATCCTGTTCGTGCCCAAGCTGCTGATTCTGGTAGCGACCGGTTTCTATTTCTGGCGCAAGCGCAAATCGGCAACGATGTGAGGACCAAGCCATGAATCAACACAGCCTGATCAAACTTCTGGCCGCCACGGCGGCCGTGGTCGGACTCGCATTCTGGGTGAATGTGGGTCGCAATCCAGAACCCTCCGGCGAATCCAACGGCGGCCCGCTGATCCCGGGCATGAAGGCGGCGGTCAATGATGTGCAGACACTGCGCATCGTCGGAGCAGGTGACCAGACCCTGGCGACACTCAATCGCACCGAAAAGCGCTGGACTGTTGCCGAGCGCGCCGGTTATCCGGCCGATATCGAAAAAGTGCGTGAGTATCTGTTGCGTCTGGCCGATTCCAAGTTGCTTGAGGCCAAGACTTCAACCGAGTCGCTCTATGCCAAGCTTGGAGTCGAGGATGTGAAGTCAGCCGAGGCCAAAGGCAGTCGCATCGAGATCGATGGTCTCAAGGTGCCGGTCAAGCTGGTCGTCGGCAATTACAATGCTCAGGCCGGTGGTGGCACCTTCGTGCGTCGCAACGACGAGCCCCAGACCTGGCTCGCCAAGGGCACCCTGATTCCCGAGAAGCAGGCGGTCAACTGGTTGGACAAGGCGCTCTCCGATGTTCCTTCGTCGCGCATCAAACAGGTCGAAATTACTCAGGCGGGCAGCAATCTGCGTGCGCACAAGCAGACTCCGGCCGATGCCAATTTCCAGATCGATGGCGTGCCCAAAGGGCGTCAGCTGAAGTCGGCGTTCGAGGGCAATGCGCTCGCCGGCGTACTTTCGGGCCTGCGCTTCGACGATGTTCGTGCGTCCGAAGGATTTCCGATTGATGCAGAGAACGCTCTCGTGCAGACTCGCTTCACCGGGTTCGACGGTCTGGTCATCGAGGCCAGCAGCCGTTCTGATGGCGAAAAGATGTGGGTGCAGTTTGTCGCGCGATTCGACGCCGCACTGGCGGATGCCCAGATCCTGCTTGAACAGGAGCAGGCGAAAGCCGACTTCGATGCAGCCACTGAAGCCCACGAAGCAGCGCTTGCCGCCGCACAGCCGGCAGGCGAGAGTGCAGCAGCAGCAGCCGCCGAAGCCGAGCCAGCTGCTGCTGCCGAACCGCCTGTAAAACCATTGGCCCTAAGCGACCCCGAGAAGTATCGGGCCGAGCGTATCGAGAAGATCGCGCAGGAAGTCGCCGGACTCAATGCCCGTTTTGCTGGCTGGCTGTTCCAACTCGCGCCGTATACGTACTCGAATATGAGCCGCAAGCTCGAAGACATGCTGGAGCCTCAGAAGGTCGAGTCCTGAGAATCGCACCGGCTTGACTGTCGGTGCGAAGCCCCGGGTCGTGCCGAGCAGGCCCGGGGGTCCAGCACACATCGCATCCCGGTGATGGCTGCCGCCACCCGTTGACTCGCGTCACTCGAGATTTTTCCCGGTCGGGATCGGCGCTGATTGCACGCGCGGGTTTCGGATCCGCTTGCGCCAACCCTGCGCTACGCAGATGATCCGAAATCACGCTCAAGCTCAAGTTGATCAGGATTGCCATGCCGACCTTTGTTGCCCTGTTGCGTGGAATCAATGTGGGCAAGGCCAAGCGCGTGCCGATGGCCGAGCTACGGTTCTTGTTGGGCGAACTCGGTTATGCCGACGTGCAGACTCTGCTCAATAGCGGGAACGCCGTATTCCATTCCCCGCGCAGTTCGACGAAGGCACACGCCCGGGCGATTGCGCACGCCATTTTTGATCGTCTGGGCTTCGAAGTGCCGGTCGTGGTCAAGTCGGCAACACAACTCGCTGCGATCATCAAAGCCAACCCGCTGCGCGATTCGGTCGTCGATCCCTCGCGTCTGCTGGTGGTGTACACGCAGGAAGCCGATGCACTCGCCGCACTGTCGAGCATCGAGCCGCTGATTGTGCCGCCTGAATCTTTTACCATCGGCGCCGAGGCCGCTTACCTGCATTGCGCCGCCGGCATTCTCGAGAGTGCCGCCGGTGCTGCCCTGCTCGGCAAGTTGGGGAAGTCGGCAACTACCCGCAACTGGGCGACGACACTCAAGTTGCAGGCGCTGATCGAAGGCGACCGCTGATACGCTGCGCTGAGTAGCGGTTGGCGTCGGGCGCAGTGCACGCCGGGCCGAGGAAGCACGCACTGTGCGCGCAGAACACATGCATGATCTGGGAGTCAGCAGATGCAGCAAAGCCTGGTCCACGTGGCTCTGGTCGTTCGCGACTACGACGAGGCAATCGCGTTCTACACACAGAAGCTCCGTTTCCGTGTGGTCGAAGATGCTTATCAACCCGAGCAGGACAAACGCTGGGTGACTCTGGCGCCGCCGGGTACCAGCTCGGCCAGCTTGCTGCTGGCGCGTGCCTCCAATGCCGAGCAGGAGTCGTTCATTGGCAACCAGGCTGGTGGTCGTGTTTTTCTGTTCCTGCAGACCGACGACTTCTGGCGCGACTATGAGCAAATGCGGATCGCGGGTGTGACATTTGTACGTTCACCGACTGAAGCTGTCTACGGTACGGTCGCCGTATTCGAGGATCTGTACGGAAACCGTTGGGACCTGTTGCAGTACAAATAGGTGCCGACGTTTTGGATGGCAAGCGGATTGCTGGTGCCAGCCCATTCACTCCAACACTTCCCGGATAACTCGCCAGGCACGGTGCCGGAGAGTCGCCGCTTAATGTCGAATTGACGGGAGTACCGAGGAGATGGCAAGCAAGGTGTTTGATGCAAAGTTCTATGCCTGGTTGTTCATCGCAGGATTTCTGACCTTCATACTGCACGAAGCAGCGCATTGGGCCGCCGGAAATTTGATGGGGTATCCGATGAACGTGCGTCTGAACGGCGTGGATTTTCTCACGCCGGTATCCGCGATGGATCAGGCGATTGCGGATGCGGCTGGCCCCCTCGTGACGATCCTGCAGGCGATCATCGCGTACTTGTTGGTCAATTTCCGAAAATCGCATAGGGCGTTCGCGTTTCTGTATTTCGCCGCATTCATGCGTCTGCTGGCCGCCGCTGTGAGTGTGTTCCACCCCAATGACGAGGCGCGCCTGAGCAGTTTTCTGGGGCTCGGCGTCTGGACCCTGCCGATCGTGGTTGCTGCTGGCCTGGTTGTCCTGGTCTGGCAGGCCAGCCGGATGCTGAAGACAGGGTGGCGGGATCAGTTGGCCTGCTATCTGGTGGCATCGCTCTCGATCTCCGCCGTGGTGTTTGCCGATCGCTTCCTGTTCTGAACGGAGGCGCGGTGTCTTCCACTGAAATAGATCAGATCGTCCAGAACCTCGACGCAGCGTTCTCGCGGCGTGATATGCAAGCCGTACTGTCGTTCTACGAAGAGCACGCCGTGGTCGTGGTCGAGCCGGGGCGACTCGCTGTGGGCCGGCAACAATTGGAGAGAATGTTCGCCTTCCTGTTCACCCTCGATGGTGCCGCGGAAGCGATCACGAGCAAAGTGATTGTTGCCGAAGACATTGCGCTGTATCTCTCGCGATGGCGGTTTTCGGGTGTGGCAGCCGATGGTGCGCCGTTCGCGCAGGAGCGCATCGCCACCTGCGTATTTCGACGCGCCGACGATGGTCGCTGGCGAATGATCATCGACAATTCGTATGGGCCTGCGATTCTGGATGCTCTGGCATACTGAGTTCTGGTGCCGGCAGCTGGGTCTCGGCGCGATGCCAATCTGACCTCACGCCGAGGCACCCGGGGCCGGATTGATTCGGCTGATCTCAGCGCAACTGACTGTCTTTGCTGCCGCGCCGATTGTAGGGTCCGGCGTTCGCCAGTTCTTGATCGCGCGACTGCTGGCAGGTGATGCAGAATCGTACGCCCGGCACGGCCTTGCGCCTCGCGGCTGGAATGGGGCCGCCACATTCTTCACACTGCTTGCGTCCCGGACCGTTGGCCAATTGGCGCCGGGCACGTTCGACCGCGTCCTTGATCGTGGCGTCGATCTGGTCCTGCACTGCGCCATCGCCTGCCCATCCGGTTGCCATGTCGGTACTGCCGATAGATTGCGTTACCGCCAGTTTATCGCTGTTGCAGCGATACTGCAGCGCTTGGAATTGTGGCCTCTGCATCCGCGGGCTGCTGCGTCATGGTGCAGCGCAACTACATGCGGCTGCGGCTGCGCGCATAATCGGGGTTCCGTAGACAGGGAAAGGGGAGAGGCGCATGAGAGTTCGATTTGCAGCGCGCGCGATGCGCGGCTTGGCGATGGGATTGATGGCTGTGCTCGCGGTTGGCTCAGCGAGCGCCCAGACCATCAACGCGGACGGAATGCGCGCGCCCGGAAGCATCGGGTTTGACAGCGATGGCGTGCCGCTGATCCGCGCCGCCAACGACTATGACGCGGCCTATCTGCTCGGCTATGTGCATGCGCGCGATCGCTTGTTCCAGATGGATTACACGCGACGCGCAGCCAGTGGCACCCTGGCAGAATTGGTCGGCACGCCCGCATTGGCCAACGATATCCAGTTGCGCACGCTTGGCCTGCGCCGCGCCGCCCAAGCGAGCTGGTCGGCGGTAGACAGCGAGTTGCGTGGACAACTGAAGGCCTACGCCGACGGTGTGAATTTCTATGTGCGTGGGCACGCCCTGCCGCCCGAGTACGGAGCGCTTGAGCTGAGCCGTTTCGAGCCATGGTCGCCGGTGGATTCACTGGTCATCGGCAAAATCCTCGCATTCCAGTTGAGCTTCGATCTGGACATCGATTACACGCTGCGTCTCGGTGCCTATCAGCAGGCGGGTGCCGCAGCAGGGTTCAATGGGCAGGCATTGTTTTTCGAAGACACGCATCGGGTCCAACCCTTCGACAACCGCATTTCGATTCCGGGATTTGTGCCGACGGCCGATGGCGACAGCGCGGCGGCCAAGAATTTCCAGAATTCTGTGCCGATGGTGACGCCCGAGCAGATGGCACTCGCCCAGGACTTGCGCAGCAAGGTCGAGAACAATCCCTGGATCGCGCCCACGCTGCGCCCGCGCGAGAATCGTGGCGGCAGTAATTGGTGGCTGGTATCGGGTGCCGAGACGGTATCCGGAAAACCCATACTCGCCAATGACCCGCATCTATCACTCGATCTTCCCGCCGTGATGCATGAGGCACACATCGTATCCACCGACAGCCGCTATGCCACGCCGATGAATGTCTCTGGTCTCACGCCGCCCGGCGCGCCCTCGATCCTGCTCGGCTGCACCGAGAAATTCTGTTGGGGTCTGACCACCAATCCGCTGGATGTCACCGACACCTATCAGGAGCCGCTGCTCTTCAATACTTTTGGCGTGCCCACGCATACCGTCTACAAGGGCAATGCCGAGCCGATCAACTGGGTGTTCCAGAACTACTACGTCAATCGCCTCGATGGCGTACTGGACAATGTCGCCCGTGATACCAGCATCGGCTATACCAATGGCGGGCTCAGCCTGCTGGTACCCCGGCGCAACAACGGGCCGATCCTGTCGATTCAGGGTAACAGTGGACTTTCGGTGGCCTACACCGGCTGGGGCGCTACCCATGAACTGGATGCGATCCGGCGCATCAATCGCGCCGGCAACATGGGCGAGTTCCGCACCGCGCTGCAGTACTCCGATGTCGGCTCGCAGAACTTCGCCTATGCCGATACCGACGGCAATATCGCCTACTTCAGCACCGCCGAATCGCCCTTGCGCGAAGACCTGCAGACCACCAATTCCATTGATGGTGCGCCGCCCTTCCTGATTCGCGATGGCTCGGGCGTGCGCAAGAATGGCTGGTTGCCGGTCAGCCATCCGCAACCGAATCAGGCGCTGCGTTACGAGATACTGCCGGCGAGCGAGATGCCCTATGTGATCAATCCGGCGAGCAACTACATCGCAAACGCCAACAACGATCCGGTGGGCAATACACTGAACAACAATGCCTTCGACCAGGTGCGGCCCGGCGGCGGGCTTTACTATCTCAACTTTGGCTATTCCAGCCTGCGCGTCGGGCGCATCGATCGCATGATGCAGACCCTGCTGGCGCGTCCGGAGAAGGTCACCGCGGCGGATATCCAGGCGACCCAGGCCAACGCGCAACTGCTCGACGCCGAGCTGGTGCTGCCGCATCTGATCAATGCGATGAACCGTGCAGAGTCTTCGAGCTATGCACCGCTGCACGCGTTGTACGCCGATCCCGGTGTACTCGAAGCGATGCTGCGCTTCCAGCGTTGGGACTATTCGAGCCCGACCGGGATTCGCGAAGGGTTTGACCCTGGCGACAATCCGCTCGCCCTGGCCGAGCCAGCTCAGTCGGAAATCGATGCCTCGGTTGCAGCGACTCTGTTCTCGGTCTGGCGTGGCCAGGCGATCCGAGCCACCATCGACGCAACCCTGACTCGTGTCGGACTGACTTCCGCACAGCCCGGATCGAGTGAGGCCTATGTCGCCTTCAAGCATCACCTGGATCGCTTCCCTGCGCAGCATGGCGTCGGTGCCTCGGGTCTGAATTTTTTCCAGGTGACCGGCGCGCCTTCGGCCGAGGACGCGCGTGATCTGATTCTGTTGAAAGCCCTGCGTGATGGCCTGAACCTGTTGGCGAGCAACGAGTTCGCCGCAGCCTTTGCCAACTCGACCGTGCAGAACGACTATCGTTGGGGCAAGCTGCACCGGATTGTCTTCGATCATCCGCTCGGCGGGCCCTTCAACGTGCCCGGTCCCGGCCTTTATGGTCTGACCAATCTGTCGCCGGCTCTGCAGGGTGTCGCCCGCCAGGGTGGCTACGAAGCGGTCGATGCTTCCAGTCACAGCACGCGCGCCAATTCGCTCAATGGATTCATGTTCGGCAGCGGCCCGGCACGGCGCTTCGTCGGCGAGATGACCACGCCAATCGCCGCCAACCAGATCTATCCGGGCGGTCAGAGTGGCGTGCTGGGTGCGCCGGGCTACGTCTCGCAGTTGCCGCTGTGGTTGGTCAACGGCTACAAGCGTCTGCCGATTGATGTGGCAGCGCATGCCGCGGCAGCCACCACCACGCTGAATTTTGTCCCTCTGCAGTGAGCGCGCGGGCAGGGATGCCTGAGCACGTTGAGAGATCGCGCGGACCCTTTCCGCGCGGTTTTGATGTCGACCAGTCGCGGCGTGCGCTCGCCCGCCGCGATGCCGCGCTGGGTCGTTGGATGCGGCGGATTGGTGTGGTCGAGACGAGCTGGCATCGACCCTTCGATCCGGTCGATGCGCTGGCCAACTCGATTCTCTATCAGCAGTTGTCCGGCAAGGCGGCGGCCACCATCGTTGGCCGCGTGCGCGAACGCTGGTGCGAGGGCGGACGCATGACAGCCGATCGTCTGCGCGCCGCATCGATCGATGGACTGCGCGCCTGCGGTGTGTCGTTCAACAAGATTGCCGCGCTCAAGGATCTCGCCGAAAAATCCGAGGAGGGTATCGTTCCCAAGGCCGCACAACTACGCTGGCTGCACGATGAAGCACTGATCGAGCGGCTGACCGCCGTGCGCGGCATCGGCCGCTGGACGGTCGAGATGATGCTGATTTTTCGGCTTGGCCGACCGGATGTACTGCCGATTGCCGATCTCGGTGTGCAGAAGGGCGTGCAACGCGTGCTGGCGTTGGATGAACTTCCCAAGGCCAAGGCAATGCATGAGCTGTGCGCGCACTGGGCGGGTCATCGAACACTGGCCAGTCTTTATCTCTGGCGCATCGCCGATAGCGCGTAGCCGCTGAGCTTGTCCGCCCGCCGTCTTCGCAGACCGGTGAATTCTCGACCGCGGCGCAACGACTCAGGCAGGCTGGTAGTACCAATGCCAGGGTTCGTAGATGACCCCATGCGGATTGTCGCGTGGATAGCTCATCCTGAATCCGAACTGGCGCGCCTGCTGACGCAGCCAGGCAAACGCTGCGGTTGACTCGAAGATCTCTTCGGCAGCAGGACTGCCCGGTGTTCCGATATCGATCGCGCGGCCACTGTGATGTTCGCTGTAGCCGGGCGCGGTATTGATCGCCAGGGCCTGCTCGATGTTCATGCCGCGATCGAGCTTCCGGCGCAGGATGCCGGCCTGATAGGCGGCACTGCGAAATCCCGAGACAGCCTCCAGATCGACGCCCGCATCCGCCGCCGCGCGCCGCATCGCATGCCAGGCGCACGCCGTGCCATGCTGCAGCCACAAGCTGCGGCCCACGTAGTCGCGGCCGGCGTAGTGCAGGCGCAGGGGCTCGTCGATGCGCTGCAGGCTGTGTTGCTCCGCATACGAAGCCGGCACGCCCAACTCGGCACAAAGTTCGCTGGTGAAATCTTCTGACGCGCCGCTCAACGGTGCCGGATCGTTCGCGCTCGCCCCGGCGCGCAGCAGTGCGTGGATCGCATCGCGACTCGTCATCGATTCATGCATCGGCCGCAGTTGCAGCAGTATTTCGCGCAGCGCACGCGACTGCACCACACAACAGGCACCCACCACGCCGCCCTGCACCTTGTCCTCGACCAGATCGGCACGCAGCAATCGAGGCTGCGCCAGATCCGTCCCCAGCCCCGCCCGCGGACCCTCGGCAGGCAGCATCGCCGCAAAGCTCAGCCGATCCGCCCGCGTCAGCGCCGGCCGCAGCACAAACCGCGCGCCGTTGAGCAAAGGAGCGGGAAGCAGAGGCCAGGGCAGGGCAGCAGCGGAACGGGTAAGGGCCGGTCGAGGAGGCATCAAGAGCATGAACGGGTGGTAGGGCGGGCATCATAACGTGTGGCTGCTTGCGCGCGTATTGCAGCCGGAACGGCGTGGAAACAAGTTCCCGTGAGCGGGGTTGATGCGAGCCGGTGCCGTTGATGGTTCTGCTGCGGAGTGCCGGGGGCTGCTTTCGACCCACAACGGTCATTCAAATACATCGCAAAAAAAGAGAAAGCGGTCATTCGCAGGTGACGCCATGTGGCGCGGCAGAGGGGCTGCCATCGATGCTGCCCCGGCCGACGTCAACGCGAACGACGACCACCGCCCACCCGACGAACGCCGCCGAGCGATGACTTAAGCGCAACGCCTCAAGCGCGTTTTACTCCGGGCATCCTGCCCTCCGCCCTTCGGGCCAGCCTTCGGCTGTTCCCAATCGCTCCAGGCGATTGGGTCGGCATCGACGTGAGCACCTGCGTCCACTGTGGCGGTGCGGTACGGATCGCCGCCAGCATCGAAGAACCCATAGTCATCCGCGCCATACCCGCAAGGGGTCATCCATGCCTCGCCCACTTCGAAAAGCACGACGCGATGGAGGAAGCGCACTACCGCCCCCGACCGCGCGGGCCAGCGGCCGTGGCCATGGCCGCGTAGTCGCAAGATCGGCAACGCCCCCCAACAGCGAAAACCAACAGCCATTAGATGCGGCGGCTATCCCGCAGGGGCGCGCTTGGCCCGATGCCGGGATTCAGTGAGAAATGGCGACGGACGACCAGACTGCGCGTCCACGTGATGCCGAAATGGCGCTCGGGCAGGCCCGATCCTTGCCCAAACCGGCGCTTGCGCGGCCGCCGCCTACCCGACAGACTGCCAGAAAAGGGCGTTTAAATTTCCTATACCTCTGTCCCATCGGTTGCGCTCGATCGATCAGGGCCTGCAGGCTGCCGACCGCGCGGCAGAATCGCGATTCGATGCCGCGCACCTGAGTCAGCCACGTTGCAGTGTCACCTCGCGACGGCAGAGGCGACGGCGCGGCGTCGGCGATACCCCGCGCTTGCCAGGGTGCAGACGGCGACTCAAGCAGTCGCGCATCGCCTCGCCCCCTAAGCCCGACAGGCTGCTAGCGCTGGGCATTCGCCGCAACTGACTTCTCGACCGCCATGCTCACGTGGAAGACGTTCGGTTCGACTTTTTCGGCGATGGCAAGGCTGAACAGCCAGTCTTGACCCTCCACGCGTTTGCTGTAGCTGCGACGGGAATCGCCAGAGTCACGGCTCGACCAGCCATCGTCGGCCAGCAGTTTGCTGCTGGCCGAGAGAAATTCCTCTGCATTCATGGCAATTTCAAGATGGCCGAGCACTTTCCATTGCTGCGCGTCGCCGTGCTCTTCGAGTTTTCGCCAGGAGGCCTCAACCGGAAAGATGCTGGTCACCCCCGGCAACTGAAGATGAGCAAGCGTGCCAAATTCGCTGACGCCGTCGATGCGCCACTCGTATTCAAGATCGCGGGCCACGCCCACGGCGCGCATGCGGCCGAATTCGCGATCGATCACGTGCAAGGCACCATCAATTCCGGCCGATAGTCCGCCGGTGGTGATGATTTTGCCGTTGTCGACATAGCGGCGATCGCGCACCACCTGCGTTTTCGGTGCCGCCGCGGCAAGCATGGGTATGGCCGAAGCGATGGTCGTCGACGAAATTCCATCGAGCAATCCCGCCTTGGCCAGAATGAAAGCGCCGGTGCATATCGACAGTACGGCGCGCGAATCCTCGCTGCGTTGGCGAATCCAGTCCAGTAACTTTGGATTGCTGATCACGCTGCTGACATTGCCGCCGGGTATCAGAACGATGTCCGCGGCGGGAGCGTGCTGGAAGTCAAAGTCGGGTTGGATTTTCAGGCCGGCAACTGATCGCACCATCTGCGTGTCGGCCGCGACTGTAAAGAAGCTGGCGCCGCTTTGTCCGAACACCTCCATCGGCCCGGCAAAATCGATGTCTTCGACTTCGTTGAAGATCAGCACCGCTACACGCAGTTGGTCCATTTTGTTGACCAACTCCATGCCGCACTCCCGGCAGAAACCCGGTTTGTGGGCCTCCCCTCCATGCTCCATCGGGCAGACATAGGCATCGTTCCGGTGCTCTACCAGCGAGATCCCGGCACCGACGTTCTGATTTTCCTCGCCGCCACCGGCGATGCTGGGTGCGCCGAAGATCAACATGGCGATGGCCATTGCTGTTTGGAAAAAGGTGTTCATGGCTGTTTCCTTGTGAAAGAAATGTTTGCTGTACGGAGGGACTAGCGGGCGCCCTTGAATCGCTCGCGGTATTGTCCGGGTGGAATTCCGAGCGCGCGCATGAACGCGCGGCGCATCGACTCCGGCGTTCCTAGCCCGCTTCTGCTGCACACCGTCTCGATCGGATCGTCGCTTTCCTCCAGCAGTCGTCGTGCCGTTTCTATGCGCACCGAAGCGACGAATCGCGCAGGCGTCGAGCCGACTTCCCGAGTGAACACGCGGGCGAAGTTTCGCGGGCTCATGGCGACACGATCGGCGAGACTTTCGACGCCGAGTTCGGCGTCAGGATGCTCCAGAATGTACGTCTGCAATTCGCGCAACGGTTGCTGCTCGGCAAATTGCACAGCGAGCTGCGCGCTGAACTGCGCCTGGCCACCGGGGCGCTTGAGGAACATCACCAGTTCGCGCGCCGCGGCCAACGCAACATCGCGTCCGTGGTCTTCCTCCACCAGCGCCAGCGCCAGATCCATGCCGGCGGTAACGCCGCCGGAGGTGTACAGCGAACCCTCGCGAACGAATATTGTGTCGGGCTCGAGCTGGATATCGGGAAAGTCACGGGCGAAATTCGCACAGTGATTCCAGTGGGTGGTGGCGCGGCGTCCTTTCAGCAGCCCGGCTTCGGCGAGCAGAAAGGCGCCGGTACAAATCGAGGCGAGGCGCCGAACCAAGCGAGATTGCTTGCGGATCCAGCCCAACAAAGCGGTGTGGGAACGGTACTGGGTCACGCCGACGCCACCGGCGATCATCAAGGTGTCGATACCGCGACCGACATCGGAGAAAGCCCGATCGGCGTACAGGCGCAATCCCGACGAGGTGAGGAACGGGCCTTTCTTCAGGCCGATGATCTCGACTTCGTAGGTCTGATCGACGAGTTTGCCGTGATCGTGCAACCAGCGCGCGGTACGCGAGAACACTTCGAGTGGACCCATCACGTCGAGCACCTGGACATCGGGGAAAGCCAGCATCGCGATCCGGCGCGGGCCGCGACGTGCAGGGCGAATGACAGCGGGCTGGTTCAATGGCGGGCGGGCTTTCATGCCCTACATAGTGAGCGCCCCCGTTGCTGGCAGCAATGACAACTACCACACGTTTTCAGCCATCAGAGTCCGGCGATTCCAGGTTGGCGCCTAACTATGCAAGCGGACCGCGGGGAGAAACTGCGATGGTTCCTGATTTTCTATCCGCCCGCGGCCGCTTAACGCGGCGATAGACGGCGAACCTCCCATTTCGGCCTCACACGGGCGATCAGCGTCGCGCCACCGTCCACTTTCGGGCATCAGGCCTCCGCTCCTGCGACCGGCAACTCTTGGCCGAAAGCCGCCCTTCAATCACCGAGTGGATCGATTGCCTCAAGACCGAGGCTCGCGGCGACTTCGGCCATGCTTTCGTCGTGCGTGACTACAGTGATCCCCGAGCCCAGCAGGCCACAGGTCGCAAGATGGATCGCATCGAGCGACTTGATGTGGGACTCGATGGCTGCGGCGAAGCGAAGAATGCCGTCGTCGATGCTCACCAGGTTGATCCGGTCCAGCACGGGACGGGCCATCGACACGGCCAGTCCTTCCCTCCGCAAGACGCGAGTCAATTCCACTTGCAGCAGGGTTGACGAAAAGACTTCATCGCCGGCGGACCTTGTCGAATCCAGCCAGCGACGTGCCCGAGCATCACCGCCGGGAAGCAATGCGTGCAGAGCAATCGACGCATCGATGTACCAGCGCATCAGCGTTCGTCGCGGGATTCAGCGAACAGCGCATCCACCTGCGAATTCGTGTAGCGGGGCTTTGCACGGGGCCAGGGCGCAGGCCTGGCCTTGGCGGGCGTGATGCGCCCAGCGGACTGCAGCCGGGCGACGGGGTCGCCGGATGCTTCAACGGCTTCGATTCGCCAGCGCGGCACGCCACGCTCGGTCACCAGGACCGATTGACCCGCTGACACGGCGTCGAGTACGTATGCGGTCTGCTGGTTCAGCTCGCGCTTGCTGATCGTCTTCATGGGGCATTGTACTACATTTGTCTGTCATACCCGAAGTGCTCCGCAGTAAGGCGGAGCAGATCTGCCTCCGGCCCTGGCAGATGGTCCGGGCGCATCAGGATACGGGTGCCGAGCACGGGCACGACCCCGCTGGTCAGCCCCTCTTCTTCCCCACCGCGGCTGCACCAGTCTCCTGCGCCTCGCCCTGCCGCCCCGCCTTGCGCAGGGCGTCGCGGAGCACGTACTCGATCTGGGCGTTGAGGCTGCGCAGTTCATCATCGGACCAGCGCTGCATCGCGTCGAGCACGGCAGCGTTGATCCTCAGCGGGTAGGCTTTCTTCTCGCTCACTACGGTGCCGATCAGTAGATCGAGCCGGCGTTGACGATCGGCTGGGTGCCGCGTTCGCCGCAGAGTACGACCAGCAGATTGGAAACCATCTGTGCCTTGCGCTCCTCATCGAGGGTGACCACGCCTTTTTCGGCGAGCTGGTCGAGCGCCATGTGCACCATGCTGACGGCGCCTTCGACGATCTTGGTGCGCGCCGCGATGATGGCGCCGGCCTGCTGACGCTGCAGCATCGCTTGGGCGATTTCCTGGGCGTAGGCGAGGTGGGAGATGCGCGATTCGAGCACTTTGACGCCGGCACTGGTCAGCCTTTCCTGAATCTCCTTGCGCAGATGATCGGCGATTTCCTGGGTATGACTGCGCAGCGATATCTGCTGGTCGTCGTGCAGGTCGTAGGGATAGCTGGTCGCCGATTGGCGCAGTGCGGCCTCGGTTTGCACGTGCACGAAGTTCTCGTAGTCATCAACCGAGAACACCGCCTCGGCCGTGTCGACCACCTGCCAGACCACGACCGCGGCGATCTCGATCGGAGCGCCCTCGAGATCGTTGACCTTGAGCTTGTTCGACTCGAAATTGCGGATGCGCAGTGACACCGGCTTCTTGGAGTAAAA
>JAYSZM010000034.1:0-21733 GCA_043738015.1 Lysobacterales bacterium
GCGCTGATCAGCTCCGGCACGACGCCCAAGATGCTGGCCAACGAACGCCATATCGCGCCGATTGGCTATGGCGCCATGCTCTGCGAGTCGTTCGTTGCGATGATGGCGCTGATCGCCGCCGCCGCGCTGGAACCAGGGCTGTACTTTGCGATGAACAGCCCGCCTGCCCTGATTGGCTCTTCGGTCGAACAGGCAGCCAGCACGATTTCATCCTGGGGTTTTCTGATCACACCGGAGATGCTGACGCAGACCGCACGTGACGTCGGCGAAGGAACGATCCTGTCGCGCACTGGCGGCGCACCGACCCTGGCGGTGGCGATGGCGCAGGTGCTGTCGAGCTTTCTGGGCGGTGGCGCGATGATGGCATTCTGGTACCACTTCGCCATCCTGTTCGAAGCGCTGTTCATTCTGACCACACTGGATGCAGGTACCCGGGTCGGGCGCTTCATGATCCAGGATTTTCTCGGGCAGGTATCGCCGACCCTCGGCAATACGCGTTCGTGGATTGGCAATCTGGTCGCCACCAGTCTGTGCGTCGCCGGCTGGGGCTATTTTCTGTATCAGGGCGTGACCGATCCGCTAGGCGGCATCAATAGCCTGTGGCCCCTGTTTGGCATTGCCAATCAGATGCTGGCCGCGATTGCGCTGGTATTGGTGACCGTGGTGCTGGTCAAGATGAAACGCGAGCGCTATGCCTGGGTAGGCCTGGCGCCGTTGACCTGGCTGCTGGTGTGCACGCTGAGCGCCGGCTGGGACAAGCTCTTCCATGCCGATGTCCGTATCGGGTTCCTGAGCCATGCGCAAAGGTTCAACACGGCGATCGGGCAGGGCGATCTTCTGGCGCCGGCCACTTCGATGGCGCAGATGCAGCAGATTGTGCTCAACGATTATGTGAATGCTTCGCTGTGCGCGCTGTTCATGACGATCCTGGTCGCCGTCAGCGTGCTCGGACTGCGGGTAGGCCTGCGCTCGCTGCGTATCACGACGATTACTGCACAAGAGGAACCGGCATGATCAAGCGCCTGCTCGAATCGCTGCGACTGATGATCGGCGTACCCGACTACGATCGCTACATCGCCCACCGCCGCAGCCATCACCCGGAGTTGCCCGTGCCCACGCACGCCGAGTTCATTCTCGAGCGACAACAGGCAAGGTATGGCGGCAGGTCGCACAATCGTTGCTGTTGAGTAGCGAAGGGTAAATGGTGCCAGGGACCATTGGCCGTGCGTGGTGGCGGCGCCAGCTGCGCTCAAGCCCGATCCTGTAGGGCATCTCTGTGAGATGCCATGCTGGAATTTGCCACGGCGTCCAGACGGCATCTCACAGAGATGCCCCACCAGAAGGCGATTTTCCTGTTGGCCATGTCCGAGTTCTGCCGCTCTGAGCCTCCGCGGCCGTGCAATACTTTGACCGTCTCGCCTCGCGGGGCTGCAACCGTAGTCGTGACGGCAAACAAGTGAACCGGAATGCGATTTGAAATCGACCAGGTGATGCAGCGACTGCTTGATGAGGCGTACCGCCTGCTCGCCGCGCTGCCCTTGCTGCTGCTGGCAGTGCTCGTGATTTGGCTGGGCTGGGTCGTTGGCAGGTGGCTGTCGCGGCGCGCGCTGCTGGATCGGGTATCGCGCAAGAATCCTTTCCTTTCCGACCTGGCCCGCACCACCACGCGCTGGATTTCGGTAGGCATCGCGATCCTGGTCGCCCTGGAGATCCTCGATGCGACCGCCCTGGTCGGTGCCGTGCTGGGCACCGCCGGCGTGATGGGCGTGGCGCTGGGATTTGCCTTCAAGGATACGCTGGAGAACTATCTGGCCGGCCTGCTGATGAGCCTGCGCCAACCGTTTGCACCGCGCGATCACGTCGTCATCGACGGCAACGAAGGCACCGTGGTCGCCTTGACCTCGCGTGCCACAATCCTGATGACGCCCGATGGCAATCATCTGCGCCTGCCGAACGCACTGGTGTTTCGCAGCGTAACGCTGAACTACACGCGCAATCCCAGTCGCCGCCTTACTTTTGATGTCGGCATCGGCGTCAACGAAGATCTGGTCTGCGCGCAGCAGTTGGGTGTTGATACGCTGCTGTCGCTGGAAGGCGTGATGGAGTCGCCACCGCCGCGCGCCTACATCACCGAGTTGGCGGACTCCAGCGTCAAGGTGCGTTACCACGCATGGGTGGACCAGGGCCGCAACGATTTCCTGTCGGTGAAGAGCGAGGCGATCCGCTGCGTCAAGCTGGCGTTGGAGGCCGCTGGCATGGACATGCCGGAACCGACCTACCGCCTGCAGATCACCGAGCGCATGGGCCTGCCACCGTCCTCGGTGCCGAAGGCCGAAGCAGAGCCAATCGGACCTACCGCCACCGCCGCACCTGATACGCGGGCGCACGATGACCTGGAACAGCAGATCGATGCCGACCAGCGCAGCCGGCCGACGCAGGATCTGCTGGATTCCGAAGCGCCCCGCGAGTGAACGCAGATGGCGAACGGAAAATGGACGCCCGTGAATCCGAATTTTCCCAGCTTCCGCTGTGCCGTGATCTGACCGCGAACCAGAAGAACGGATAGCCAGTCCTTGCTCCGCGAACTGCGCGCACGTCTGGCCGTCGGTCAAGACGGCATTGACCCGTTGCCCCGTCGTGGAACGGAGAGGGCAACGGGCGGCGGGGCGGCCGCTGGTGCGGTTGGTGGGTGTCCAGAATTCGGGACCAGAATTCGTGCGTCGGGAAATGGGCGAATTCGGCTGCGGAATTGCACACCCGTGCAGGCATCAGTACCCGGGCCGGAACGTGTCACTGTATGTGTGCGGGTTGCCGTGGGTTGACCATTCGCCATGCGACCGGTTCCGCCGCCCGCAATGGCACGATGGCATCATGCCCGTCGCCGAATTGTTGCGGCACCAGCCAGCGTTGGCGTTCCAGCGTGATCTTTTCGTGGTTGCGCGGCAGACGGTAAAAATCCGCGCCGTGGAAACTGGCGAAGGCTTCCAGCTGGTCAAGCGCGCCGGCTTGCTCAAATGCTTCCGCGTACAACTCGATGGCTGCGTGTGCGGTGTAGATGCCGGCGCAACCGCAGGCAGATTCCTTGGCGTTGCGTACATGCGGCGCGCTGTCAGTGCCGAGGAAGAACCTCGGATTGCCGCTGGCGACGGCGGCCAGAAGCGCCTGGCGGTGCTGCTCACGCTTGAGAACCGGCAGACAATAGTGGTGCGGTCGCAAGCCGCCGGTGAACAGCGCGTTGCGGTTGAGCAGCAGATGGTGCGCGGTGATGGTTGCCGCGACGCGGGAAGGTGCCTGAATGATGAAGTCCACCGCCTGCCGTGTCGTGATGTGTTCCAGCACGACGCGCAACCGCGGAAAGCGCTCCAGCAGCGGAACAAGAAAATGTTCAATGAACAAGCTTTCGCGATCGAACACGTCCACGGACGGATCGGTCACTTCGCCATGCACCAGCAGCGGCAGATCGTGTTCTTCCATCGCGGCCAGGATGGCGTCGCAGCGGCCGATGTCGGTGACGCCGCGCTCCGAATTGGTCGTGGCCCCAGCGGGATACCACTTCACGCCGAAAATGCACCCGCTGGCCTTGGCTGTCGCGATCTCCGAGGGCGCCGTGTTGTCCGTCAGGTACAGCGTCATCAATGGCTCGAAGCGCACTCCCGACGGCACGGCGGCGATGATCCGCTGACGGTAGTCTTCCGCGCGCTCGGTCGTTGTTACCGGCGGGACGAGATTGGGCATCACGATCGCACGTGCGAAGCGTTGCGCTGTATCCGGAACCACGCGCGAAAGCATCGCTCCATCACGAAGATGCACGTGCCAATCGTCGGGCCGGGTCAGGACGAGCCTGTCTGGCCCATTTCCGCGGTTTGATTCCGTACTGCGCGTCATGTCTCATCTCCAGGCCCAGGTCAATGCGGCGGGCGTTCGGCGCCGCCATCGCCAACATCGGCGGCGCGACGCAATCCGTCACTCGGCACGCATGCCCCTTGCGCGGGACGGTTACTGCATGCCTCGCACCGGCTCATGGTTTTATGTGCATTTGTCACAAGTTTATCTGCATCGATTCGGCAAACGAAACCGCGAAACCGCGAAACCAGGGTCAGTGAACTAATTCAGTCAGACGCATCCAAGGAAATACACGCTGGAAAATCTGCGCTGACCGCGGTTTCGCAAGCAGCCGCCAAGCGCGCCTTCCAGGCGATGACGGAGATGCGGAAAATCGACATTGCGACGATCGAAGCGGCGCGACGCAGCTGACGCCCGATCCGTCCCATCAGGTAGAAGCGCGGATCCCGCGCTGCGCTACGCGCCGCATGGCCTGACCATCCGCCAGCTTTCCTAGGCAGGCGCGTGCCGGCCCACCACCAACACCGCATTGGTACCGCCGAACGCAAACGAATTGCTCATTGCCCGATTGAGTTGCAAGCCGCGGCGGGCCTGGTTGGGCACGTAGTCGAGGTCACAGGCGGGATCGGGATGATGCAAGTTGAGCGTCGGCGGGGCGATGCCGGTGTGCAGGGCGAGGACACTGGCCAGCAACTCGATTGCGGCTGCCGCACCCAGGAGATGCGCATGCATCGACTTGGTCGAACTGATCGCCAGTTGCTCAGCAGCGTTGCCGAACACCGCGCGAATGGCGGCCGTTTCGGTCGCGTCATTGGCCTGCGTGGCTGTGCCGTGGGCATTGAGGTAGTCGATCGCGCCGGGATCAATCTCGGCTGAGGCAAGCGCCAGGCGCATGGCGTTGGCCTGGCCCTGCACACTGGGGCGGGTGATGTGCTCGCAATCAGTGCTCAGGCCATAGCCGATCAGTTCGGCTTGAATCGGTGCGCCGCGGCGGCAGGCGTGGTCCCATTCTTCCAGCACAAACATTGCAGCGCCTTCTCCCAGCACCAACCCGCTGCGATCCTTGGCGAAAGGCTTGCAGGATGCCGCCGGGTCGTCCGGGTCTTCGTTGGCCAAGGTGCGCAGCGCTTCCCAGGCTTTCATGGTGCCAAGCGTCAGTGCCGCTTCGCTGCCCCCGGCCAGCATGCACTCGGTCTCGCCACTGCGTATGCGCCGCCACGCTTCACCAATGGCCACTGCTGAGGACGAACACGCCGTGGAATAGGTCAGGCTGGGGCCGCGCAGTTGGTACTCGCTGGCAATCCACGAGGCCGCAGCGTTGTTCATCGCGAGCAGAACACTGAACGGTTTGATGCGGTCGGATTGGTCGCGATACAGGGTGGCATAGCCCTCTTCGATGCTGTTCGCGCCACCCATGCCGGTGCCGACAAACACACCGGCGCGGTCGCGCTGGTCATCACTCAATTCGAGTTTGGCGGCACGCATTGCCTGTGCCGCCGCCACCAGTGCGAACTGACTGACGCGGTCGAGCATGCGCAAGCGCGGCGCATCAAAATGCAGCGTGGGGTCAAAGTCGATGCGGGCGGCGATTCGCGTCGACAGCTGCGGGGCGAACTCGGCAGGCAGCCGGCGGATCGCCGATCGGCCCGCGACCAGTGCGTCGAAAAACGTCTCCGGCGAATGGCCGCCAGGGGCGATGATGCCCATGCCGGTGATGGCCACGCGCTTCATGGCGGCGTGGGCAGAGCAGCTCCGGCATCCGATGCATCCGGGGCTGTCGGGGCCGGTGCGTCGCGCGCCGCGATCAGGCGATCGATATAGCCGGTGAGTTCAGCGAGCGTGCCAAATTCGTAGGCCGTGCTGGGATCGCTATCGGGGACAGTGACATTGAAGGCGTCTTCGATGGCAAAGATCAGTTCGATCACGCCGAGTGAATCGATCGCCAGGCTGTCCAGGGTGGTTTCAAGGGTCAGCGTGTGGTCGCCGAGCGGATAGTCCCGGATGAGTATTTTGCACAGTGCATCGAAAGTATTCATGGCAGCAGGGCTCCTCTCGAAAGCGCCGCGTTGGCTGCCGGCGGTTGCAGTTGAACCGCGTCGGCATTCACTGCGCAACGGATCTTGCCGCCAACACGGGCAGCCACGCCCAGCAAGCGCGGCCAGCGCCGCAACACCGGCAGCAGCACCCGCGCCGAAGCCGGCCGCATCGCCATGTGCGAAAACACCGCTGCGGCGCGGATGCGTCCGGCGAAACTGCGTTTCCAAGCCAGGCCATAGTTCGCCGCGATGCGGGCATCATGGCCTGCGGCGGCGTTTGGCGCTGCGAGCAGGGTGGTGCAAAGCAGCCACGCCGATTGAATCGCCATGCTGATGCCCTCGCCAAGAATGGGATGCGCTTCGCCTGCTGCGTTGCCGATCGCAAATCGACCGCCGCCCGCAGCGGCGTTGCGAATGCCTGGTCGGATCGGACCCACGCTCAACCAACTGTTGTGTTGACGTGCGCCGCTCAATGCATGCCGAACGCCGCGACAGGAAGCCTGCAAGTGGTGCTGCACCGCGTGCGCCGCACGCTCGCCTGGGAATTGCACGCGAATGGCGCGCAGCGCATCGCGGCGGATACAGCAGGCGAGCGTGAGCTCACCGTCCCCGGCTTGCACCATGCCACCGTAGCCGCCGGGAAATGCCAACACCGGCAACAAATCGGCATCGAGTTGGGCGCCCTTGAAATTTCCCTTGAAGGCGAACAGGTCCGAGTCCCGCGACGCTGCGCGTTGCAGCGACTCCTCTGCGTCCGACGCGTGACCCGTCGCTACTGGTCCGGCGGCCGCGATGCCGGTCAGCGCCTCCCACGAGCCATGCGCATCAATCAGCAGGGTTGCGCTCAATGTCGCTTGCAGATCCGAATCCGCGCTTTTGAGCATGCATTCGTGGCGAGTGTCCATGCGGCGCAATGCGCGCAGCGTCCACGGTTGCCAGATGCTTGCGCCACAGTCCGCCGCGCGCTGCAGCAGCAACGTGTCGAGGTGTTCTCTACCCAGTGCACGGCCCCAGCGATGGCGGGGATCGGCGAAGGCGGGCATGTCCGTGGTGATCATGTCATCGCCGGCAAACAGGCCGACGCGCTTCAGCGGTGCGCCCGCGAGGCGCTCGAAAGCGCCACCGATGCCCATCGCGTCCAGCAGCGGCAAGTTGCTGGCGGCAATGCACTCGCCACATACCTTGCGCCGGGGGAAGCGGTGCTTCTCGACGATGGCGACCGACCAGCCCGCCTGCGCCAGCAGGATGGCGGCGCTGCACCCCGCTACCCCGGCCCCGATGATGAGCGCGTCGTAGTGATCGCTCATCGCGCGCCTCGGCGGGCGATAAAGCAGTGACTGAACAATCCAGCTGGCGACTCCGACAGCTGCCAGGTATCACCCATGCTGGCCACCTGCGACCAGCGCGTTGAAAGCTCATGATCGCGAAAACCCGCACGCACGCTGAGCACCGCGTCGTGGCGCGTCACCGCATTGCAACCGATGGCACCGAGCAGGTAGCTGCCGGCCAATGCGAATCCCGAGCGCCGCGGCTCGCAGCAGACAAACGCCTGCGCCTTGCTGGCAATGCCCGCCAACAATCGGTTGAGCTCGGCACCTTCAAAGTGATGCACGAACAGATTGCTCAATATGATTCCCTGCGTCGGCATCGTCGGTTGCGCCAGCCAGCGAAACACATCGGCCTCGACGACATTCACCCGCCACCCGCAGTCGCGCAGCGCCGCCAGGGTTTCACTACTGACCAGCGGGTGGCGGTCGAGCAAGGTCACCTGCACGTCACTCCACTGCTTGCACCGTTGCTGTGCCAGCTGCAAGAGCAAACCGCCATCGCCGGTGCCCAGCTCAATCAGATGCGTCGGCTGGCCGGGTACCACCAGCGGATCGATCGCGGCCAACAGCGTACTCAGGCTGCCCAACAGGCGGTTGACGCGCCGCAGGTCCTGGCGGGAGCGGATCGCCCGCGGGTCGCAGGCCGGCATGAAATCGAGCCATTCCGGATCCACCCGTCGCGGCATGCCGCGCTCGCCTGCCGGTGCGGTGTCCAATCGTGTCACGCAACCTCCAGCAACGCGCCGTGGCAGCTGAAGCCGGCACCGAATGCCGACATCCACCAGTGGCCACCGGCAGCGTTGTCTGCCAGCGCTGCCTGCAGCACAAAGTAGACGAAGGCGCTGCTCAGGTTGCCGTGTTCGCGCAGCATCGCGGCGCTGTAACGCAGCGCGTGCGCGTCGATCTGCAGCGAAACCTGCAAGGCGCGCAGGACGTCGCGACCACCGGCATGCATGATCCAGTTGCTGACTTCCGGGGCCGTCAGCCTGGCCTCTGCCAGCGTGGATTGCAGCACCCGCTCGGCGCGACTGGCCGCGAGTTGCGGCACGGGCCGCGTGAGCACGTTGCACAACATGCCGTCGCGCTGAACAAAGCGCAACGCATCGCGATGCGCGGGTTCGGTCAGCGAAGCCGCCCGCTTCCATTCGACGCGTCGACGCTGCGGTAGCGCCTGCGCCGACAGCACCGCAGCGCCGGCGCCATCGCCAAACAGGCAGGCGCTGATCAGCACGCCGGGATCATTGCTCAAATACATCGCCGCGCTGCTGACCTCGACGCAGATGGACAACACATGGCCAGCCGCGCCTGAGCGCAGCAACGCATCGGCGCTGCGCCAATTGGGCAGAGCCGCGGCACAGCCTTGGCCGACCAGATCCAGGGTCTGCACATCGGCGCGCAGGCCCAGTTGCTCGATCACGTAGCTGGTCAGCCCCGGACACAGATAGCCCGTGCACGTACTGACGATGACCGCATCGATCTCGCTGGCGGCAAGCTCGGCGTCGATCAGCGCGCGCTGCCCGGCAAGACCGGCCAGCGCCGGCGCATGCCGCACAAATCGCGCGTGCAGGGTGTTGGGGTCGATCTGGAAACACTCATCGAGCGAGCCCAGAGCAAGGTGCCGGGACTCGATGCCGTTGTCGCGCGTCAACACCGTTTGCGCGATGGCGCGCGAGCGCCGATCCAGACGTTCGAACCACGCCGACGCCTGAAACGCCTCCCAGCAATCCTGTTTACTGTAGCGGTGCGGCGGATGGGCCGTACCCAATCCGCGAAGAAACATGCAACACCCCTACGTTGATCCAGCACGGCGGCACTGACGTTTGTCGCAGCCAGCGCGAACAGGACTGACGCTACTGGCAACATCAATGCACGTATGTGCGGTGCCGAACAAAGTCAGCGGTTGAAGAGGGCAATGGTGCCAGGGTGAATATTCCTGAGCAGCCCTAACGAGCTGAACGGCGTGACGTCCTCGCAGAGCAATTGTCCTGGCACCATTTCCCACTGGCACCATTTCCAGAGAGGATGGCGCGCCATGCCCGAAGTGTCATCCACGCCACGGCGTCGCGTTGCTGGCCATCGACGGCAATTCAGCCCGGAGAATTACTCAACGGTCGATGGGAAATGTCGAAGAAATTGTCCCTGACACCATTTCCAAAAATCAAGCAATCTGAAGCAACCAAATCAACATCCACAGCGATCCACTAGACGCGACAACTGGCTTGATAACCGCCGCTGCACGGCGCTGCTCCGGGCCGACGAACGCCCCATTCCCAGTGGACGCATATCGGTTTGCCTTCCGAGCGAAGCCGAATTGGATAAGTGTTGTCCGCTTCGAGGGGCTTTGTGCGAATAGCACCCATACCATCCCCACCGGAGTGCGCCATGTCCCACCAGATCTGGATCTTCCTGTTTTCAGCCTTGCTGCTCAGCCCCACAGTCTTTGCGGTGCGCTGCGGCGACGTGCTGAGCCGTAGCGTCGTCCTGACCGAGGACCTGAACTGCACCGAGACACGCGCCCTGACCGTCGCGCGAGATGGCGTCGTCATCGATCTCAACGGCCATACGCTCAATGCGATCGCCAGCACGCCCCAGGTCGGCGTCTTCATGCGGGATGTCGCCTCGGTCACGATCAAGGGGCCGGGACGGATCCATGACTTTTTCGACGGTGTTTACGCGTTGCGCTCCCGCAGTCTGATCGTCGAGAACGTCGAATTCTCCGACGTGGCCGCGCATCCCGCCGGCCATGAAGGCGGCGTCGTTCTGGCCTACTCGACACAATCCACGATCCGGAACAATGTCTTCAAGTTGCACCGGACCAGCTTTGCAATTCTGGTCGAGCAGCCGGACGATCTGACCGGATCGGGCGCCGGTGAACACAAGATCCAGAACAACTACTTCGAAACCGCCACCCACGGCGTATTCCTGTGCGGCGCCGATGCGGGCAATAACCGAATCGAGCGCAATCGCTTCGCCCGCTCACACGTTGCCGTGTGGGCGACATACCAGGCCGACGGAAACACCATTCTGAACAATACATTCGAAGTTGCGCCTCTGGTGGGAGTCTGGCTTGAAACCAACAACAATCTGGTCGGCGACAATGTGATTCATGCGCACAACCACGGCGTCTTCCTTCACGCAACGACACCGGCCACGACGCCAGGAAGCTGCCGCACGCGTCCGCGACCGACCGAGGTGTTCGGCAACTCGATCGTGCGCAATACAATTTCCGCGGTGGACGGCATTATCCTGGGTGTCCGTTTCCACGAACCCGGTAGCGTCATCCGGAACAACCTAATTCAGAAGAACAGGTTTGAAAACGTCGGAACCGGGATCGACTTCGCACCAAATACCCGCGTGAACTATGCCAAGCCCAACACGTTCATCGACGTCCTCACGCCGGTACGCGATGCCGGAGTGGGCAACGTCTACTGAACCCGAGGCGCGAGCGGAAGGGGTCAAGTCTTGCCTTTTGCCAAGAGGCTCTCTCAGCCATGTGTCCGAATTTTCGCAGGCGTTTGAGCGACTCGCTCTGACTGCAATCGACCATCCTCGGTGCCAGTCTGTGTGGCGCGACCAGGTCCCGTTCCGTCCCAAAGAGGGCATCTGTTCGGACCCAGCCTCCTCGCCGATTTCGGAATCGCTCTGCGCCCATGTCCCGCCCACTTCGCATCGAGTTTGCAGGCGCCATTTATCACGTGACATCGCGCGGGGATCGTCGGGAGGCGATTTTCGAGGATGATGAGGATCGCGAGGCGCTGATGGCGGTCTTGGAGCAGGGCCTGGAGCGCTTCGGTGCGGCGATGTTTGCGTATTGCCTGATGGGCAATCGCTCGTCCATCGCCGTGGCGTGACTCTAAAACGAAGGTGGGTTGGTGCTTATCACGTTACCAACACTCGGCGACCGTCGCTGTTCCTGTCTTGGACTTGATACCAGCCTGATTAATGCTCAGTTCGCCGCAGGAAGTATCGCGGGATGCCTGGGCGCCCTGAGGAGTCGCAGCGATCGTGTAGGTCGTGGCGGTCAGATCGCGCAGTGCGAACGAATAGAGCGGTGAGTTGCTGCAAGTCACCTGCGGCAATACCGGTGCGGCGCCGGCACGGCTCTGGTCGTAACGAAGGTTCGTGGTATAGAACCGCTCCATGAACTGGGCCGCCTCGATAGTGCAACCCGCCGCGGCACGCCGGTTCGATTTGGTCACCGAATTAAGATAGTTGGGGAGGGCGATCAAAGCGAGCACTGCGACGATCATAACTACGACCATGAGTTCAACCATCGTGAAACCCGCCACATGGCTTCGTTCGCGAAGTTCCGGGGACCACGCCAATATCGATTTGTCCGATGATGTATGTGACATGAGCTGTCTAATCCTTGATGATTTCACGCCAGGAAATCCGACCTTGAGTATTGCCAGTATCCACGCATTTCCATGCCGGGGTACCGTCGGAGCCGTTGACCAGAACCATATGCGTGCCGGGGGGGCACGAGCCCGGTGCCGGAGTAATCGGTCCTCCTGAGCCGGTACCGGGCGTAACGCCGCCTACCAGTATAGGGGTGGTGGGCAGACCGACACCCGGATTGAAACTTCCCACCGGCGATGCGCCGCCGGGGCCGGGGCTTCCCGGAACAAGTTCGGCGAAATCACCGTTGCCATCGATATCGAACAGGGACGACGAAAGCGCAGCGCCGGTGAACGCATCAATGGCATTGATGTACCCGGACCCTCCTACCTCGCAGGCGTTGCTATTTGGAACAATGCTGGCAGCGATAATGGCGCGACCGAACAACAGCGCATCGCCCACCATACGCTCTCCTTCCGGTGCAAAGGTCGGCGGCTCGACGAAGTCCAGATACCAACCTTTCTTGCCTTCCATGTCGCCAGTGACTGAGTTCTCAAAACCACGCACGATGGTGCCGCTGATGGTTCCGACAGCGACGATCTTGCGTTGCTTGAGTACGCTTCGCCCAGTGATCGTGGCATCCTTGTCAACTAATCCATACCAAGTCTGCACGCTCTTATCGCTCATATCGCTGGCAATCAGATAACGGCCGGTACCGACCGATATCCAGGTATCAAAGGTTTCCGGATCCTTGCCCACAGTCATGCCACCGGTGATGGGTTGGCGTACACCGCCCGCTGATTTTGCAACGAACAAAGGTGCGCCACTGTTGCTGATTTTCCACTGCGAGGGATTCGAGCCAGTCAGATCGAACTTCCAGACGTTGCCCTGCAGATCGCCGGCATAGACATAGTCCACTATCCCATCGGTATCGATATCCCAGCCGCGCGGTGCGGACAATCCGTTGGGGGCGGTTGCCGAACCTGCACCGGTATCGAGCGTGCGGATGGTGCTACCGCTTTGGGCGTCGATAACAACCAGGATGGCCCGCTCGTTTACGCTATTCGGTCCATTTCCAACAACGACCCCGGCTCTTCCGTTGTTGAGCTTCGCAATGAAAGGAGTGCTCAACAAAACGCCCAGTTCGGGGATCGAAGGCCGATCCCAAAGTACCGAAGTAGCACCGAAACTGCCGCCGTTGGTGACGTCCAGGCCAAACATTCCAGGCCCACCACGTCCGAGTGCCCCTACGAGGATACGCTTCCCCGGTGTCTGGTCTGTGCTGGAAACGACCAATGGACCGTCGACAAAATGGCGGTGCGCATAGCCGGGATCACTGAGTAGCTTGAGGTCAGCCAGATTGACCCCACCCGGTAGGTAAGCGAAACGCTCGCGGCCGCTACGCGCGTCGAATGCGTGCAGCATGCCGTCGTTCGCGCCGATATACACAGTGCCGCCCGAGTCGTTTACGTATACTGGTGACGAGTTGATGATGTCACCCAGTAACGAAAGGCGGTCACGGAAGGTTCCGCCGTTCTGAATTTCTTTGCTGTCATCGCCGCGCACGAACGCTGCGATATCGACCGTAAGCGCGGTAGTTTGCGCCGAAGTCGGAAACTCGGCACCTTCGCTTCCGTTCCAAGTGAAGATGTTCCGCGAAGATGCCACTGGAATCTGTTGCGATGCCAACCAGTTGGGTATGGCCGAGAATCCCGACGCGGTCAACTGATAAGCCGCCAATTCGCCCGTCCATTGACCGCCAATGAAACTGGCCTGGAACGCCTGGCTATCGGTACTGATTGACGTTGTGCTGGTTGAAACGTTGGAGCTTGAACTGACACGCGCAGTGATCGTGGACAGGGCGTCCTTCAGACCTTGGGCAAACTGTTCGGAGTTGGTCGCTGCGACGAACTTGCCGCGGCCATTGATCGAAGCATGCCAAAGATCGTCGATTCGCGTGGCGTCCTCATTCGCCGTCGGATCCGGCCAGCTCTTGGCGCCGGTCGTCAATGCGGGCAGGTCAGTATCCGGATTCAGCGTTCCTTTCAAGCCGATCGACAATCCAAAGGTGACACTATGCTGCCAGAAACCGGGGTCCGCCGGCGTACTTGGCACGATGTTGGGCAAATCACTGCGCAAATCGCGTACCCAATTGGCCATGGCAACATCGGCCAGGGTATCGGCGCGCCCATCCATGTAAGGGCGTGAAGGCGAGTATCTGTAGGACAGATTGTTGGGGCCTTCAACGGTCGGACCAATCGTGCTGTCGGCATCGCTTTGCGAAAATCCACTGTCGCCGTTCCAGAATCCGTCTGTGGTAAGAATCGTAAAATTCTGTCGGCAAGCAAGTTGCGCATCGCCCGATTCGGGCCCATACGGACCGGAGGAATCACTCTTGCTGAAGTATTCTCCGGACGTGCGAAGCGCCGAACGAAGTGGTGTCGTACCTGAGGCACCCGCCGCAAACAAACGGTTGAACCATTCGGTGCGATTGCTGGAGCCGCCATAGTTGCGAAACAGGCCGTTGTCGCTCGCGACGGGGATCGGGAACGTATTTCGATTCCAGATTGTGGTGAAGCCCACCCGGATGGTCTCCCCAAGGCCGGAGAAGGCAAGGCTGGCGCCCGATTTCGCTACCTTGGTGCGCGTTCGCGAGTATGAATACCAAGTGGCATAGTTCTGTAGTTCCTGGCTATAGGACCGCGTAATCGTACCGGTGCTCGTCGCCCAGGTCTCACTGTTGATTCTGGAGCAGGACTGCCAAGTCCAGACGCCCGACGAAAGCGCAAGACTGGTGCAGCGCTCCATCGACCCGCTGGACCTCAAACGGTAGCGGTAGTACTGCCGGGCATCCGCGAGATCGGTTATCCCCACCTTGGGTATATAAAAGATCTGATCCGAGGCAGTCAGGCTAATGGTTCCACTCGCGGCGGTATCGCTGCCGTAGGCCGCAGTAGCCGGCGTGATCGGATAAAAACTTCCGTCCGCCTTGCGCCATGGGCGGTAGGTGACCGCGGGGTTGTAGAAAATTCCGTTGCGCACGTACGTCTGCAGCGAAATATCGATCGGCGTGGTGTCCAGCACATCGTCCGGCATGTAACTGCGTGCCATCGATCCCGAGTCATCGAGAACAAACCAGACGTTCGCTGGCACCGATGACCCGGTTTGCAGGGGTACCTGAGGAATAGTCAATCCCGCATTGGCGCCCAGACTGAAAATGACGCCGATGCTGCCCAACAGGATGACGGAAGTAGGGATGGTGCTGCGCGTGCTTCGGTGCTTCCGGCACTGCAAAGTGTTCATACCCGTTATCCTTTCACTGTGCTGCGTAGTTGGACTGCAGGATGACCGAGGCGCGATCCAGCCCCTCGCTTCTTGCCGAGATTCGATAGCGCGGCGACAGGCAAAGCGCGCTCATCGGTACTTCCTGATCGCAGGCAGGCCATTTTGGTGCCATGCCAAGGAACTCGACGAAATACTGTGGTTGGACCGCGCCGCTTTCACCCAGATTGACTTGCGTCGTCATCCAACCTTGGAAATTCGGATCCGTCGAGCGATCCGGGACGTCGCCCACCGGTGCTGCGCACAGTCCATTGCTGCAGCCCTCGTTCGGGAATGTGGGGCGGCCCGCGAGAATGGCTTCCGCTGCACGCAGTGCCGCTTCCGTAGACTGAAACGCCAGTCCACGATCCAGCATGTTGGCACTCATCCGCTCTTCGAGCAGGGTGCCGCGCAGGTTCGCCAACCCGAGAAGGGTCATGATCAGCAACAAGATCAGCACTATGACGAGGGCGACTCCGCGCGATTTCTGCGCGACCACGTAGCAATAAGATGGGGTGCGCGTCATGAGCTTCGATTCCTCAGCATCACGACGTGGTTGATCTGCCGGGTAAGCGCGCCGCCACCAGTCGCGAGGCTCGTTTCGCCTTGGGCTTGACCTGCCATCGTCAAGGCGATATTGACCGCGACTACATCGCGCCAACGCGCTGCCGGTATCGCCGTCGCCGGCACATAGTCGTTGCCGCCGGGCAGCAGATAGGTAATCTGCATGCCAGTAACGCCCTCGGCGACTTCCTCATTGACTACGACGCCACGGCGCAAGGTGCTGCGAAACAAGGCGCGTCCGTTGTTGCCATTGCCGCTCACTCTGCCGTTGTCGCCGATGTACCAGCGCGAAGCGCTCAGTCGTGCCAGGGTCGAATTTTGGCCATACACCTTGGGTGTGCCATTGGTGTTACTGCAGTCTGTGGGTAATCCCAAGCCTTTGCTGCAATTTCCGACGGTGCCCGTTCCAGTGTTGTGCACGACGGTGGCGTTGGTGGCGCTAGGCCCAGTCATCTGGAAGATCGACGCCTGGCGAAAATCACAGACCATCATGATGTCGTCGGCCGCAAACGGATGATCGTCGGTGTTGAGGTGGAACTGCGCCGAGGTGGGGTTGTGCGCCACCACGGACACACCGGTGCCCGCTGCCGACTTGAGTTCGATCGCATCGGTACTTGCGATGCGGCTACCTAGGCCGGATCCGGGTGGCGCGGGGGCCGTCAGTGTCGAACCCTCGTCATAACCAATCACGCCCTGGTCGGCGCCCCATTGTGTGGTCCACGACGATGTAGCGTTATTCAGTACGTTGGCTGGTGCCGGCAAATTGCGGCCGCAGGGATTGCCGCCGGCCTCGCGAATTTCCCGCGACATCAGCTCGAAAGCGACGCGCGCGTTTTCCTGGATACGGCCTAGACTTTCCGTTGTCGCATAGGTCCGTTGATTGCTTGCGAAGACGCCAATCGCCGCCCCGGTGACCAGCAACCCCAGCAACATGGACACCATCAATTCAATCAGGCTCACACCCTGATTGACGGAGCGCCGACGGTATCCCTGGCGCACCACGAGGTAGAGGGATGAGGGCGCTCTCATAGCTGGCTCACTGTTAATACTTGGTAGGCGCTGGCATGTGCCGTCGGATCGCTGGAACCGCGGCTGTCGTCCCATTGAATTGTGATGCTGCATACAACACCGGCGCAGTCCACTGCGCCTGTCGCACCGGCGCCCAAGGTCGATCCAAGTGATTGCTGCCATCGTGTCAGGTCGCCACTGGCCAGGGCACTGCCGCCGCCCGCCCCGCCCAGTCCGACGTTGTAACCGCCCGCGCGTGACAATGTCAGATTGGCGCGCATCGCATCGAGTATCGAGTAGGTATGAAAGACAGCTTGACTGCGTTCCAGGGCGCTAGTGTTGTTGCGCATGGAGACCATCTGCATGGCGGCCATGCCCAGCATGCCGACTGCGAGAATCAGCAGGGCGATCAGTACCTCGATCAACGAGGCACCTCGTGCTGGCGGAAACGTTCCATTCGTTCTGGTGCGGCGGCAATACATCGGCGCGTTCCTCTCGTGTCAATTGGGCGGGATACCCGAGCAGGCCGGGTCTGAGTCACGAGTCATCGCCACCCGACTACCCGATGCGATGGAGACACGGCGACGGTTATCGACCGGATTGGTGGCCCGGTAGCAGACGCCGATCGCGGCGGTTAGCAAGGCCCCCGTAGCGGAGTACGCCAGACCGTCGGAGCGAAATGTCACGCGGCCACTTGCACCGATCGCCGGGCTGCTAGTGAACACCATTCCAGTTGCTACCGTGCCTGCGCGCAGCACCCGCTCGGCACCGTCTCGCACTCCGTTTCGATTGCGATCGACAAAGGCAATCCAGCCTGCCCATGTACTTCCGGCAAGGCAGTTGGTGCTGTCAACGCTGGCACATACTACGACACGCGCGTTGGTACGTATGGCTTCACTGCGTGCAATCTGCAGCGATGCCACCAGCTCGTTGGCATGGCTGACGATACGGTTGCTGATGATGATGCCGTTGAAATTCGGCACAGCAATAGCGATCAGCACCGCCAGTATCGCGATAGTGACCATCAGCTCTAGGAGCGTGAACCCACGTCCGGCATCAATGCCGCAGCTCAGTGGGCGGGGACGTTTGTCGGCGAAGTACGACATTGCCGTGACCTCCGTTCAATTGCCTCTAGGCTATCAAACGTCGCGTCTGCGTAAGCCCTGCGAACCCGCAAAACAGGTCAACGATTGAAACTTCTGCGCAAAACAATGTGTCGGAATTTGCAGCTCGCAATTGTTCGCAATATGGCATTAACGATACCTGCGGTAATTGCCGATAACTGGATTGATCGTTGACTTCCAATAATGCGGTTTCATAGCGACAGACGTGTTCGGAGTCCCTGGCAACGCCAACAATTCCCTGGGTCTTCGTGAAAGCGTGTGGGTGGTGAAAAGGTGTCAGGGACAATTTGAATCGGAGGCAGGCGGTCCTGGCCCGCGGAGTCCCGCGAATGTGCCGGTTCGTACTTGCACCCATGCCTGGAATCGGTCGGAGCCGAGGGCCTTTTGCTTTTTCAGATGCGCGCGAATTTCGGCCACTGCTTTTTCATCCAACGCATCCGCAAAGAGAGCAAAGAGAGCGAGGTAGGCGGCGGCTCGCATCGGTCGATCGCTGCCCAGAGACAGGTATTCGGGATGCGGAACCAGCAGCGGGTCGTTCCGATATCCGGCGTTGGCAGCGTGGCTGGACCAGGGATAGTCAGGGCTGTGCCACCATGCATGCACGCACCGGGTTGAGCTCGATGTATCGGCTGCAGGCGAGAAAGTAGCTGCCGGTGTCCACCAGGCAGGATTTGAATCGCCCCTCCCACAACCTCCCGGTGCGACCGTGGCGTCCATTGAACAATCCGGTGTAATTACGCGCAAAGGTATGCATCAGTCGAGACACCGCACCCGTACGCGCGGGCGTCAGCAGCAGGTGCACGTGATTGCTCATCAGCACATAGGCGTGCAGCCGACAGTCGAATCTCGTCAAGTCTTGTCGTAGGCACTGGAGGTAACGCTGCCGGTCCTCGTCGTCGAGAAAGCACGGAAGCCGGTTGTTGCCACGCTGTACGAGGTGTTGGGGTATGCCTGCAATGTCGAATCTAGGATGGCGTGCCATGCCTGAAGTGTCACCCGCTCCACGGCGTCGCGTCGCTGGCAATAGACGGTAGAACAGCCCGGAGAATCACCCAACGGTCGGTGGGAAATGTCGAAGCATTTGTCCCTGGCACCATTTCTCCTGAATGCAGTCTGCCCCGCAGGATTCAAAAGGCGGGATTTGGTTCTAGCCGCGCGCAGAGTAAATCCGACAGGCTGCTAGAATCACACCAGAAAAACCAAGTGGAGATTCCATGCATGTCCAGATACATCCTGCTCTGGTTGTTGTTGCCGGCACTGGCAGTCGCTGATCCGGTGGATCGTTGCGATCAGATTACCGGTTACCAGACCAGCAGCCCTTTTTCCGGCAATACATTGGCTTCGTTCGGCAATCAGTACGATCTCAATACGTGCAGCGGCATGCCCGCAGCGCCATTGCTGCCGGCCTCGGGTCAGGCGTCCGACCAGGTCGTGAAACTGCGGGTGGCGGCGAACTGCAACCTGACCGTGACCGAAGTGGGTGGCTTCCAGGGCGGCAATCAATCCGACCCCACGATCTATCTGGCCACGACCTGCCCGATTGCCGACCCGGGCATCACCAATTTTCTCGATGCCAGCTGCCTGGCCGCAGCCGATGCGACCGGCGGCCTTGGGACCGAGACCTTTACCGTGCCGGTACAGGCGGGAACCGATTACTACCTCTATCTCGATGGCTTCCTGGCAGCACAAGGTCCCTACGAAGTCACTCTGTCCGGCTGTACCCTGATCGGCGGCAGCCTGCCTGACCTGGTGTTCGAAGACGATTTCGAGTAGATCCCGGACCGAATTGATCCGCGTGCGGGTACGCAGTTTGCACACGATCCGGGACGGGGTCGCGGACAGCGAACGGGTCAGCGGAAAAGGTGTCAGGGACAATTTGAATCGGAGGCTGGCCGTCCTGACCCGCGGAGTCCCGCGAATTTGCCGGTTCGTACTTGCACCCATGCCTGGAATCGGTCGGAGCCGAGGGCCTCTGTTGTTGCAGATGCGCGCGAATTTCGGCCACTGCTTTTTCGTCCAACGCTTCCGCAAAGAGAGCGAGGTAGGCGGCGGCTCGCATCAGTCGATCGCTGCCCAGAGACAGGTATTCGGGATGCGGAATCAGCAGCGGGTCATTCCGATATCCGGCGTTGGCAGCGTGGCTGGACCAGGGGTAGTCAGGCCTGTGCCACCATCCGTGCACGCACCGGGTTGAGCTCGATGTATCGGCTGCAGGCGAGAAAGTAGCTGCCGGTGCCCACTACGAAGAAATTGTCCCTGACACCATTTCCCATTTCCCGCTCACCCTTCGGGCCAGCTCCGTCCCTGCGGGACTCCGCTGTTCACAATCGGCTTTCCTGCCGCGACTGCATGGATGCAGGAGGTAGAGCAACGCAGGAGCGGTTGCCGAGTTGTGTCGAACGAGGTTCGATCCGTCTTCCCAGCCAAAACAAAAGGGCCCCGCTTGCGCGAGGCCCCTTTGATTTGGCTGGAAGACTAGGATGATTCGGGCCATCCATGGCCCTCACCCTTCGGGTCAGCTCCGTCCCTGCGGGACTCCGCTGTTCACAAACTGCAATCCTGCAGCGACTGCATGGATGCAGGAGGTAGAGCAACGCAGGAGCGGTTGCCGAGTTGTGTCGAACGAGGTTCGATCCGTCTTCCCAGCCAACAAAGAAAAGGGCCCGCTTGCGCGGGCCCATTTCTTTGTTGGCGAGACTAGGATTCGAACCTGAGCCGCTGTGCCAATAGGTAACAGAGCATAGAAGTATTCTACCGACAATTACTACACATTTTGCTACACAAAAACCCAATGCTATGGGCTCTAGACGGGTGCAGCGGATTCAGCTGGATTGACCCACGGTTCTGGCGAGCACTGATCTCAGCGCAAGGGTCACCGCATTACAGTTTGGTTCAATCCAATGCCGGCTTTTGGCCAGGAGAGGACGCTTACACATTGTCGGGTTGAGCGCCCAGGCTGTCGACTTTCGGCTCGCGGCCGAAGCGACGCCCGGGGGTGCTAGTTAGCGAGAGAAAACACGTGCTTACTCATTGTTACGTTCTTGAACAGCACAGCTAGGAACTTAGCTGGATAGTGCGTTTGAACAGCACTTACCATCTTGGTGTATACGTCCTCACAAAGCGGCTCAACGGTCAGAGATCCAAGAGCCTTTACAAACGTTTCAATCGACTGAGTCAGCTGCTTGTCTCCGATGCGGGAGAAAACGGCCGCAGCCAAGATCCGATTGCCATGGATAAGTACGCCCCATCCTTGGCCGCTCTTCTTCTGGATTTCGCGCTTCTTCTGCTCGATCCAGGCATCAATTGCGCGCTGAACCACAACTGTGTTGTACGCTTGCGCGCCACTAAGTGACGGGTTGAAAATGGTTCTATAGGGCGGCTTTGCGAGATCAGCAAAGAAGCGGCTGCTAACACCAGTTTTTACCTGGACGGCCAAGCTCGCGTCGGATGATGCACATGCGAGCGCGGTAGTAACTTCAATGAGTTCGCAAGAATTTGGACTAGCAACAGACTCCTCACTTCTAACGAACTGGTATTCCACTCCCTCGATCGCCATTTCCTGGCGAAGTCGCTTTTGTTCGTCGTCTTGAGCGACAAAGTCACGAGGCTCAATCCTGTTTTGCAGGTTGTTCGTCCGGGCTACATCTCCCCCGAATCCCGCGGGCGCCCCCTCCAGCAGTATCACCCGGATGGGCGCTCGAACTGTAGCCAATTTTGAATCGTCGGTCACCCTGGCGAGCGAACTAATCGTCTGCGCCCCATTGACGACTGAAGCACCTTTAAAGGAAAAAACCCCGGCTGATTTCGACGCCAAGTTGACGGGCGCCTTTGACGTCTTGTCGGCAATCAATGTAATTCCATTATTGAAGTACCAAAAGTTTTCGGGGTGGTTAAGCGCGGTGGCCTTGATTTCATTGTTTACTTCGGTTAACCCGAGTGCGTGGCGAATGTTCGCCGAGACCACTTTCTTGCCGTAATTGACCCACCACCCCTTCAGCGTGAGGCCATCTATGACTCCGAAGTACGCAGGAAACGGAGTGCCGACGTAAGCCCAATCCAGAATGGTGGCATCGAGCACCAAGCTGTCGTGCAACGGGTCATTTGCCAGCCTCCCATATACCTGCTGAAGCCCCATAACTATCGCCGACGCCATAGGTTCTGGATCGTTGCC
>JAYSZM010000035.1:0-9375 GCA_043738015.1 Lysobacterales bacterium
GGAGACTGTGCCAGTCGGCTACACGGCGAAACAGACCAACTGCGTGGGCGTCGCCCTCGATGGCAGCTGCACGATCATCAATACGCTTATCGGCGTACCCAATACCATCACGGTGATCAAGGATTTCAGTGACAACAGCCTGGCGGCGGTGTCAGTGAATCTCACCTGCACCTCAGGTACCGTGACGACGACGCCATTGAACGCCTCGGAGGCGGCACCTGCAGTGTTCACGGTAACGGGTGCGACCTTGGGCGCAACCTGTACCGCGATCGAGACTGTGCCAGTCGGCTACACGGCGAACCAGACCAACTGCGTGGGCGTGGCCCTCGATGGCAGCTGCACGATCACCAATACCCTGAACCAAGGGCCCGCGGTTCCCGTTCCCAGTCGATCCATCGGGGGAATGCTCTTGTTGATGGGCATCATGACGCTGCTGGGCTTCGTTGCCCTCCGCGCGCGCGCGGTGTAAGCCGTTGAGAATGGTGCCAGGGACAGTTCCCCGCCCATGCGTTTGTCGATCTGGGCCGACCATACTCGGCTTCGATCCGATCCGTCGCTGCTGACAGCACCCGCCGGGAGAACCAACGCGCACGTGCGCCGCAGTGCACGGCGTCTATTGACCTGCGGTTTCCCAGCTCCATGATCTTGGACTTCAGCGAGTCCATGGAATACGGGATGCAAGTCGAAACAGGCCAGGATCGGCATCCCGAAGCGAGCCGGGTCGGCCATTCGTGCCAGGGACAATTCCCAACCCGCAGGTTTGCGCACCCGAGCGCGCCGAGGGGGCTTCCGATTGGATAAATTGTTCCGGATACCGGCTAGTAGCCACCGCTTCACATTCTCCTCGCCAGGCCTGCGGCACAGTAAGCTCTTGGCCGGCGCTGCGACAGGCCAGATTTCTTTCCAGCCTGCGCGAGGCAGTGGTGGCCAGCAAAGACGAAGTCGATGATCTGCTGCCCCAGGTCTATCAGGACCTCAAGCGCATGGCGCATCGCCAGCTGGCACGGCTGCGACCCGGCGATACCTTGTCGACCACGGCACTCGTGCATGAAACCTACGAGCGACTCGCGCCAGGCGCTGGCAAGCACCTCGACATCGCCTCGCGCGAGCATCTGATGGCGCTGTGCGCGCGGGCGATGCGGCAGATCCTGATCGATCATGCGCGTGAACGCTCGGCGGCCAAACGTGGCGGCGGTGCAGCGGCAATCACGCTGTCGGATCATGACCTGGTCGACAGCAATAGCCCGCAGGCGATGATCGCGCTCGATCAGGCCCTGCAGCAGCTCGATGCGCATGATCCGGATCTTGTTCGGCTGATCGAGCTGCGCGTCTTCGCCGGGCTCGATAGCGAGCAACTCGCCAGTCTGCTCGGCGTCACGGTGCGCACCGTGCAACGCGACTGGCTGCGTGCCCGCGCCTGGGTCGGCGCAGCGCTGGAGCAGTGAGTCATGCCAGCGGACCGCCCTCTGGCTCCCGATTTTTCTGCAATAGATCGACTGCTGCGCGCGGCGCTTGATCTGCCCGAGGCCGCGCGTGACCGTTTTCTTGTCGATGCCTGCGCCGACAATATCGATGCACTGGGACGACTGCGCCGCATGCTGGCCTATGCAGCATCTACGCAGTCGCCGTGGGAATCCGCGGTCATCGATCTCGCCAACGCGCAGACGCTGGCTGGCGCAGAACGCGAGTCGACGCAGCAACCCACGCAGATTGGCGACTGGCACGTGCTCAGCCGATTGGGATCGGGCGGCATGGCCGAAGTATTTCTTGCCGAGCGCGAGCGCGACGGGGTGTCACAACGCGCCGCCATCAAACTGATGTACGCCCTGCACGCGCGACCTGAATTGCGCGCCCGTTTCGAACGCGAGCGGCATATTCTGGCCTCGCTGTCGGACGCCCGGATCGCACGCTTCTACGATGGTGGCGTGCTCGAAGACGGCCGCCCCTGGCTCGCCATGGAGCTGGTCATCGGCGACCGCATCGATCGCTGGTGCGACCGGCATCGCCTCGATGTGCGCGCGCGCATCGATCTGGTTTGCTCGGTCGCCGGCGCAGTGGCCAGCGCCCATCGCGCGCTGATCGTGCATCGCGACATCAAGCCCGGCAATGTGTTGATCAGCGAAGATGGTCAGGTGAAGCTGCTCGACTTTGGCATTGCCAAATTGCTCAATGCCGATGATCTTGACCATGAAACGCCGGTGACTGCGACCGAACATCGCGTGCTCACACCTGAGTACGCCAGCCCCGAACAATTGCTCGGCGATCCGATCACCACCGGCTGTGATGTCTATCAACTCGGCGTGCTGCTCTGTGAGTTGTTGACCGGGCGCCGACCCTTCGAACGCAGCGGCCGCACGCCGCTTGAATTCGAGCAGGCCATCGCCCTGCACGAGGCACCGCGGCTGAGCTCATTGGCACGCAGCGGCGAAGACACGCTGGACCGGGCGCAGGCGCGTGCGAGCACACCAAACCGCCTCGCCGCGGTGTTGCGCGGCGACCTGGATGCGATCGCCGCCAAGGCACTTTCCACGCGGCCCGAAGATCGCTATCGCAGCGCTGACGCCCTGATCGACGACTTGCAGCGCGCAGGCCAGGGTCGATCAATATCGGCCAAACGCGAAAGCGCGCTCAGGCGGTCCTGGCGCTTCGCACGCCGGCACCGTAATGCGCTCGCCTTGCTCAGCGTGTTGCTGGTGATATCGAGTGCCTATGCCCTAAGCACCATCCAGCAGTCGCGCGAGCTCGCCCGTGAATCGGCGCTCAATCGAAAGGTATTGGAGTTTCTGATCGAGGTATTCCGCGGCGCCAATCCCACCTTTGCACCGGGACTCGGCGCCGGGATGAGCGCCGACGAACTGCTGAAGCATGGCCTCGTCGATGCCCGAACACGATTCGTCAACGAGCCCGAAGTCCTGGCGACCATTCTCGGTCTCGGCATCGACACCCGGATTTCGCTCGGCGACTTTGCCGGAAGCATGCCGCTGGCCGAGGAACTGGTCGCACTGCAACGTCGAAGCGCCGCAGCCGATCCCGCGGCCATCGTCGGCGCCCTGCGCAAGTTTGGCCTCACGCTGCACTACAACGCGCGCTACGCCGATGCCGAGCACACACTGCGCGAGGCCTGGAAGATCAATGCCGACTACGGACGTTCCCCGCAGCCCCTGCTCGTCGAGGCACTGGCCGATCTGATGCAAAGCCGTGGTGATCTCGGTGCAGCACGCACCCTGCTCGATGACTACGAGCGGGTGGCGCCGGCGATGTCCGAACGCACGACCATTCCCCATCTCTCCCTGCGCCGTCTGCGTGGTGCCGTCCTGCGTGATCTGGGTCACTGGGATCAGGCCGAATCGATTCTACAATCGGTGCTGAAGGACGCCGAAGCACAATTCAAACCCGCACATCTGGATGTAGTCGCCAGCCAGCGCGAACTGGCCCTGTTGTTGGCCCTGAGCGGCGACAGCGCGGACGCGGAGCGACTCGCGCAACGTACCCTCGATGACCTGCGTCACTACTATCGGAGCGCGCACGTATCCCTCGGCCTCACCCGGCGCGCAATTGCCGCCAGTCTCGATGGCGCCGGGCAGTTCGACGCTGCCGAGCGCCAATTGACCATCGCCATCGAGCAGGACTTTGCCTCGATGGCGCCCGAGCACGTCCTGCCCGGCTATGCGCGGCTTGATCGTGCCTGGGTACGCATGGAGCGGGGCGACTATGCGTCAGCGCGCGCCGATATCAACAACGCCATCGAGCGCTATACCGCCGTGCGTCCCGAGGGCCATGCGCGACTTTGCGAAGCGCTGCTGGCCCGTTCGCTGCATCGTTTGCGCAGCGACGATCTGCGCGGCGCGCGCGACGATGCCGAGCGCGCCGCGCAAAAATGTGCGCAGGATTTTCCGCCACAGTCCACGCTGGCAACGCTTGCCATCAGCTACCGAAGCGCGCTGATTGCCACCGATGTCGAGCCTGCCAGCATCAAGCTCGACGGAGGCGGGCTCCCGCTGTTACGCATGCAGCGCGCGCTGGCAGCCCCTGGCAGCGACTACTCGAAGCCGTCGTCGAACAATTCATCGGCCAGCGAGTAAAGCGCGGCCACGCTACCGGTGAAGGCCACCGAAATAGAATTGCTCGGCGACCCCGCCAGCAGATCCGCGCCGCTGCCCGAATTGATCGTTCCGGCGGCGAGACTCAATCCGAAGACATCGTTGGCATCCGGCGGATCCAGGGTCTGCAACCAGATCTGCCGGCCGACCGTCGTCAGCCCCGCGCCGTTGCTTCCATGCAGTACATGGACCAGTCCTGCGTTGACCACGGGGCCAAGATTTTCGCCCGGCACACCAATCGCCAGATCGTCCACGCCATCATCATTGAAATCCGCCGCCACCAAGGCGCTACCGAAATTGTCGAATGCCTCAGATTGCTCGGGGCCGAGATCATCCTGCAGCCAGAGCTGCATCGCATCGCCATCAAAGTCCAGAATGTTCACGCTACCCACGGCAGAAACATCCGGATTCTGCAGGTCCTCGCCGGGCGCGCCGACGGCAACTTCATCGACGCCATCGCCGTCGAAATCGCCCACCGCCAGCGCGCTGCCGAACACATCGCCCGCCTCAGCAACGCCTGAAACATCCGGGCTGTCCTGGGTGAACAGTGCATTGAAGATCGTTCCGTCGATATCCGAAATCACCATCACCGCGCCCGCCTCGACCAGACCGCCTGCAAGACTGTGACCCGGAATGCCCACGATCAACTCATCGCCGGCAATCAGCGGGTTGACATCGCCAGCGGCTAATACCTCGCCGAAATGCTCATTGAGCTGCGGCGTGCCGTTCAAACCACTGCCACGAAACAAGATCAGATCACCTGAGCTGCTCAGACCCGAACCTCCGCCAAACAGCACATGCAGGGCACCGGCACCGTCGACTTCGTCTACACCACTGCCAATGCTCTCACCGGAGACGCCAATGGCGAGGTCATCGAATCCGTCGTTGTCGAAATCTCCGACCGCCAAGGCACTGCCGAATCGATCGGATTCCTCCAGTGCGGAACCGAGTCCGTTGGCGCCCTGATGCCAGTAGTCGTCGTTGTCGGCGTTGAGCCCTGTGCCCGCCGAACCGTAGAGCACATGCACCGCTCCCGCCGCGTGCACGTCCTCGATATCGTCGTTGGGCACCGCAATAGCCAGATCGGCGCAACCATCATTGTCGAAGTCGCCAGTGGCGAGTGACTTTCCAAAATTCTCGAACGCTGTGGCATCACCGGCTACCGCGGCACCCGCCTGCGACCAGATCTGACGACCACTCGCGCTCAAGCCAGAGCCATCCGCCGCCGCATACAGCACCAGCACGCGGCCACCATCCGTCGCGCCGACCAGATCATCCCGTGGCATGCTCATCGCAGCATCAGCATGACCATCGCAGTTGAAATCACCCGTCGCCAGCGCCGCACCGAATTGAGCATCCGACTCCGGCGCGACACCAATCCCCGTCGCGCCCTGATGCCAGAACTGCGTGCCATTGGATTGCAATTGCGCCCATGCAGCCGTTGCCGGAAGCAGGCACGCCGACAATGCCAACACCAAACCGATTGCCTTGTTCAAGATCAATTCCTCCATGCGATCAAACTGCGATGCGCGAATTCGCCCGCACAGAGAAATACGGAGAAAGCAAACCGAAACGACAAGCCCAAACAACCCGGTTCGTCAGCCCCAGTTGATCCGCGCGCTTTCCCCGCTGTTCTTGCTGCCGCTGCACCCGCCTGACAATGGGCGCCCCGTCTTCCGCCTCCGCGGCTGTCCCCGGCGGGATGGCATAGATCGGGCCTTGGCCCGCTGCTGTTGCTGTTGCCGCCACGTTGCCTGGCGTTTAGTCTGCACCGAGCCACGTCGAAGTCTGCAGAGTGCTTCTTGAATTGCGTAAAGTCGCATGATGGTGAATCGCCGTATCACCCTCTCATAGCCCAATCGGCTGAAAGGCTTCGATGCCTTCAGCGTTTATGTCTCGGCGCACTCGCATACCGCGGCCTCGGTTTGCGTGGGATACTTCGTTGCATCATGAGTCCAACAGTCTTTCGCGAAGATGGCTTCCGCTTCTAGTTCTTCTCTCGTGAAGAGCCACGGATGCACGTGCACGTGCACTGTTCCGACGGCGAAGCCAAGTTCTGGATTGAGCCCGCCATGGAATTGGCGCAGAATTCCGGTATGAGCGAGCGCCAGCTTCGGGCTGCTCTCACCTTGGTCGAGGTCCACGCAGATGAAATCCGCAGCGCCTGGCAACAACACTTTGGGACCTGAAGTCACAAACGTCTCAAAACATGGCTTCTGGCTACTCCTCGGCCGAGAAGAGCTTTTTCTTCCCTTCGAACAGTTCCCATGGTTTCGCGACGCTCCGATCGGCAAAGTGGTCCACGCCGAACAGCCATCTGCACAGCACGTTTACTGGCCAGACTTGGACATCGACCTTTCGGTTGAGTCCATACGTCATCCTGAGCGGTTCCCTTTGGTGGCCAGAGCGGCAGTCTGACGAAGCGTTTAAGCCAACAGTCGGGGAAGTTTCCCGCTCCATCCAGAGTCCGTCGCGCGGCTGCGACTTCGCAGGGTGTCAGCCATCCATGAAACCCTACGAGTTCATTGAAAACTACCAGAACGTGCTCAGCCGCTTTGGCCGGTGGCCAAGTTTTCACGATGGCGAGGTGCACGGAATTCTTCTTGATCGCATGCGATTGTCTTCAGATGATAGATATATTCCGAGCATCGAGATTCACCTTCGAGGCTGGATCATGACCGCGGACGGAGTTGATACGGGCTCCTTCAAACAGGAGCATGATTCTGTCGTGCACTTCCGGTTCGACGATGTGTTTGACGTCGCGCTTGACGGATTCAACCATCAGAACGTGCTGTCGTCACTGAATCTTTCCATGCGCACCGAGTCCAAGGAAGGCGTCAATGTCTTGCACGTGGAACTTGAACATTGTTTTGGGTTGTCGGGCTCATTTTGCGCTCGCAAGGCCGCGGTTCTCGGCGTCGTTCCGTTCGTGCGCCGACACGATATCTGACGAAGCGTTCAAGCCAACAGCCGAGGAAGTTTCCCGCTCCATCCTTAGTCCGTCGCACTGCAGCGACTTCGCAGGGTGTCAGTCTTCCATGAATCCCCATCGCCTGCCCTCTTGAGGGCCTTTGCGAAGATGGCCTGCCACCGCCGCCAGCGGTGAGCGTAGTCGACTGAGTGAAGTTGCTGCCTGGTAGTTCGGTCAAGTCGACCACCGATTCAACCACCCGTCACTGGCCGGAAATGTTTGAACTCATCTCAACCGGGCAGGCGCCTCTTGATGAGTTCCCGGAGTCCCTACGTGCCTGTCTTCCCATCGAGTAATCCACCCTACGCTTCGCAGTCGACACCGTAACCCAAGTCGATGGATTGTGAGGTTGAGAAATTCCCTCACCGATCCAGTGGGCTGATCACGCCAAGGCCGCCGCGTCGGAGTACATGCGTATAGATCATGGTCGTGGCGACATCGGAATGCCCGAGCAACTCCTGCACGGTTCGAATGTCATGACCCGACTCCAGCAAATGCGTGGCGAACGAATGGCGCAAGGTGTGACACGTCGCCGGCTTGCTCAGCGCAGCCTGGTGTACCGCCCGCTTGAATGCACGCTGCAGCACGCCCTCGTCGAGGTGATGGCGCCGAGTCACGCCGGATCGCGGATCGGGGCTGCGCGCTGTCGCCGGAAAAGCGTACTGCCACACCCAATCGCGCGCCGCGCCCGGATACTTGCGTGCCAACGCCGACGGCAACCAGACCTCGCCATAGCCGGCCGCCAGATCGCAGTCGTGAATGCGCCTAGCTTCCCCAAGCTGGGCCTGCAGCGGCAGCACCAGGCCCGATGGCAGCATCGTGCGCCGGTCCTTGCCTCCTTTCCCCTGTCTGACCAGGAGTTCGCCACGTGCGAAATCGATGTCCTGTACCCGCAGCCGAAGGCACTCCAGCAAACGCAGCCCACTCCCGTATAGCAAACTCGCCAGCAACCAGGTCAGCGAAGTCATCTCGGCAAGCACCGCGCGCACCTCTTCGCGGCTCAGCACCACCGGCAATCGCTCAGGTCGCTTGGCGCGCCGGATGCTCTCCATCCACGGCAGCTCCACCGACAATACTTCGCGATAGAGAAACAGGATCGCCGACAAGGCCTGATTCTGCGTGGACGCCGCGACCTGATCCCTCACCGCAAGGCGCGTCAGAAACGCCTCGACCTCGAACGCACCCATGATGCGAGGATGGCGCTTGCCATTGGCCAGGATGAACCGCCTAATCCACTGGACATAGGCCTCCTCCGTCCGCTTCGCCAAACCCAGACGCCGGATGCGCGCCCGAACCTGGTCCAGCAGTCGAGGCTCTGGCGCGGGCTCAGAAAACCCGCCCTTGCTTGTCCCCGTCCTTTCGCCATGCGAGTATTCCGGCATCATCCTTCGACCCCTGGAAAATCCCAGATTAGACCGCAGGATTACACCGCACCATCAGCATAACGCCATGAAAGAAGTAAGAATTTACCCAAACGCAGCCCCGAAGTTTCGCGAATACACCGCGGGACTACATCCCACTTTCAAGTCGACTAGTAGTTAGATCGTACCAACCAAGAGCAATGCGCTTTGTTTTGGGGTCGGCAGCAGCGCAGCATTTGGCGCGTTTCGTTCGGCATCGCGGGTGCGTCGAGAATCTTGGTCTCGTTTTTCCGCACAGCGTTCAACGCTGTCGCACGCATCTGCAATCAGCGCTACGCTTCGCATCAACCTCTCGGCTTCCATGGCTCCGTCATGCAAGACTTTCCGCAGCCCCGCACCGGTTCTAACTATGCGTTCAAGCCGACCGCCGGGGGAGTCTTTCGTTCAAACCTACTGCTACCGTGCGGCGGCGGCTTAACGCGGCGTTAGACACTCATGAAGCACTGCTGCATCTCGATGCAAGAACAAGTCGACTATCGGTGCAGTCAGCATCCGAGTCTCTTTGATTGTCCAGACAAGCTAATTCACTATTCAGAAAAATTCGATGAGTATGGGATCATGATCCATGATGGAGGAACCGCCTCCATTGGGATTGCATACTGTCCTTGGTGTGGGTCGAGCCTGCCGGAATCAAAGCGTGACCGATGGTTTGATGAACTGGAAGCGTTGGGGTTTGATGACCCGACTGAGCAAGAAATTCCAACTGTCTATAAAACCGGGGAGTGGCATCGTGTCTAACTATGCGTTCAAGCCGACCGCCGTGGGAGTCTTTCGTTCAAACCAAGCGCTGCCGTGCGGCGGCGGCTTAACGCGGCGTTAGGTGCCAATGTTCAATCCTCGCGAGCTTCAAGGAATCGATGCGGCATGGATTGCCACTGACGCA
>JAYSZM010000036.1:0-1977 GCA_043738015.1 Lysobacterales bacterium
ACTCGGTGGCTGGCTCGAAGGCGCGCATCCGCAACTTGGCACCAGCGGGCCGCAGCTTCTGATCTGGGGTTTCTTTGTCTCCACCATCGTGCTGTTTCACATCACCGTGACCATCAATTCGCTCGCGCACCGCTGGGGCCGTCGGCGTTACGCCACCAACGATCACAGCCGCAACAACTGGCTGCTGGCCGTGCTCACCTTCGGCGAGGGTTGGCACAACAACCATCACCACTTTCCCGGCGCGGCGCGTCAGGGGTTTTTCTGGTGGGAAGTGGATTTCACCTGGTACGTGCTGCGGGTGTTGTCGTGGCTGGGGCTGGTCTGGGATCTGAAATCCGTGCCTGCCGATCTGCGTCGGGCCGGCCGGCTCTGACATGCGTATCGCGGTCGTTGGATCGGGCATCGCGGGTCTCGGTGCGGCTTGGCTGCTGTCGCGCGAACACGAGGTTGTGTTGTTTGAGGCCGAGGACCGGCTAGGCGGGCACACCCATACGCACCAGATCGAACAAGGCGGCAGGCGCTACGCAGTCGACAGCGGCTTCATCGTGTTCAACCCGCAGAACTATCCGTTCCTGACCCGCTTGTTTGCCGAACTGGGAGTCGAGTCGCAGCCGACCACGATGAGTTTTTCGGTGCACAACGAGCGCAGCGGACTGGAGTACAACGCCGGTAACCTCGCCGGCCTCTTCTGCCAGAAGCGCAATCTTGCGTCGCCGCGTTTCTGGGGCATGTTGCGCGACCTGCAGCGCTTCTACCGGGAGGCGCCCGCGCTGCTCGATCTAGTCGATACAGGACCGGACCTCGGCGACTGGCTGGCCGAGCATCGCTACGGCGCAGCCTTCATCGAGGATCATCTGCTGCCGATGGCTTCAGCGTTGTGGTCTTCACCGTCGACGCAGGTGATGAAATTCCCGGCGAAGTATCTGGCGCAGTTCATGGCCAACCACCACATGCTGCAGATCAGTAGCCGGCCGGAATGGCGCGTTGTACGCGGCGGTTCGTCGAGCTATGTGCGAGCCTTGGGCGCGCGCTGGGAGGTCTCGCTGCGACTCGCCTGTCCAGTCAGGGAAATCCAGCGCCATGACCATGGTGTCGATATCGACAGCGCTGTCGGCATCGAACACTTCGATCAAGTCGTGATGGCCTGCCACAGCGATTCGGCGCTTTCCTTGCTGCGCGATCCCACCGCCGCGGAGCGCGAGATTCTCGGTGCGATCCGCTACCAGTCCAACGACACCGTGCTGCACACCGACGTGCGCCTGCTGCCGCAAGACCGACGTGCCTGGGCGGCGTGGAACGCGCATATTCCCCTGCAGGCGTCGGATCAGTGCACTGTCAGTTATTGCATGAACGTTTTGCAATCGCTGGACTCGCGCGAGCCTTTCATCGTAACGCTCAACCGTAGCGACGTGATCGATCCCACGAAGGTGCTGGCGCGGATGCACTACGAGCATCCGATCTACACACGGGAGAGTGTCGCGGCACAGGCGCGGCGCAGCGAAATCAATGGATTGGATCGGATCTGGTACGCCGGGGCCTACTGGGGCTGGGGCTTCCACGAGGACGGGCTGCGAAGTGCGGTGGACGTCGCAACGGCACTCGGAGTGCGATGGACGTGAACGCACCGCTCGTGAGTGCCGGTCTGGAGAGCGCCGTCTACACCGGTTGGGTGCGGCATCGCCGCCAGCGGCCGCATCCGCATGGGTTCCGCTACCGGCTGTGCTTGTTCTATCTCGACCTGTCCGAACTCGATCGCATATTCGACGGGCGGCGCTTCTGGTCCTTGAACCGGCGCAATCTGGGCGAATTCCGTCGCAGTGACTACCTTGGCGACCCAGTCTTGGCACTAGACGAGGCTGTACGTCGCCGCGTCGCCGACGAGCTGGGCCGCCGACCAGAAGGTCCGATCCGCTTGCTCGCACATCTGCGCACGTTCGGACATTGCTTCAACCCGGTCGCGTTCTACTACTGCTACCG
>JAYSZM010000037.1:0-63542 GCA_043738015.1 Lysobacterales bacterium
CTGACTGTGCGCGACGATGCCAAAGGAATTCCAGGTGTTGCCATAACTCTGAATCAGTCGGGCAAAGGCATCATGCGAGCGATTCTGGTTGAGGTCCTGGAAGATCGATGCCGAGCTGAATTGACCGGATACACCGCCCCAGACATTGCCCGAGCAATAGCCGTGCACCAGCAGCAGGCGCGAGCCGACGCCCTTGGACTGCATCGACACTGGGCGTGGACCCATGCGCATTTCGTCAGTCACCGCGTTGACCGGCGTTCGCGCCGACTTTGGCAGCGCGGGCATCGCAATCGCCATCTTGCTGGCACTTGCCACGGTAATGAAATGATCGGGATCTTCGATCCGGACATTGCGCAATTCAAATGGTGCGACAGCGCCGGACTTGGCGATCCAGCGTGTATCCAGCCCGAGCGAAAGTCCACCCTGTTCCAGTTCGGTCATTCCGCCGATCCAGGCTACGGGCAGTTTGGTCTTGGCATCACGGCTCGAGGTGCCCCAGACCTCGGCATAGCTGCGGTAGTGCCCGCTGGACTTGGCGGCATCGACACCGAGGCGCAGACTCAGACGACTGCTGCTCATCAGTTTGGCCATCGGCATCTGCGTGTGCAGACTCAGCCGGTCGGCGATCACCGGGATCAGGTGTTCGGCGGTTCGGACGAACTCCAGACCCTTGCTGTTGTTGCCTCGCACGATAACCTGGGCATTGAAGTTGCCGGCCTGATCGGCCAGAAAATCCGCGCCGAACACGCCATCGGCGGCCTTGCCATCCTGGTGCAGGCCATCGTCGAACATCGGCTGTATGCTGACGGCGCCGTCCGGACGGGTGACCTGCAGCGAGGCCTGGCGCAGGGAACCGGCGGCCAGCAAGTCAGCGCCCTTGTCGAGATCGTAAACGCTCGCGATCATTCCGATGCGTTGCCCGACCTGCTGATTCAGGGCGACCTGATGCGACATCAGGCGTTCACCGCCTTCGCCTTCAATGAGTACAAAACCGCGTCCCGGCGCGCGCGATTCGATCGCGAGCTTCCAGGTGCCGCGCGGAAGATTTTCAAAGCTATAGGCATCCGCGGCCACCCCTTGGTCGGATAGGCCGAAGTTGCCGCGTTGCTTGGTAAGTGCCAGCTGATCAACCGGCTGCACGCGCCTGGAGACCGGATCCTGCAGACTGAGGTTCCAGGTCTGCTCACCGGCGAACGCCAGAAAGCGAAGCTTCTCGCCCTCGACGGGCAGATCACCCTGCCAGCGGTAGTTGCCGGAGGCTGATTTTTGCAGATCAACGCTGAGCAGAGCACTCTTGGAATGAGTCGCGGATTGAATCGGATCGATCGCGGCCATCGCCGCAAATTCGTCGGGTCCGCCGGCCAGTTGTTTGGCGGATACGGCTGGCGTTTGCGCGCCGCAAAGCATGGGTGCAGACAACAACAGGGCGGGCGCCCAATTGATGGAACGGCGGTACTTGCTCACGGTGACTCCCCATTGGTGTGTTGGACCCCAGGTTGCTCTCGCAACTTGGGTGATTGGTCCTGCACAACGGCGCTGAAGCGCCCCCTCCCAGGGGAGCCGTTGCGGCCCGGAGTTTGCGTACGGTGCCGTATGTTGGCAAGCTGCACTCGCCCTTGCAAATGTGGCGTGTATGGGTTAAGCAGCCAGACTAACGTCGTCCACGCAGCAGTACGATCACGGCGCCGCTGCCGCCATCGTTGTAGCGGGCTGAGCGAAAAGCGAGCACGTCGTTGCGTTGGCGCAGAATGCGGTCGGTGAGGCCCTTCAGCACCGGCCCTCGGGCGTCGGACCGCATGCCCTTGCCGGTAATGATCTTTACGCAGAGCCGATCATTGTCGAGGCATTCTTTGAGGAAATCGTGGATGGCGCGTTTCGCGATGTCGGCGGTCATCTGGTGCAGATCAAACTCGTCACGCACGCTGTACTGGCCACGACCCAATTTCTGCAGCAGACGCGGATCCAGTCCATCCTTGAGATAACGCAGCGGTTCAGCGGCGTCCGGGTCGAGCGAGTCAGGCAGGGGCTGCATCAATTCCTGCGTTACCCGCTCATTGTCGCGGCGTGTTTGCGCCGGATCGGGTCGCGGCGGCTGTTTGCCCAGGTCGGCAAGATCGGACTCGATCCGGCGCACGCTACCGATGGCCTCGTGGAACAGGCTGCGGTCGCTCTCTGTGATCCGGGGTGGTCGGGCCATGTTGGCAATGTAGCAGCGGCAGTGTTTGCCGCGGAGTTGAGGGGCAGTGCTGGCTCGATACGCCCGCAGACACGCATTGCAAAGACCGCATTCAGCTGCAGTTGAAGGGCTCAGCGCGCTAGAATGCCGCTTTTGGGAATCCAACTCCATGCATCTATTGGTGTCCAACGACGATGGCGTCGACGCGCCCGGCATTGCCTTTCTCGCCGAAGCGCTCGCCGAGCTCGGTCAGGTCACGGTCGTGGCACCGGACCGGGATCGCAGCGGGGCCAGCAATTCGTTGACGCTCGATCAGCCGATTCGCGTGCTGCCGCTTGCCAATGGTCGTTATCGAGTTGCTGGAACGCCGACGGACTGCGTACACATCGCCTTGCTTGGCTTGCTCGACAGCGATCCCGATATCGTGGTTTCTGGCATCAATAACTCGTCCAATCTCGGCGACGACGTGATGTATTCCGGTACGGTCGCAGCGGCCATGGAAGGTCGCTATCTCGGCCATCCGGCGGTTGCGGTGTCGTTGGCCAGCCGCGATCACAACGCACAGAACTATCCCACCGCCGCGCGTGCTGCAGTCGCCATCGTACGCCTGCTGATGAGTGATCCCTTGCCGGCTGACACAATTCTCAACGTCAACGTGCCTGATGTGCCCTGGCACGAGGTGCGCGGATTCGAAGTGACACGCCTGGGTCGTCGTCATCGCGCCGAGGCCTGCATCCTGCAGACCGATCCACGCGGTCGCCCGATCTGGTGGATCGGACCGGCCGGCGCCGCCGAAGACGCAGGCCCCGGTACCGATTTCGATGCCGTGCGTCGTCACTGCATATCGATCACGCCGATCCAGGTCGACCTGACCCGCTACTCCGCTCTGGAGAAGGTTTCGCATTGGGTCTCCGGGCTGACCAGCTTGCTCGACTCGAATCCGCCTGCATGAGCGTGACCCGTCGCGATCCCAATGGCCTGGGCATGACCTCGCAACGTGCCCGAGACCGTCTGGTCGAACGCTTGCGCGCCGAGGGCATCGTCGATCGCCGCGTGCTGGATGTGATGCGCAATCTGCCCCGCCATTTGTTCGTCGACGAGGGCCTGGAGTCGCGGGCCTATGAGGATTCGGCCCTGCCTATCGGTCTCGGTCAGACGATTTCGCAGCCATGGATCGTGGCGCGGATGACCGAACTCGTGCTGGAGTCAGCGCCGCGCCGCGTGCTGGAGATTGGCACCGGGTCTGGTTATCAGGCGGCCGTGTTGGCGCATCTGGTCGAGCAGGTCTATAGCGTGGAGCGCATCGAGTCCCTGCTGCGGGTAGCGCGCAAGCGATTTCGCACGCAGAAGCTGGAGAATATTCGCACGCGCCATCAGGACGGTCATCTTGGTTGGGCTGAGGAAGGTCCGTTCGATGCCATCATGGCGACGGCAGCGAGTGATGCCGTGGCGCCAGCCCTGCTCGATCAACTGGCGGTTGGCGGCGTTCTGGTTGCTCCGATCGGCGAAGCCAGTGTCCAGCAATTGGTCCGCGTACGCCGCACTGAGCAAGGGCTCGAGCGCAGCGAATTGGGACCGGTCAGCTTCGTGCCCCTGCTGCGGGGCACGCTCTGATGGCGATTTTCGCGCCACTCTACGAACGCGCGATGCGCTGGTCTGCGCATCGCCACGCCCCGCGTTTTCTCGGCGGTCTGAGTTTCTGCGAGGCCATCTTCTTTCCGATCATGCCTGAGGTGATGCTCGCGCCGATGACCCTGGCCCAGCCTTCGCGCTGGTTCTGGTTTGCCAGCATCAGTCTGTTCTGGTCCCTGCTCGGTGCCCTGGTCGGTTATGCGATCGGGCTGTGGGCCATCGATCTGATCACAACCTGGCTGATCGAACTGGGCTACGGCGAGCGTTTCGAGCAGGTCAAGCAGGTGGCGCGCGATGATGGCTTCTGGTTCCTGTTGATTGGTGGCTTCACACCGATCCCCTTCAAATTGCTGACGCTCGCCTCCGGCGCGGTGTCGATGCCCCTGCTGCCCTTCATTGCCGGTGCTTTGATCGGTCGCGGCAAGCGCGTCTATCTGGTGACTGGCCTGATCCGCCTTGGGGGGCCGCGCGCAGAGGCCTGGTTGCGACGCAATGTCGAGCGCCTGGGCTATCTTGTGCTTGCCTTGCTGCTGGTCGTTCTGGCCGTGTTCAAATTTTGGCCACAGACTTAGGACAACATGTATTCCATGAAATGCCGTGTGTCACTGTTGACCTTGCTGCCGGTACTCATCCTCGCTGGTTGTGGTGTCTCACCGCGGGTGCGCGTCGAGCCGTCGGCCGCTGGCGATACTCCGCCATCCGCTGGGGCTAGTGCCGGCGCGGGTTCAGCTTCTTTGGAGGGAGCACGCACGCGACATGTCGTAGTGCGCGGCGATACCCTCTACTCAATCGCGTTCCGCAATGGACTGGATGTGCGCGACCTGATCGACTGGAATCGGATCGCGCCGCCGTACACGATCTTTCCCGGACAGGCATTGCAACTGAGTCATCCACATCGTGACGCAACGTCGCTCGATCCGACCCTCGCGACTGCAGCGGAACCCGTCCGCAGCACGGCTTCTGTCACACCCGTTGCGCGGCCGGCCGCGGAAAACGGGCTCGGCCCGCGGGCCATTGTTGACGATGCTTCCATCGCTCAGGCGCAACCACTCGTGGAGAGCACAGCGCCGCTTCTCGACGCGGGTAGTCGCCCGGCGCCAGGTCAACCGGGATCGCTGATCGCGGCGATCAGTGAACCGCCCAAGCCGCCCTCCGGAACGGCAATGCCGACCCCTGGTTTCAAGCCTGAGTCCACTGCCGCGAATGGCGCGCTGCCTGCGACGGCCGTAGTGACGGCAGCTGCGACATCGGCGCCAGTGCAGACCGGCGCGACGCAGGTCGCTGCTGCGATCGTCGACAGCTCCGGCGCGACCGCCGCACACCAGGGCTTGTCCTGGCGCTGGCCGACCGCTGGCCAGGTCATCGGCCGCTTCGTCGCTGGTGATCCTACCCAGCGCGGCATCGATATCACCGGTAGTCTCGGTCAGCCCGTGCTCGCGGTTGGCGACGGAGAGGTCGTCTACAGCGGCAATGGACTGCTCGGTTACGGCGAGATGATCATCGTGCAGCATTCTCCCGACTATCTGAGCGCCTACGGCCACAATCAGCGCAGGCTGGTCAACGAGGGCAGCAAAGTGAAGAGCGGCCAGCGCATCGCCGAGATGGGCCAGCGTGGCAGCACCGTGATGCTGCACTTCGAGATCCGCTTGCGCGGCAAGCCGGTTGATCCGCTCGGCTATCTGCCGCGTTGAGCCAACCATGCCCGATCCGTTAAAACCCGAATTGCCCGCCGACGATCTGGCCTTGCTGCTGGGCGATGTGGCGCGCGAATCAGACCGCGATCAGCGCGATTCCACCACGGCCTATCTCAACGAGATCGGCTTGATTCCTCTGCTCACGGCGAGTGAGGAGGTGAGCACTGGACGCGCCGTGCGCGCTGGCGATGCGGTGGCCCGACAGCGCTTGATCGAGTCCAATCTTCGGCTGGTGGTGAGCGCGGCGCGCCACTACGGTGGTCGTGGTCTGCCCTTGCTCGAGTTGATCGCCGAAGGCAATCTCGGTCTGATCCGTGCCGTCGAAAAATTCGATCCCGAGCGCGGGTTCCGTTTCTCGACCTATGCCATGTGGTGGATTCGTCAGGCAATCGAATTCGCACTGATGCGCACGCGGGCGGTTCGGGTACCGGTGCATGTACTGCGTGAGTTGGCGGCCTTGCTGCGTGCCAGTCGTGAACTGAGCGAGCAGGGACGTCCGGCCAGTCTCGAACAACTCGCGCGCCATGTCGGCAAGCCGGTCGATCAGGTGGCCCGGCTGTATCGGCTGAACGAGCGTGTCGAGTCGCTGGATGCCAGCCGGTCCGAAGATGATGATCGCCTGTTGGGTGAGTTGATTGCCGCCGAGACCAATGATCCGGCCCAGCATATTGAAGCCGAGCCGACCGAGCATCGTCTGGATGAATGGCTGGCCACGCTCAATCCCAGACAGCGCGAAGTTCTCGAGCGACGCTTCGGTCTCAATGACCACGGCGCGCAGTCATTGGCCGAGGTCGCCGAGGTCTTGGGTGTCTCGCGCGAACGCGTGCGTCAGATCGAGGTCGATGCACTGCAGCGCCTGCGCAAGATCGGCGACCGCTGAAGTTCGAACGCGGCGGGCCGAATATCCAGCCCGCCGCGACGGTCAATGCACGATGAATTCGGCGCGGCAGCCCTGGTCGACCCAGACCGCATTGCGGTCGTAGCCCCAGGTGTAACCCTCGCTGCAGGGACTGCGGCTGAGCTGTCGGCTCAGTTCGACGCCGTATACCGTGTTGGCAGGGCAGTACTGGCGGCGATCCTGCAGCGACTCGCAGGTCATGAACTGTGGTTCGCGCGCACGCACGACGGCGAACTCGCCGCGACATCCATTGCCGACCCAGACGCTGCGGCGGTCGTAGCCCCAGGACTGGCCCTGCACGCAGGCAGCCTTGCTGATCTTGCGCACCAGTTCTACGCGATGACGGCCGACGTCGAGGGGACAGAGCTGCTGGTTGCCGCCGACCGAGCGGCAAATCACCGAGGCCTGATAGTCAGGACCGCCCGATCCCGGTGGATTGCCGCCCGGTCCCGAATGCGCGATCCGGAACTCGGCGCGGCAGCCATGATCGACCCAGACGCCACGCTGGTCGTAACCCCAGGTCTGTCCTTCGTAACAGTTGTCGCGACTGAGCTGGCGCACCAGTTGCACGCCGCTGCGCGCATCTGCGGCGCAATAGGCGCGACGATCATCGATCGATTCGCAGAGCAGCAATTCTCCGTGGTAGCCGGGACCACCGGGACCCGCACCCTGACCGGGGCCCGGTCCTATCGGAGCGCCGATCCCGCGGCCGATTTCAAATTCACCGCGGCAGCCGCCGTTGATCCAGATGCCACCGCGCTCGAAACCGAAGGTACGACCCTCATAGCAGCGATTGTGGGAGATCTCGCGGGCAAGGCGCGCGCCGAGATACGCGTCTGCCTTGCAGAAGCTCTGCTGATTGTTCAGCGACTCGCACACCACGATGGCATAAGTCGTCTGTTTGGCGACCGGCTGAGCCAGCAGGGTCGGTGTCGAGAGCAGGCCCATGCAGGCGAGGGAAGTCGCGGCGATCAGTCGTTTCATGCACAGCCTCCATCCGGTGAGAGCCACATTGTGCGCTGTACAACGCAGGCCGGCAATCGCAGTTGGCGGGATTCGGCGTGAACGGGAGGTCTTGGATCGATGCAGAGCAAATCGTCAGCTGAACGCCGGCGACTACAGGCGCGGCCTGGTCGCAGGCGCTGAGATGCCCACGGCTTATCCACAGACTTGTGCGCAACGCTGACCGTGCTGTCGCCGCTACTATTCGCGATCCGCAATGAGGTGAAACAATGGCCGCTGTCAATCCGATTTCTGCCAGCCAGCGCAAGATCGACAGCCTGCGGGTGCCGCCACATTCTGTGGAGGCCGAGCAGGCTGTGCTCGGTGGGTTGCTGCTGGTACCAGAAAGCTGGGATCGCGTTGCGGATCGTCTGGTCGAGCGCGACTTCTATCGACGCGACCACCAGATGATCTTCCGCGCCATCGGTGAGCTGCAGGACAAGAGCATGCCACCGGACGCGGTGACCCTGGGCGAGTGGTTTGAAACGCAGGGCATTGCCGAACTGGTCGGCGGCTCGCGCTATATTCTCGAACTCGCCAACACCACGCCCAGCGCCGCCAATATCACCGCCTACGCCGACATCGTGCGTGAAAAATCGGTGCTGCGGCAGTTGATCGATGCCGGCAGCGAGATCACTGGAGACGCCTTTCAGCCGGAAGGTCGCTCAACCCAGGAAATACTCGAGAAGGCAGAGCAAAGCGTGTTCCGGATCGCCGAGGCCGGTGCCCGCGGACGCCAGGGCTTTGTGCCGATGCGTTCGGCGGTGAAGGAAGCCTTCCAGCAATTGCAGCAGCGTTACGAAACGCGCGGCTCGATCACTGGCCTGCCGACCGGGTTTACCGATTTTGATGAGCTGACCGCTGGGCTGCAGCCCTCGGATCTGATCATTCTGGCGGCGCGACCTTCGATGGGGAAAACGGCACTGGCGCTCAATATGGCTGAGTACGCGGCGCTGAAAACCAAGAAGGCGGTTGCGGTGTTCTCGATGGAAATGTCCGCGTCGCAGCTGGCCTTCCGCCTGATCTCCTCGCTCGGCCGGATCAACCAGCAGCACCTGCGCACCGGTGATCTGCAGGACGAAGAATGGCCACGGGTTACTTCGGCAATCACCCTGTTGTCGGAAGCCAAGATCTTCATCGATGACACGCCGGCGCTCTCCCCGGTTGAGCTGCGTTCGCGTGCGCGACGACTCAAGCGCGAGCATGACCTCGGTCTGATCGTCATCGATTATTTGCAATTGATGGCGGTGCCGGGCAATCAGGAAAATCGCGCCACCGAGATTTCCGAAATTTCGCGCGGCCTCAAGGCGCTGGCGAAGGAACTGAATGTTCCGGTGATCGCGCTATCCCAGCTCAACCGATCACTCGAACAACGCGCCGACAAGCGTCCGATGATGTCCGACCTGCGTGAGTCTGGCGCTATCGAACAGGACGCCGATGTGATCGTCTTCATCTATCGCGACGATTACTACAACAAGGAATCGACCGAGAAGGGCGTCGCCGAAATCATCATCGGAAAGCAGCGCAATGGTCCGACCGGCTCGGTGAAGTTGACCTTCCTCGGCCAGTACACCAAGTTTGAGAACCATGCCACGCAAAATTACGCCGGCAGTTTTGGATGAGTCGGACGGCTGTTGCAACCATCCACCTGGATGCGCTGCGGCACAATCTGCAGCGCATCCGCGCGCTGGCGCCAGCCAGTCGGCTGCTGGCTGTGGTCAAGGCCGATGGCTATGGTCACGGTCTGGAGCGCGTCGCACGCGCGTTTGCCGCGGCCGATGCCTTTGGTGTCGCCTCGATTGCCGACGGTCAGCGGCTGCGCGCCGCGGGCATAACGCATCGGATCGTGGTGCTGTCGGGCATTGATGAAGCCGGAGACCTGGCCGAGGTGCGTCGTCTCGGCCTCGACATCGTGGTGCATCACGCGATGCAGATCCAACTGATTGCCGCAGACCATGATCCTCGGCGCCTGCGTGTCTGGCTGAAGCTCGATACCGGTATGCATCGCCTGGGTTTTCCGGCCGAGGAGCACGGCAAGATTTTGCGGGCCTTGCGCGCGCTGCCACAAGTCGACGACGAGATCGTGTTGATGAGTCATTTGTCCAGTTCCGACGAATACTCTGGCGCGGCGACGCCACTGCAGCTGGCCCGCTTTGCCGAGTGCGCCTCTGCAGATAAGGTCGCGGCCCGCTCGATCGCCAATTCCGCGGCCATCGTCGGCTACCCGGAGTCGAGGCTCGATTGGGTGCGCGCGGGAGGCCTGCTCTATGGTCTCTCAGTCGTTGCGGGCAAGACCGCGGGAGATTTCGGCTTTCGCCCGGCGATGAGTCTGTCGAGCAAACTGATCGCGATCAACCAGGTCGAGAAGGGCGCATACGTCGGTTACGGTGAAGCCTGGCAGTGCCCCGAGGACATGCGCATCGGCGTGGTGGCGATGGGCTACGGCGATGGCTATCCGCGCAGTGCACCCAGTGGTACAGAACTGTTGCTCAATGGTCGTGCCGCTGCCATCGTCGGACGGGTATCGATGGATCTGATGACGATTGATTTGCGCGCACACGCCGATGCCACGATCAATGATCGCGTCTTGCTCTGGGGTCCCGATTTGCCGGTTGAGCGACTGGCTGCAGCTGCCGGAACCATCAGCTATGAGCTGACCTGCGGAGTCACCCGCAGAGTGATGTTTCTGGAAGACGACAAGCCCGCGATGCAATGAGCAGAGGGCGTGCCCGTCGATAGAGGATCGGCCGCAGCTGCAGGCGTGCAACGAATAAATTCAGCGGCACAAGCAGCGACGCACAGGCGTTTCCGACTCAGTTCAAGCATCACCAGGAGCAGTACGTGGCCAAGCCCAAGACCGCCTATGTGTGCGCTGATTGCGGCGCCGAATACAGCAAGTGGCAGGGACAGTGTACGCAATGCCAGGCCTGGAGCACGCTGAGCGAAGTGCGCCTGGCATCGAAGGTGGGCAAGTCGACAGAACGTAGCGGCTTCGCCGGCAAGGGATCTCCCGATGCGCTTGTTACAGCGCTGGCCTCGGTCTCCGAGGCCGAGGAACTGCGTACCCAGATCGGAATCGGTGAACTCGATCGCGTGCTCGGCGGCGGACTGGTCCGCGGTTCGGTCGTGCTGGTCGGCGGCGATCCTGGGATCGGAAAATCCACCCTGCTGATCCAGGCGCTGGCGGCGGTTTCTGATCGTATGCGCACACTCTACGTGACCGGCGAGGAGAGCCTCGGCCAGGTCGCTTCGCGCGCGCGCCGTCTGGGATTGCCGTTGAACGCCATGCAGGCGCTCGCGGATACCGGCATCGAACGGATTCTGGAGACCAGTCTGGCCACTCGTCCCGATGTACTGGTGATCGATTCGATCCAGACCATGTATTCGCAGGACCTGGAATCAGCCCCGGGTTCGGTGACGCAGGTGCGTGAATCCGCGGCGCGTCTGGTCCGCTATGCCAAGGAGTCGGGCTGTGCGGTTTTTCTGGTTGGTCACGTTACCAAGGAGGGCGGCATCGCCGGACCGCGCGTGCTCGAGCACATGGTCGACGCGGTGCTCTACTTCGAGGGCGAATCCGGCAGCCGTTTTCGCGTCCTGCGCGCGTTCAAGAATCGCTTCGGTGCCGTCAACGAACTCGGCGTGTTCGCGATGGGTGACCGTGGATTGAAGGAAGTGCCCAATCCTTCCGCCATTTTTCTCAGTGGCAATGAGAACCCGACACCCGGCAGCATTGTGATGGTCACCCGTGAGGGCACGCGCCCGTTGCTGGTGGAGGTGCAGGCCCTGGTTGACCAGTCACCCCTGGCCAATCCGCGTCGCGTGACCCTGGGTCTGGAGCAGAACCGTCTGGCGATGCTGCTCGCCGTATTGCACAAACATGGTGGCATCGCGCTCTACGATCAGGATGTCTTCGTCAACGTCGTTGGTGGTATCCGCGTGCAGGAGACTGCGGCCGATTTGCCGGTGCTGCTCGCTGTGTTATCGAGTTTCCGCAACCGACCGCTGCCGCTGCGTACCGTGGCCTTTGGTGAAGTGGGTCTCGGCGGTGAGATCCGTCCGGTACCCAATGGCGAGGAGCGCCTGCGTGAGGCGATACATCATGGCTTCAAGCGCATCATCATGCCCAAGGCCAATGCGCCGAAAAAAACCGCGGCCGGCGTTGAAGTGATCGCAGTAGAACGCCTGGTCGAGGCCATTGACGCCTGTCGCGACGCCTGATCGCGCCGCGGGCTATCGCTCAGCCGAGTGCGCTGATTTCGCGATTCATAAGTTCCGGATCGCCGATGTTGAGCTCGATCAGCCGCTTGAGATGGGCAAAGCTGTCGAAATCGATCTTGCTCCACTCAAAGCCGATCGCATTGCCATCTGCATTGGCAGCTACCGCATTCATGCTGATCCGCGAGCCGCCGGGTAGGCGAAGCTCAAGTCGGTACATCTTGTCCATGCGGCCATCCCAAGCCTCGGGCCGCCGGCACAGAGCGCCCTTCAACGAAACATCGATCAGCGAGGTATCCCACATGGCGCCCGCGGAATACAGTTTGACCTCGGCTTCGAATTCGATACGGGTGAAGCGACGGGTCGAGAGTTCATCTGCCATGAAGTGGTTTCGGCTCTGGGGACGCCGGACTGTACCTAATCATGGGTCGTGGCAACAGCCCGGAACCGACCAGTGGTCGGGGGTTCATCGCTGTACGGCGCTCGGAGCCAGCGGCCGAGTCGGAAGGATGACGCCGTTCGCCGGCGAGGCCCAGCTGGAGGTCTAACTGGCGCGCTGAAGCACAATTTCCAGCACGAATTTGCTGCCCAGGTAGGCCAGCACCAGCAAGCCAGCGCCGAGCAAGACCAGGCGGATCGCACGCTGACCGCGCCAGCCGAAGCGCCAGCGGCCGATCAGCAGCCCACCGAAGACCAGCCAGGCGGCGATAGCGAGTACGGTCTTGTGCACCAGGTGCTGCGCGAACAAGTCGTGGACAAACATCACCCCACTTATCAGCGCCAGGCTGAGCAATGCAAAGCCGGTACCGATCAGTTGGAACAGCAATGCCTCGACCTGGGTCAGAGGCGGCGCGCCCTGCATCCAGGTGTCGAATCGGCGCGCGCGCAATGCGCGGTCCTGGATACCCAGCATCACCGCGACCAGGGCGGCGACCGCCAGCGTCGCGAACGCGACGAGGGCGAGCACGGCATGCAGGACGATACGCCAGTCCTGCAGTCCTTCGCGGCTGCCCGTTGGCGCGCCCCAGAGTCCGGCGAGCAGGCAGGTCGCCGCTGCAATCGGAAATACCACGGTCGCGAGTCGTTCGATCGAACGGAAACTACTGGCGACCAGCAGCACGGCTGCCATACCTGCGCCCACCCAACTCAGTGCTGCGTAAAAATGCAGGTGGACGCCGCCGGCAGCGCGCGCATCGACAAACTGGCTGATCAGGTGGGCGGCCAGCGCAGCGCCGCCAACGGCTAGAAACACGTGTCGTCCGCGCATATCCAATGCTGGCCCGCGCAGCATGCGCAGGGCGAGCGCCAGATAAATCAGCACGGCGATCAAAAAGGGCAGTATGCGCATCGCGGAAGTTTCGCACGAGCGGCGCGCCGGGTGCAGTCCTCGCCTGGCGATTGGGCTGGGCTCACTCGGCCGGGTCTGGCGGCAAGCTTGGGCAGTCGACTTGTCTGCCGAAGGCGCTGGGGCAGGGCTCGAGCCCGTCCAGCAAGCCGCTGGGCTATACTTTGCGGCCCTGCATCACGACCTCCTGCCATGTTCGAGTCCCTGAGTACGCGCCTCTCCACCACCATCCAGCGCCTGCGCGGTCGCGCCCGTTTGACCGAAGAGAATATTCGCGAAGCAACCCGCGAAGTCCGCGTGGCTCTGCTCGAGGCCGATGTGGCGTTGCCCGTGGTCAGCGCCCTGATCGAGCGGATCAAGGTGCGTGCGGTTGGCCAGGACGTGCTGCGCAGCCTCTCGCCCGGCCAGGCCCTGGTCAAGGTCGTGCAGCAGGAACTGACCGCCGTCATGGGCACGGCCAATGCCGAGATCAATCTCAACTGCCCCGCGCCCGCGGTCATCCTGATGGCCGGCCTGCAGGGCGCCGGCAAGACCACCACGGTTGCCAAGCTCGCCAAGCATCTCAAGGAACGTCGCAAGAAAAAGGTCATGGTGGTTTCGGTCGACGTCTATCGTCCGGCCGCGATCCAGCAACTGCGTACCCTGGCCGAGCAGGTCGGCGTGCTGTTTCATGAGAGTGAGCAAGGCCAGGCGCCGGTGACCATCGCCGAGCGTGCATTGGATGACGCGCGCAAGAGTTTTGCCGACGTGCTGATTGTGGATACCGCCGGTCGGTTGGCGATTGATCCGGCGATGATGGAAGAGATCGCGTCTCTGCATGAGTCGCTGCAGCCGATCGAAACCCTGTTTGTCGTCGATTCCATGACCGGCCAGGACGCCGCCAATACGGCAAAGGCGTTCAGTGCCGCCCTGCCGTTGACCGGTGTGATTCTGACCAAGACTGATGGTGATGCGCGCGGTGGCGCCGCGTTGTCGGTGCGCTATATCACCGGGCGTCCGATCAAGTTTGTCGGCTCCGGCGAGAAGCCCGACGCACTCGAGCCCTTCCATCCTGATCGCGCCGCCTCGCGCATACTCGATATGGGCGATGTGCTGTCCCTGGTCGAGGAGGTCGAGCGTTCGGTCGATCAGGAAAAGGCGCAGAAGCTCGCCGAAAAGGTGATGAAGGGCAAACGCTTCGACATGACCGACATGCGCGATCAACTGAGCCAGATGCAAAACATGGGCGGCCTCAGCGGTCTGATGGACAAACTGCCGGGCATGGCCTCATTGCCGGCCGGCGTCAAGGACAAGGTCAACAACAAGGAAATCGACCGGATGATCGCGATCATCAACTCGATGACCAAGAAGGAGCGGCGCCACCCGGATCTGCTCAACGGTTCGCGCAAATTGCGTGTCGCCCGTGGCTCGGGCATGCAGCCGGCCGATGTCAATCGCGTGATCAAGCAGTATCAGCAGATGGCCAAGATGATGTCCAAATTGTCGGGTGGCGGTATCAAGGGCCTGATGCGACAGATGAAGGGCATGATGGGTCCGGGCGGGATGGGACCAGGCATGGGCCCGGGCGGGTTGAGGTGAGGCGTTGTTGACGATGCCATCGGGCATCGTCGGCCGACCCTCAACGACCGGCATGGATGCCGGGCCGGACGCCCTGCACCAGGGATGGTTCGCGACCCAAGTCTCGCCTGTGGGTAGGAGCGGCGTAAGCCGCAATTATTGATGGTGCATTGGTATTGGGAAACGCGGCTCACGCCGATCCTACAAAAAGCATGTCTCCTGAAATCCTGATCCTTGCGGGCCTCGCCGGTTTCGCCGCCGGAATGCTCGACAGCATTGTCGGTGGCGGCGGGTTGATCATGACGCCGGCCATGTTGAATCTTTTCCCTGGTGTGCCGATCCTGAGTCTGATCGCAACGCAGCGGACCAGCTCGATTGCCGGCACCAGCGTGTCCGCATGGAACTATCTGCGTTCGGTGCGCGTAGATCGGCGCATCCTGATCGCCGCCCCATTGTCGGCTGCGATCTTCTCGCTGATCGGTGTATCGTTCGCCAAGCAGGTGGACGACAGTCTGCTCAAGCTCATCGTGCTGGTCCTCTGTGTGACACTCGCTGTCTACACTTTCGTGCGCAAGGACCTCGGCCAGCATCTCAAGCCGCAGTCCGAGGGCCCGCATCTTGTTCGGCTGGCGGCCCTGGTCGGAGCAACCACCGGTTTCTACAATGGCCTGATTGGTCCCGGCACCGGTACCTTGATGGTGTTCGGTTTTGTCAGCGTCATGGGCCTGGACTTCCTGCGCGCCTCCGCCGCCGCCAAGGTTTCCAACATCGCCTCCGATCTCAGTTCCTGGACCGTGCTGATGCTCAGCGGCTACGTGATGTGGGCGGTCGTATTGCCCCTGATCATCGGCAATATGTTCGGCAGCTACTGCGGCAGTCGACTGGCCATCCTGAAGGGCAGCAAATTCATCCGCTGGGTGTTTCTGTTGGTGGTGATGGCGTTGATCGCGCGGGTCGGGTTTGATTTTTGGCGGATGGAGTAAGTTGATTCGTTGATCGGACCCGGCACCTGAGTTGGGTCTCACGCAGAGCCGTCTGACGCCGCGACCCTGTTACTCAATGATGCGGTTCGCTGCGCTCACCGCATCCTGCGTCGCTGAATTCGTGACGAGGATCAACGCGAACAATCACATGTTGAACGCATGGTGTCTCACCCCTCTGCAGCACGCGCGCGCAGACGTTGCGCCTCTTCGTGGCCCAGCCACGAATCCACGATCCGGTGCACGAGATAGAGAATCGGCGTGGCGAGGATTGCGACCAGTCCCTTGTAGAAGTAGTTGACTGTGCCGACCGCGAGGAACAGCGAAACCGGCCAGTGCTGCGGCCCGAGCACGAAGGCGATGTAGAGCACCACGTAGCTGTCGATGAACTGCGATACCAGGGTTGAGCCGGTGGCACGCAGGCCGAGCCAGCGCGGACCGGTGCGACGGCGGATCTGGTGGAACACGCTGACGTCGATCAACTGCGCAACCAGAAACGCGACTACCGATCCGGCAATGGTCCAAAGTGCCTGACCGAATACGGCGGAGAATGCGGCCTGCATGTCCGGCACGCCGGCGGGTGCCATCACGGTGAGCCACCACTGCGCGGGCACCAGCCAGATCGCCAGATAGGCAAAGGCGAAAGCGTAGATGATCAGTGCCACGGCCAGCCACGACAGAAATCGCACGCCGCGCGGTCCGTAGTACTCGTTGATGATGTCCGTCATCACGAATACAACTGGCCAGAGCATGACGCCGGCAGTGAAGCTCAGTGAGCCGCTTTGGCCGAACAGGTTCCAGTTGAAGGTATCGATCCCGAGCGTCGGCTCAAGGGCGAAGATCTTGACCCCGACAAACTCGGCAATCAGCACATTGGTGATGAATACGCCAGTCAGCACAACGAACAGCAACTGGCCGCGGCTGAACATGCCCATCATACGAGTCGGTCGCCGCCGCGCGCAAAGCGAATGGTATCTGGCCCCTTGGCACCACCCGAGATGATGAAGGACATCGCTTGGTCGACGGTCCAATCAGTTGGTGTCAGCTGCGAGACCGGAACAATCTCCAGATAGCCTGAAGTGGGATTGGGCGTGGTGGGTACATAGACTGCTGCGAGTTCTTCGCCGGTCATCTCATCGCGCATGACGCGGGTGACCAGGCCCACGGTCTTCATTTCGGCCGAGGGAAAGTTGATCAGCACCACGCGCTGGGTGCCATCGGGCTTGGTGCGCAAGGCTTCAAGCAATTGCTTGGAACTTCCGTAAACGGTCTGCGCCAGCGGCACACGGGCCAGCCAACCTTCAAAAATCTTTATTGCGCGCTGACCGACCACGCGGGTGGCAAAAACGCCGGTGGCCAGGATGAAGAACAGGCTCATCACGATGCCGATGGCCGACTGCACCAGCGGCTTGCCAAGCCAGCCGAATACGCCCGGCAGGGCTGCGGCGAGCGGCGCGAGCACGCCGTTGATCCAGGGCGCCGACAGATAGGTCAGCCCCTGCAGCACAAAGCTGAAGACGATCCAGGTCAGCCAGATCGGCAGGATGGTGAGGACGCCGGTCAGGAAGTATCGCTGTAGTCGGGTCGTGTTCAAGCGGGAAAGCATGGGGACTCCAGAAGACCTCGTCCATGTTGCCGCAGACGCTCGGCTGATGCCAGCGCGCGGATTGGCGGCGGTCTCGCTAAGCTAGCGCGGCGATTCCCTGCGTGACATCCATGACCGAGCCGCTCAATGCCCTTCCCGAGTCTTTGCCGTCCTTCGGATTGCGGCTGCGTAGTCCTGTGGTGATCGCTCTGATCGGGTTACCTGGTGCCGGGAAATCTACGGTGGCGGAGCACTTGCGCCAGAGATTGCAAGTCCGTGTGGTGAATCGTGATGCGATCCGCCGTGCCCTGTTTCCCGAGTGTGCCTACAGTCAGCCCGAGAAGCGGGCATCGGTACGCGCGGCATTCCAGGCAGTCGAGGTGAATGCTGCGCTGGGTGAATCCACCGTGGTGGATGGCATGACCTTTTCCAAGACGCGCGATCTGGTCCACTTGTCCGAACTCGCGGCCAAGTATCGGCTCGGCTTCGTGCCGATCTGGTTGGATGTGACGGCGGAGCTTGCCCGGGCAAGGATTCAGGCGGATCTCGATTCGGGCACCCGGCACCTTGCTGAAGATCGGGTTCCCGAGATGGTCGATGCCGTGCTCGAGGGATTTCAGCGGCCGCCGCCCACGGTGCCCGTGATCGATGCCAGTCAGCCCGCTGGCCGAGTCTGCGCGCTCGCCGAAAAACTGGTGATCGCGCGCTCCAATGGTCGCAGCGACTGATCCGCTCAGCGCGGACGTTCGCGTTCTTTCAGGCGTACATAGATTTGCTTGCGCACGCGTGCGACGACTTCGCCGCTGGCCGTCAGCACATCGACCGGCATCCAGCGCAGATGTTTTTCGCCAGATGCTGCTTCGGCTCGGATCTCATCGAGTGTCGCGGTTTCAAGCCGGAACTCGCACCAGACCGGCTCCTTGACCGCGCGGACGAACTCGATTTCGCCGGCCTTGTCCCAGACCAGATACTCGCTGCCGAGGTTCTCCATGATCATGATCATCCAGTAGGGATCGGTCATCGCGAACAGCGAGCCGCCGAAGTGGGTGCCGACATAGTTGCGGTTCAACCATCCGGCCTTGAGTCGGACCCGGACGTGACGGAAGTCTTCGCTGACGGTCTCGACCTTGATGCCGGCGCCGATAAAGGGCGGCCACCAGTTCATCAATCGGCGTAGCTTGCTGGCTTTGCTCATCGGAGTCTCCGCAGGGTCCAGTGGCGGACCTTAACTTCAACCTGTCGAGCCAGGATTCCAAACGCCTGCAGGCACCAAGGCGTGGGCGTTTGGACGGCAATCAGAACAGTACCGCTGCCATCCGCTTGCGGGTGCGACTGACCAGGTCGGCATCGTCGATCAACAGGAACGCAGCGATCAGCGATTTGCGACCGAGGTCATCCTCGAACTTGCGGTCGCTGCGCATGATCTCGAAATAGGCCTCGAGCGCGGCCTCGGGATCACCGGCGAGCAGGCGATGGGTGCCCCACTGGTAGCGGGCAAGATGATCATCGGGTTTCTGCGCCAGTCGCGCACTCAGTGCCGATTCGTCCGGGGCATCGCGCAGCACCTTGACGAAATCCAGGCGGGCACGTGCGCGCCGCGTCTGGTCGTGGGTTTCCAGGTTGGCGGGCAGGGCATCGAGCAATGTCTCGGTCTCGGCATATTCACCCGCTGCGAGCAGGGCCTGGATCAGGTCGAGCTTGAGTTCGGCCTTGTCCGGCTCGGCGGTGACGGCATCGCGCGCCGCCTGCACTTGCTCGGCGGGGTCGAGTGCTGGTGCGATCTCGTCTTCGACGTCCTCGGCGGCTTCGACACCGGCAAGATGCGGTGCCAGCCATTCCTTGATTACCGATTCGGGCTGCACGCCCATGAAGCCATCGAGCGGCCGGCCGTCCTTGATCAGCATCACGGTGGGCAGGGAGCGCACGCCAAATGCGGCGGCCAATTGCGGCTGCTCATCGGTATTGACCTTGGCCAGCAGCACCTTGCCATTCAGATCAGCAACCAGCTTCTCGATGATCGGGGTGAGCTGCTTGCAGGGACCACACCAGGGCGCCCAGAAATCGATCAGCACCGGCTGCGTGCTGGAGGCGAGCAATACCTTGCTTTCGAAATCGGCTTCGGTGGCATCAAAGATGTAGGGCGAAGTGGACATGGAAGACCTTGAGGGGGTTTCAGAACAGGTGAGGCCTGCGCGCGAAAAATCAACGATGAGCGCTGAGACTGTGCTGGCAATCAGGGTTGCGGTCGGAGATAGACCGCGCCGCCTTTCATCACAAAGGCCATCGTGCGCAGCAGACCGATATCCGCTATGGGATCACCCTTGACCGCAACGATATCGGCATACAGCCCCGGCGCTATCCGACCAGAGTCGGCCTCGACGCCGAGAATTTTCGCCGGAGTCAGCGTGGCAGAACGAATCGCGTCGATCGGGCTGACCCCGGCCTCGACCATCAACTGGAATTCGCGGGCATTGTCGCCATGCGCCGATACGCCGCTGTCGGTTCCGAAGGCGTACCGCACGCCGGCTTTTTGCGCACGTGCAAAAGCTGCCTGGATCTGGGCGCCAACCTTGATCGCTTTCGGACGGATGATCTCGGGAAACCAACCGTCGATTGCGGCTTTCTCGGAGACGTACTTGCCGGCGAGGATGGTCGGGATCAGGTAGGTGCCGCGCTCCTTCATCAACGCGATCACCTCGTCATTGATATGGGTGCCGTGCTCGATCGTGGTGACGCCGCCCAGCACTGCGCGCTTCATGCCTTCGGCGCCGTGCGCGTGCGCCGCTACAATGAACCCGTAGTCACGCGCCGTATCGACAATGGACTGGATCTCGGCGACGGTGAACTGCGGATTGTCAGCGCTCTTGGCATAGCTCAGCACGCCACCGGTAGCGGTGATCTTGATGGTGTCGGCGCCTTCCTTGTAGCGCGCCCGCACCGCCTTGCGGGCCTCATCGACACTGTCGACAACGCCGTCCTCGGGTTCGGGATAGCCGAGACTGTGCAGCAGATTCTGACTGATGCCGTTGCGCGGATCGGCATGTCCGCCGGTGGTCGCGATCGACTTGCCGGCGGCATAGATGCGCGGACCGCGGGCAACACCGGCATTGATCGCATTGCGCAGTGAAATCGCCACGCCATCACCCGAACCGAGATCGCGCACACTGGTGAAGCCGGCGAGCAGAGTGCGTTCGGCGTACTGCGCGGCGCGCAGCGCGTAGTCGGCGGGATTGAGGCGGAAGCCCTCGGAGTACGAATCCTTGCCCTGCTGCGAGGCAATATGCACGTGCATATCGGTAAAGCCCGGCAGACAGGTGAGCTGGCTGAGATCGATCACCGTGGCGCCGGTATGTTGCAGGGTGTGCCCGGCCTGTACCTGGCTGATCCGACCGCTTTCGACCAGGACCGATTGCGCACCGATATCGCGGCCAGCGACCGGATCAATCAGATGCCCGCAGCGCAGGATCGTGCTGTCCTGTGCGTGCAGACTGGATGCGGCGAGCAGGCCGGCGATGGCCAAGGTGAGCGACAGGCGCATGCGATTCTCCCGAATGAACCACGGATCATAGTGGAGGTGGCCAGCGACTGTTGCCGGCACAAGGTGAATTCGCGTCACTGCACGGCGATCGGTGGCAGGGCGCTGACACGTTGCATCCACGGGCGGATACAAGGTTTTCTGACGGCGCCGGCTACGGTAGTCTGGCCCATTCCCCTGATTGAACTGGCCGCTGACCCGGCACCATGACCATGCAAGAACATTACGACCCGCGCAGCCTGGAGCAGGCCGCACAGAATTTCTGGAATCGTGAGCACGCCTTCGAAGTGAAGGAAGACTCCGCCAAACCCAAGTATTTCTGCCTGGCGATGCTGCCCTATCCCTCGGGCGCCCTGCACATGGGGCATGTGCGCAACTACACGATCAGCGATGTGATCAGCCGCTACAAGCGGATGACCGGACACAATGTGCTCCAGCCGATGGGCTGGGATGCCTTCGGTCTGCCCGCCGAGAACGCCGCGATCAAGCACAACGTGCCGCCGGCGGCCTGGACCTATCAGAACATCGCGCATATGAAGGCGCAGTTGCAGTCGCTCGGTTATGCGATCGACTGGACCCGTGAGTTCGCCACCTGCAGCCCGGACTACTATCGTTGGGAGCAGTTGTTCTTTACCCGGCTGTTCCGCAAGGGGATCGTCTATCGCAAGAATTCGGTGGTCAATTGGGATCCGGTCGATGGCACGGTGCTGGCCAACGAGCAGGTGATCGATGGCCGCGGCTGGCGCTCCGGTGCCCTGGTCGAGCGCCGCGAGATTCCGCAGTGGTTTTTCCGCATCACCGATTATGCAGAGGAGCTGCTCAACGAACTGGATGCGCTGCCGGGCTGGCCGGATGCCGTCAAGACCATGCAGCGCAACTGGATTGGACGCTCGGAAGGGCTGGAGATCAGCTTCGCGGTGGAAGGATCGGATCCGGCCGAGAGCGTGCGGGTCTACACCACGCGCCCGGACACGCTGATGGGCGTGACCTTTATCTCGGTGGCGGCCGAGCATCCGCTGGCAGTGCGCGCCGCCGCGGATAATCCTGAGCTTGCGGCGTTCTGTCTGGAGTGCAAGAACGTCGGCGTCGCCGAGGCGACGGTCGAGACCCAGGAAAAACGCGGTATGGCCACCGGCCTGTTCGCAATTCATCCGATCAGCAAGGCGCGGATTCCGATCCACGTCGCCAATTTCGTATTGATGGGCTATGGCACCGGCGCGGTGATGGCCGTGCCAGGGCACGATCAGCGCGACTGGGAATTTGCCCGCAAGTACGCTCTGCCAATCAAGCAGGTCATCCGTCCGCTCAATGGCGGCGACGTTGATCTCGAGCAGGGCGCGTACACCGAGGACGGCCTGTGCATCAATTCGGGTGCCTATGACGGCATGAATTACGAGCAGGCCTTCAACGCACTCGCCGAGCGACTGAGCAAAGCAGGGCAGGGCGAGCGTCGGATCAATTATCGCCTGCGCGACTGGGGTGTCAGTCGCCAACGCTACTGGGGCTGCCCGATTCCGATCATTTATTGCGCGGACTGTGGCGCAGTGCCGGTACCCGAGTCACAGCTGCCGGTGATTTTGCCCGAAGACGTGGCGTTTACCGGCGTCAAGTCGCCGATCAAGGCAGATCCCGAATGGCGCCGTACGCAGTGCCCGAACTGTGGTGGTGCGGCCGAACGCGAGACCGATACCTTCGACACCTTCATGGAATCGAGCTGGTACTACGCGCGCTATACCTCACCCGGCGCGCAGGACCTGGTCGATGAGCGCGCCAATTACTGGCTGCCGGTCGATCAGTACATCGGCGGCATCGAGCACGCGATCCTGCATCTGCTGTACTTCCGGTTTTTCCACAAGCTGATGCGCGATGCTGGCCTGGTCCATTCCAACGAGCCCGCGGTCAACCTGCTCTGCCAGGGCATGGTGGTTGCCGATACCTATTATCGGGAGGAAGCCAACGGCGCCAAGGTCTGGTTCAATCCGGCCGAAGTCGACAGCGTGCTCGACGAGCGCGGCAAGGTAGTCGGCGCGAAACTGGTCAAGGATGGTCAGCCGGTCATGATCGGCGGCACCGAGAAAATGGCCAAGTCGAAGAACAACGGCGTCGACCCGCAGGCGATGATCGATAAATATGGCGCCGACACGGTGCGCCTGTTCTCGATGTTCGCGGCGCCGCCCGAGCTCTCGCTGGAATGGAACGAGGCCGGTGTCGAAGGCATGGCGCGTTTCCTGCGCAAGTTGTGGCGCGAGGTGCATGCGCACGTTCAGCGTGGTCCGTGCCCGGCCCTCAACAAAAATGCGCTCAATGCCGAGCAGAAGGCGATCCGCCGCAAGCTGCATGAGACCATCCAGAAGGTCGGCAATGACATTGGACAGCGACGCACCTTCAATACGGCGATTGCCGCGGTGATGGAGCTGATGAATGCGCTGACCCGCTTCGACGATCAGTCCAATCAAGGCCGCGCGCTGATGCAGGAGGCATGGTCGGCGATCTGCCTGCTTCTCAATCCGATCACTCCGCATACGGCGCATGCGCTGTGGCAGGCGCTCGGCCACAGCGAGACCCTGATCGAAGATGTCAGCTACCCGGTTGCCGATCCTGACGCCCTGGTCCGCGAAACGCTGAAGCTGGCCGTCCAGGTCAGTGGCAAGCTGCGCGGCACCATCGAGGTCGCGGCCTCGGCCACTGAGGACGAGGTCAAGCAGCAGGCGCTGGCCGAGCCTTCGGTCGCCAAGTTCCTTGAAGGCCAGACTGTGCGCAAAGTCATCGTGGTGCCGGGAAAGATCGTCAACGTAGTGATTTAGCCGACGCCGTCGTTCACCTGCCAGTGGTGCGCGCGAGCGCACCCTGAAGCGGCGAAGCGGCTACCATTCGATCTGCCGACACGCTGTCTGCCAGGAGCGCCGTGAGTAAACTTTTGCCATTGCTGATTTGCCTCTCCACGCTGCTGCTCGGTGCCTGCGGCTTTCATTTGCGCGAGTCCGCCCAGCTCCCGGCGGTATTGCAGACTGTGCGGATCGAGTCGGTCGACAGTCTCAGCCCGCTGCCGCAGGAGCTCGGTCGCGCCCTGCTGCGTCAGGGCGTGCAGCTGGTCGACGACGAAACGGCCAAGGTCAGTGTGCTGCGCATCCTGGCCGATCAACAGTCCACGGTGCCGCTCAGCTATTCCGGTGCCGCGCGCATCCAGGAATACCAGGTCGTGCACCGGGTCGAATTTGAAGTACTGGACGCTGCCGGCAAGATCATCGCGGCACGCAGTGCGTTGGAGCGGCGACGCGAGTACCGCTTCGACGAAACCCAGGCACTGGGCGCGGCTGCCGAGGATGAGTTGGCGCGCAAGGAACTGCGCCGGGAGATGCTGCAGGCTCTGCTGCGGCGGCTTGAGTCGATCACGGGCTGAAAGCCGTGGCCATCGCGCTCGCCCAGCTCGACCGCCATCTGCGTGACGCGACCGAGCTCAAGCCGGTCTATCTGCTCGCGGGCGAGGAGCCGCTGCTGCTGCTCGAAGCCGCCGATGCCTTACGCCGGCGTGCGCGCGAACTGGGTTACAGCGAACGCGAGGTGATGGACGTCGAGTCGGGATTCGACTGGAACGATCTGGCCCGCGCCGGTGCCTCGATGTCGCTGTTTGCCTCGCGCCGAATTCTCGAGCTGCGTCTGCCCACCGGCAAGGTGGGTGTCGAGGGCGCCGCGGCGGTGACCGAATACTGCGCCCGGCCGGCGCCGGATGCGGTGCTGATCATCCATGCCATGCAATGGAGCAAGGCGCACGAGTTGAAGTGGGTACAGGTGGTCGATCAGGCCGGTGTCTATGTTCAAATAAAGCCGATCTACCGCAATGATCTGCCCGGATGGATTGCAGCGCGTGCGCAATCACGCGAGGTGAACTTGACGGCTGATGCGGTGGAGCTTTTGTCCGAGCGCATCGAAGGCAATCTGCTCGCTGCGGCCCAGGAAATCGACAAGCTGGTCTTGCTGGCGCCCGGCAAACGCATCGATGCGGACAGCTTGATCGAACTCGTTGCCGATAGTGCCCGCTATGACGTATTTGCCCTGGTCGAGGCTGCGATCGCAGGCGACGCCGCCCGGCTGCGTCGCGTGCTCGCCGGCCTCAAGGCTGAGGGTGAACAGGTCGCCGGGCTCTGCGGCTGGTTGCTGAGCTCGTTGAATGCAATGCTGCGTCTGGCATCGGTGCCACGCAATCAGCTCGACAATCAGATGCGCACCGAGCGCCTGTTCGGTAGCCGCCAAGCGGCCTTCAAACGGGGACTCGCGCGCGGCGATCGCGCGTTCTGGGAACAGCGTCTGAGCGAAGTCGCCCTGGTCGATCGGATGTCCAAAGGACGCGCCAGCGGCGATCCCTTCCTGGCGCTGGAACGTCTGCTGCTGCGCATGGCCGATCGCTCTGCAGCTGAGCAGATGGAGGAGCCGGCTTGAGCGTTCCTCCGGATGCCGACGCCGACATCGCAGCGCGGTCGGGCTCGGCTTCGAGCACTGATTTGATCGCCCTGCTCGGGGGCACATTTGACCCCATTCATATCGGTCATCTGCGAGCTGCCACGGAAGTGGCCCAGGCGCTGAAAGCCCATGTTCGACTGCTGCCTGCCAAGATTCCTCCGCATCGGCCGCAGCCGATGGCGAGCGCCGAGCAGCGCCTGCACATGCTCGAGATCGCGCTCGCCGGCAGTACAGAACTGAGCGCGGATGATTGCGAATTGCGTCGCGAGGGACCGAGTTACAGCGTCGATACCTTGACCGAATTTCGGCGCGAAATCGGTCCCCAGCGGCCACTGGCCCTGATCGTCGGCGCCGACGCCTTCGCTGGGTTCAACCATTGGCATCGCTGGCAGGAGATTTTCGGGCTCGCCCATGTCGTCGTGCTCGACCGGCCGGGTGCGGCTACGGTGTTCGACTGGCCAGCGGAATTGAAATCTGTGGTCGAGTCTCGCAGCTGCCGCGACGTGGCCGAGCTGCGCCGTAGCGGTTCGGGTTGCGTGTATCAACTGGCCATCCCGGCGCTCGCGATTTCCGCCACCTCGGTGCGCGCAACGCTCGCGCGAGGCGCCTCGGCCCGTTGGTTGGTGCCCGATGCGGTGCTTGAGCATATCGGGCGGGCCGGGCTGTATCGGGTCACAGCGCCGTAGCACATCGCCGCTCGGGATCGCCTGCCTTTTGTAGAGCGGAGCTTGCTCCGCTGCTGTCTATCTTGATGTTGGGATCAGAGCAAATCCAGAGCCAGAGCCGCGGAGCGGGCTCCGCATCACGCGCCAACGGCGGAGCCTCAGCCGGGGGCGAGACGCACTGGCGTCCGCCCCGCCTGCTTTCTGGAGTGCAGGTTCGATCGGATGACGGCTAGAATGCTGTTCCACCCGCGTCTTCCCGCTTGCCTCCGGTCAATCCATGAAAACCAGCGCTGAAATCCGCAGCGAGTTTCTCGCTTACTTCAAATCCAAGGGCCATGAGGTCGTGCCGTCCAGTTCGCTGGTGCCGGGCAATGATCCAACCCTGTTGTTCACCAATTCGGGCATGGTCCAGTTCAAGGACATGTTTCTTGGCGCCGAGAAGCGCAGCTACAGCCGCGCAACGACCAGTCAGCGTTCGCTGCGCGCCGGTGGCAAGCACAATGATTTGGAAAACGTTGGCTACACCGCGCGCCACCATACGTTTTTCGAGATGCTCGGCAATTTCAGCTTCGGCGACTACTTCAAGCGCGATGCGATCCTCTACGCCTGGGAGTTACTGACCTCGGTATACGGCCTGCCCGCGGAAAAACTCTGGGTGACCGTCTATCACACCGATGACGAAGCCTACGCGCTATGGAACCAGACCATCGGGGTACCGGCCGAGCGCATCGTGCGGATCGGCGACAACAAGGGCGCGCTCTACGCTTCGGATAATTTCTGGGCGATGGGCGATACCGGGCCCTGTGGTCCATGCACCGAAATCTTCTATGACCATGGCGCCGAGTTCTTCGGCGGCCCGCCCGGATCGAAGGACGAGGACGGAGACCGCTACATCGAAATCTGGAACCTGGTCTTCATGCAGTTCGAGCGCGCGGCCGATGGCACGATGACGCCGCTGCCCAAGCCCTGCGTCGATACCGGTATGGGCCTGGAACGGCTCACCGCCGTGCTTCAGCACGTCAACAGCAATTACGATATCGATCTGATGCGGTCTCTGGTTGAAGCGGCTGCCCGCGCCACCAGAACCGAAGATCTGTCGAGTCCTTCACTGCGGGTGGTCGCCGACCATATCCGCGCCTGCTCGTTCCTGATCGTCGATGGCGTACTGCCATCCAACGAGGGCCGCGGCTACGTGCTGCGCCGGATCATCCGGCGTGCGCTGCGTCATGGTCACAAGCTCGGCCAGAAGCAGCTGTTCTTCCACTTCCTGGTCGCCACGCTCGACGAATTGATGGGGGATGCGTACCCGGAGCTTCGCGCCAAGCGCAGCATGGTTGAGCAGACATTGCGCGGCGAAGAAGAGCGCTTTGCCGAGACACTCGACATCGGTATGAAGGTATTTGAGGAAGTGGCGCAAAAGTCGGGCAAGTTGATCGCCGGCGCAGATGCCTTCCGTCTGTATGACACCTATGGCTTTCCGGTCGACCTGACTGCCGATGTCGCGCGCGAGCGTGGCCTGTCCGTGGACATGGCAGGATTCGAAAAGGCGATGGAAGAGCAGCGTGAACGCGCCCGCGCCGGTTCCAACTTCGATGCTGGCCACAGCCTGTCGGCCGATGTCATGAAAAACCTGCCGGCGACCGTGTTTCTCGGCTACGACAGTCTGCTTGCCGAGGGATTGGAAGTGGTCGGTATCCTGCGCGAGGGCAAATTGGTCGATGCACTCAACGATGGCGAGTCGGCCATGCTGATTCTCGATCGCACGCCGTTTTATGCCGAGTCAGGCGGCCAGGTCGGCGATCACGGTCGCCTGCGCAGCGCCGATGCGGAATTTGAGGTCGAAGAAACGATCAAGCTTGCGGGTACCTTCCATGGCCATGTCGGCCACTGGTCCGGCAAGAGTTTGAAAACCGGCAGCAAAGTTTCGGCCGAAGTCGATGGGCAACGCCGGCAGGCGGTGGTGCTCAATCACAGTGGCACCCATCTGCTGCACGCCGCATTGCGCCAGGTACTCGGCGACCACGTTACCCAGAAGGGTTCGCTGGTGGCGCCGGATCGACTGCGTTTCGATTTCTCTCACTTTCAGCCGATCGACGAAGAGGATCTGCGTCGGATCGAGCGCATGGTCAATGAGGAAATTCGCCGCAATGTCGAAGCTGAGGTGCATCAGATGGGCATGCAGGAGGCGATTGAATTCGGCGCCATGGCCCTGTTCGGCGAGAAGTACGGAGAGCGCGTGCGTGTGCTGAAGATGGGTGATTTTTCCACTGAACTTTGCGGTGGTACCCATGTGATGCGCACCGGTGATATCGGCCTGTTCAAGATCATCGCCGAATCCGGCGTGGCGGCTGGTGTGCGTCGTATTGAAGCGGTCACCGGTGCCGGGGCGGAAGCCTGGATCGAAACGCAGGAGCGTCGTCTGGACGAGGTCGCCGAAATGCTCAGTGCGACCGGCGACGAAGTGACCAGCAAGCTGAAAAAGATCTTCGAGCGCCAGCGCGAAATCGAGCGCGAGCTGGAATCGCTGAAGGCACGCGCGGCCAATGCGGCACTGGTCGAGCTGGCCGCGCGACCGATCGAGATCGCCGGTATCAAACTGATCGCCGCGCGCATCGATGGGCTGGATGCGAAGGCGCTGCGCGATGGCGTCGATCAACTGAAGCAGGTGCTCGGTGACTGTGCTGTCCTCTTGGCCGCAGGATCGGAGGGCAAGATTGCCCTGATCGCTGGCGTCCACGGCTCCGCGCTCGGCAAGCTCAAGGCCGGCGAGCTGATTGCCCATGTCGCCAGTCAGATCGGTGGCAAGGGGGGTGGTCGACCCGATATGGCCCAGGGTGGCGGTGAGGATGGTCCGGCGGTCGCTGTTGCCATTGATGGCGTCAAGGCCTGGGTCGCCGCCAAGCTGGGTTAGTGTGGTGTTGCACACCATGCGGCACATGAAATCGCGTCTTCGACCCTCTGGCGTCGTTGCGCATCTTGCCAAGGCCGCCAGCCTTGGCGGCGATGCGCGCCTCGCCACAGTGCCGAATCCATCGATTTCATTTGTGCCGAGTAGTGTGCAACGCCACACAGCGAGCGCTGCGATGTTGGCGCAGCGCTACATCATCGGCGCGAACACGCGGGCGAAGTTGCCGAGCATCTCGGTCAGCATGCTGGCCGAGCGCATGCCCTGGCTGCTGCGCGAGGCGATCTGGTTCAGATAGTGCTCCAACTGGGCCGCGATCTGCTCATCGTGGACCACCGCCATCATCTCGTAATTGAGGAAGAAACTGCGGGCATCGAGATTGGCCGAGCCGACGATCGCGGTGTCGGCATCAATCAGCACGGCCTTGGCATGCATCATTCCTTCGCGGTAGCGATAGATGCGGATGCCTGCTCGATTCATTTCGCGCAGATAGCTGCGCCCGACCAGATCGACCAGCACATTGTCCGATCGCTTCGGGGTGAATATCCTGACGTCCAGGCCACTACGTGCGGCGGTCAGCAGGGCATTCATCATCGAATCGTCGGGCACACAGTACGGTGTCGCGATCCAGATGCGCGACTGCGCCTCGAAACAGGCCTTGATCAATCCGATGTGCCAGACATCGTGGCGCTGATCGGGACCCGAGGCGATGATCTGCACACTGCTGTCGTCGCCGGTCGAGTCGGGCGGCTGCAAAATTGCTGGTGACAGGATTTCCTCGGTAGCGTGTTGCCAGTCCGAGCGGCAGATCTCCTCGAGCACGCGCGCGGCCGGCCCATCGATCCGGATGCTGAGGTCGAGCCAGCGCCGCTGCTCGGCATGATCGGCGAGGTAGGTGTCGCTGATATTGCGTCCCCCGGCCCAGGCACGGACGCCGTCGGAGACAACGATCTTGCGATGATTGCGCAAGTTTGCGGCTCGCTTGAACAGCGCGAACCAGACCGGTCGGAAACGGACCACGCGCGCCCCGGCATTGTGCAAGGCTTGCACATGGGTGCGCAGCAGTGCGGAACTGCCCAGATCGTCGACCATCACGCGCAGGCAGACGCCGCGGCGCGCTGCTTCAATCAAGGCCGCCATCACTTCCAGTCCGCTGCGATCGCACTCGAAGTGATACATCAGAACGTAAAGTTCGTGACGGGCGTGGTCAATGACTTCGAGCAGGGATAGGCGCGCGGCGCGCGCGTCGGCAAGCAATTCGACGCCGTTGCCACGCTGGGCACCGGGTACGCCGAGTCGACGCAGCAGCCGATCCAGAGGCAGGGCGCGCTCGGGACTGACCGGAGCGTGTTCGGCGTGTTGCAGGCGGCGTACCTGCGGCCCACCGCGGCGCAATTTCCGGGTGCCGATCAGGAGATAGATCAAGGTGCCGATATAGGGTACGACGAGCAGCAGGATAAGCCAGGCAGTCGTCGCCGTCGGCGCCCGGCGTTCACTCAGCACCGAGGCGCAGGCGACAAAGCTCAGTATCCAGCCGAGGATCCAGATCCAGTAATACATGGGCTCTACTCGATGGCGCGCGCGATCCAACGGCTGGCGTCGAAACGTTCGCAGACAATTTTCAGACACATCAGCAGCGGCACGCCCAGCAGTACCCCGGCAACGCCCCACATCCAGCCCCAGAAAATCAGCCAGAGCAGGATCGCCAGCGGACTGAGGCTGAGCCGCGCACCCAGTATGGTCGGCGAGATCAGCTGGCCCTCGAGCGCCGTCAGCACCAGAAAAAAGGCGGCAGGCAACAGCGCGACGCCCGGGTTCGGAAACTGCAGCATGCCAAGCAGGGCCAGTAGACCGACCATCACCAGGGCACCGACGTAGGGAATAAAGTTCAGTAGCCCGGCGACCGCGCCCCAGAGTAATGGGTCTTTCAAGCCGAGCAGATGCAAGCCGATCGCCGTTATGACACCGAGCAGAATATTGATCAGGGTCGTGGTCAGCAGATAGCGCGATGTATCCGATTGGATGGCACGCACAATGACTACGGCGTTGCGCTTGTGTCTCAGTGTCGGGGAGAGTTCCACCAGGCGCCGCAGCATGTCGTCGCCACGCAGCAGGAAAAAGAAACAGAGCAACATGATGCTCAGCAGCTTTACCAAGAGCCGCGGTGCCTGCAGCAGCGCATCACTGATGCGGACGTCGGTGGCTGCGACCGGCGCGGACGGAGCCGGTTTTCGCTGAGTGCCGATCTGGACCAGGGACTCGGTTGCGTCGGTTGCCGCGGCAATCGGTTTCATGAAGCTCTTGAGCTTTGGCGCCAGCGACTGCATGGTCTGCGGCGTCTTGCGCAACCATTCAGCGGCCGGATCAATCAGCAGCGACACCGCGGTGCCGAGCGCGAGCAGGCAGCAGCACATGACAAGGGTCGTCGCCAGAGCGCGCGGCATCCAGCGCGCCAGCATTGAAACTACTGGACTCAGCGACATGGCGAGGAAGGCGGCCAGCACCACAGGGAGCAGCACCTCCTGGGTGATGTTGGCGGTGTACGCCAAAGCCAGTATCAGGAGTGCGATCAGCGCACGAAGTATGCCGCGCTGGGTGCTGCTGCGTTGGACGCTTGGAACCTGTTCGGTTACCACGGTGTCGGTCGGCGGATCCCACTGGATGGGCTGTCCGAGCTCGAACCGGGCGAGTCCCCAGGGGCGATTGTCCGTCATCGTCAACGTCGCAGAAAAGGAGTGATCAGCGAGAATACTCCTCCACCGAGCAGTGGCAAGCCGTGCCTCAGCAGCCGGTTGTGCCACTGCGACGGGACGCGGGCCAGGATCAGGCCGGTACCGATACCCAGCACCGGAACCAGCCACGGCGCATTGTGCTCGAAGCGCGACTGCAAGCCAGCGGCCGATGCGGCAAGATCTGAGCGCGCGGACTCAAGGCGGGCCTCGGCCACTTGCGCAGACTTGATCAGGTCGCGCGCGGTCATGGCGAAGCGCTCCACTGACGCAGGGTGGCGTCGATCTGTCGGCGCGTTCGCGGGAAGAAACTTACGCGGTACCAACGACGAATTTGCAGGCCGGCCCAAATCATGCCGAGCGCAATCAGGATGGCCAGTCCGGCAAACGCCATCAATGACGAGCCCGTGAGGGTCAACAGGACGGCCCAGGTTGCGGCCAATAACACCAGCCACAACGACAGCAGCAGACCACACACCGCGAGGCTGAGCAGCAGCATCCGGACCAAGCCCATGCGGAACAGAGCGAACTCGATCTGGCCGAGTTCAGCGCCGGCCTCGATGCCACTGTGCAATTGACCGATGCAGCGCCCAATGAATGCGAGCAAGGTGTCCTGATCAGAGGACGACGCGTCGCTCGCTGTCTGAGCCTGGCTGGCCGGGTCGGATATCGCATCCGGTCGGGGGAGTTCCGGTTCGAAATGTCTGTTCATATCGGAACTCCCCCGTTCGTGCATCTGCGGATAGTTGGACTCAGGATGCCGCCGTGTCGTTGCTGCGGCGGCGACGCAGTGCGGCTGCAGCGAGCAGCGTCACCACGGTCACAGCCGCAAAGCTCTTGCCGGGATTCTCGCGAACGTAGCGGCCGGCGCGCTGCGACAACTTGGTCGCGCCCTCCATCACATCCTCGAGAAAATGCAGGGTGGCTTCCTTGCCTGCGCTCAGTTTTTCGGAAGCCAGCGCAAGCTTTTCGGCGAGTGCGTCGCCGGCATCGGCCTGGGCGCAGTCCAATGTGTCAGCAACTTCGCCGGCCTTTCTGCCCACGGTGGCGGCGGCTTCGACGCCCTTGTCCACTGCGCTGTCGACGGCCTGGGTGATTGCCGCACCGGCCCTCTCAGCGAGTTCGGCGCTGCGATCGGCGGCGTTTTCTACGTTCTTGCGTAGGGTATGCGTATTGCTCATGTGTCTCTCCCAGATTGAATGAATGGCCTGAACTGCGGGTACTTCGGTAGGGCAGCGCGTTGGCCGCTAGACCCTTTTTCGGCCCGTCAGTAGCGAGATAACAGCCAACACCAGGAAGACCAGGAAGAGCACCTTGGCGATACCTGTGGCGGCGCCGGCGATGCCGCCGAAGCCGAGAATGGCTGCGATGATGGCGATGACGAAAAAGACGATGGCGTAGTGCAGCATGATGATTCTCCTCGATGGGTCGGGGCCGAGGGCGGGCGGGTTGCCTGCCTGGGGACTACATGCGCAAGCCGCATGCCAGCCAAAACCGTCGATAAATATCCTTATGAATCAATTAAATAAGACGGTTTAGTGACCTGGGATCACGGGCAGGCTGCACGATTCGCCCACTGTTCTCGTGCAGTTCGCACGAGCAGCCGCTATGGTCGATGCTTCGCACAGGAGCTCTATATGGCGGACCAACCCATCCAGCCCGGTCGCAGAGTGTTGCTCGTCGACGATGACGCGGCACTGTTGCGCAACTATCGGTGGTGCCTTGAAGACGCGGGATTCCACGTGGTCAGCGCACAGAACGGCGAGCAGGCGCGGCAAAGGCTGGCTCAAAACGTTTTTGACATGTGCTTCCTCGATCTGATGATTGGCGAGGAGTCGGGACTCGATCTGCTTCCGTTGTTGCGCGCGGATGCGCCGTGGATGCGGATCGTGATGTCCACCGCGGAAAACTCTCTGGCGACCGCCGTGCTTGCCATGCAGAAGGGCGCAGTGGACTACCTGACCAAGCCCTGCGCGCCGGACCGGCTGCTGCATTGTGCCGAACGACAGGCGGAGGCGCGTAAATTGGAATTGCGCATCGAACAGCTGAAAGATGGCGGCGATGCGCCTCCCTCCGAGTTCTCCAGCGCACATCCGGTAATGGCGCGTCTGCTCGAGACAGCGCGCCAGGCCGCATCCTCCGATGCCACGGTCCTGATCCTCGGCGAGAGCGGTACCGGCAAGAACGTGGTCGCGCGCGCCATTCACCAGTGGAGTGAGCGTCGCAAAAACAATTTTTCCACGGTGAACTGTCCTTCGCTGAGCGCCGAATTGCTCGAGAGCGAATTGTTTGGACATGTCAAAGGTGCCTTCACGGGCGCAACCGACAACCGCCAGGGACGCGTACAGATTGCGGATCGCGGCACGTTGTTTCTCGATGAGATCGGCGATTTTCCGCTGGCGTTGCAGCCCAAGTTGCTCCGCTTCGTGCAGGATCGCGAGTTCGAACGGGTCGGTGATCCGATCAGTCGCAAGGCCGATGTGCGCATCGTCGCGGCGACCAATCGCAATCTTGAGGAAATGGTAAAGGCAGGAACCTTTCGCGAAGACCTGTGGTACCGCTTGAACGTGATCAGTCTGGAACTGCCACCCTTGCGCGCTCGTCGGGACGACATCGCCGGTTTTGCAGAGCTCTTTCTTGCCCAATTCGTTGCAGCGTACCGGCGTCCAGCGCGCAGCATCGGTGATCAGGCGATGGCGCAACTCATCGCGCACGATTGGCCAGGCAATATCCGCGAGCTGCGCAATGTCATCGAGCGGGTCAGCATTCTTTGCCCGGAAGAAGTCGTCCGTCCAGAGCACCTGCCGCTTGCCGGCAAGAATGCCCCCACGGAATCGGGCGGCGCGCTGCGCGTTGGACAGGCGGTAAGTCTGGAGGCCTTGGAGCGCGCGCATATCGAAGCGATCGTGGCGAGCGCAAGTACGCTGGATGCAGCGGCGAAGACGCTGGGCGTCGACGCCTCGACCCTGTATCGAAAACGCAAGCAATACGGGCTCTGATCCAGTCCCTGGTCGGCTGATCGTCTCCAGCGCAGGCCTGCCAAGTGCCTGCAGTTCGCATGATCGCGACAGGCGGATCGTGCAATTTGCTGGATCGCCAGCGCCCGACGCTACACGTAAGCCCATGTAAATAATGGATTTGTTTCTTTGACGCCGGCTGGCACGGGCCTTGTAACGGATAGTCTGTCGACGCATTCCGAGGCTGGCCGCGTCGCGCTGTTGCAGGCCCCAGTGCCAGCCTCTCGTCAAGGAAACTCCACCATGAAAACCAGATCACTGATTTTTTCGACTTCGGCTCTTCTCGCCCTGACCCTTGCCGCCTGCTCTGAGACGCCGCGGGAAACCGCAGAAGATGTGGCTGAAGCCCGCCAGGAACAACGCGAGGAGGTTCAGGACGCCCGCGCAGATGCATCGGAGCAGGTTTCTGACGCCCGTGCCGACATGCGGGAGGTCAGCGCTGAAGTGAACGCCGACCTAAACAAGGACCACTCCGACGCGCAGCAGGAGTTGAACGACGCACAGGCCGATTTGACGCGCGCTGAAGCTGACGCTTCCTACGATCTTGCGATCACCAAGGCCGACGCTGCCTACCAGGTCGCCAAGGAGCAGTGCGACGGCATGACCGGCGAGCAGAAGGATGCCTGTCAGGTACGTGCCAAGGCGGATCACGAAGTCGCGGTCGCCGATGCCAAGGCCAAGCTCGAGGCATGGGAGAAGTCTGCTGATCGCCTGGTCAAGGGCAACTAAGTCCGAACGCAAGCCTAGGCGCCCGCTCCGTCCTGGAGCGGGCGCAACGATGAGGAGAGCACCATGCCCACAGCCGTCACCCCATTCAAGACACGCCATCCCTTCAATGCCGCACCGCGCAAGCTGATGGTGGCGTTGTTGAACCAGTCACTGTCCGACCTGAGCGATCTGTACAGCCAGGTCAAGCAGGCGCACTGGAATATCAAGGGCGATAACTTCATCGCGCTGCACAAGCTTTTTGATGAGATCGCGGAGACCCTTCAGGAGCCGATCGATACGGTCGCCGAGCGCATTGTCACCCTCGGCGGTGTCGCCGAAGGCACGGTGCGCCAGACCGCAGCGAAGACCGACATGAAGGAACTCTCACGCGAGTTCGATCAGCACGAAGTGCTCGGCGAACTGGCCGACCGTTTCGCTGCCTTCAGCAAGGCCGGCTATGCCGCGGTCGACAAGGCCGATGAGGCGAAGGATCCGGTAACTGCCGATATCTACACGCAGATCACCCGAAGTGTCGACAAGTCGTTGTACTTCCTTGAAACCCATCTGCAGACGCGCACACTGGCACCGTAATCGGCTACCTGTCCACGTCGAGTCGGTGGCGGTATCAACATCAGCGCCCCGCGCACCCGCGCCGGGGCGTTGACGCGCACTCATTCGTTGGTCAGTGGCTCCCCGTCCGCGTCGATGCGCACGATGCTGCCAAGGTTCAGCGCACGAATGGAACTCTCGACGCGCTTGAGGTCACCGATCACGATCCAACTCAGTTGATCGGGTCTGATTTCCTTGGCTGCGGCCTGATTCACCTGGCTTGCCGACAACGCGCGCAATGACTTTGCATGATCGTAGTAGTAGCCAGGATCGCGTCCAGTATTGACGACATCGGTGGCCGCGTCGACCAGGGACGACAAGGTTTCGAATCGCCCAGCGAGCCGGGCAATCTGGCTGCGCAAAATGCTGTCGAATTCCTCGCCTTGCAACGGACGGCTGCCAGCAAGGCCGCGGATTTCCTTGATCACTTCCTGCATCGACTCGGCAGTGCGATCCGTCTGCACCGGAGCCAGAACGACGAAGGCACGCGTTCCACGACTACTGGTGATCAGCCCTTGAGTGCCGTAGGACCAATGCTTCTCCAATCGAAGATTGCGATTGAGCCGAGAGGTCGCCATCCCACCGAAGTTGCGGATTGCGGTTTCGAGGGCGAAATCACTGTCGCCGCCGGACGCCGAGGCCAGATGTCCTGCGACGATCACCGACTGCGGGGCGTCAGGTTTGTCGATCAGATACACCTTGCCTGTACCGGTCGACGCTGCATCAGCACTGCGCTTCACGGGCGCCGCCGCGCGCGGCCATTTTCCAAGCGAGTCGTTCAACATCGGCAGGAGTTCGCCGAGCGTGGTACTGCCGGCGACGATCAGGCTGGCATTGTTCGGTACGAACCAGGCCCGATGCCAGGCCTGCAGATCCTTGCGGGTGAGATGGCTGACGCTTTTCTCTTGACCGAGCCCGCCGATCGGCTGGGCATAGGGATGGCCGGCTCCGTACAGCAGTTCCGGCAACAGGCGCAACGCTGCGCCGGAAGGATTGGCTTTCTGCTGGCGAATCGAAGTCAGCTGTTGTTTGCGCTGGATCTCCAGCATGGCATCTGGAAATTCCGGATTGCGACTGACATCGGCCAACAGGGGCAGGGCAGCAGCCAGTTTGTCGCGCGGCACATTGAGCGAGAGCGTGGACAGGTCCTGGCTGTTTGATGTGCTGAGTACCGCGCCGAGGGCATCGCGTTGATCGACGATCGCGAAAGCATCCCGGCTATGCGTACCCTTGAGCAACATCTCCAGCACCATCGTCGATGTGCCCGGCGCGTCGGCTGGATCGGAGGCCGATCCAGCATCGAGATTCAGCGCCAGTTGCACCAGTGGAACCGAGTCGCGCTGCATAAGGAGCACTTGCAGACCATTGTTCAGCGTGGCGCGTTGGATTTCTGGAAACCGCAGGTCGGGCGTCTCATCGAGCGCGGGCAGCTGGCTGCGGTCGAGATCGGAGGCCGATGCGTTCAATACCGGCATCGGCTCGATGCTCATGGTGTAGTGCGCCTTGCCGAGCCATTCGCGCGCCGTTTTTACAACCTGGTCGGGTCGGGCGTCGGCCAGATGCTGCAGTCGATCGAGATAGGCACTCGAGTCGCCGTTGTAGGTCTCGCTCTCGGCCAGCACGTCGGAGCGGCCGCCCATGCCACCGAGGCGTTCCATGCCGCGCGCGAACCGCGCCAGCATGCGGGTTCGGCTGCGCGCCAGATCGGCATCGGCAATCCCCTTGCCAAGTTGGGTGGCGATCACCTTGTCCATTTCACGCTCAGCCAGGGCAGCATCCGCGCCCGGCCGGATGTTCATCTGCACAATCAGCGTGCTGGTCAGCTCCTTGGCCCAGACAAAGGCCGAGACGTCGGTGGCCAGTTGGGTCTCGAAGACCAGCCGTCGGTCGAGCGGGGCGCTTTCACTGCCTGCCAGCAAGTCGGCAAACAGCTCGATGTCAGGGATGCTGGGATCGGTGGCCGGCGGCAGGTGCCAGATTCGATAGGTCCGTTGTTGCGGCACCCTGTCCTGCATGCTGTCGCGGATATCGCTGGAAAGTTCGGGCACCCAGCGGCGCAGCCGCGAGATCGGCGGCCCTGGCGGAATACCGCCGAAATATTTTTCGACAAGACCGCGTGCATGTTCGACGGTGATGTCGCCGGCAAGCACCAGCACGGCATTGCCCGGCCCGTAGTACGCCGCGTACCAGTCCTTCACATCATCGAGTTGGGCGGCGTCGAGATCTTCGATGCTGCCGATCGGTGTCCATCGGTAGGGATGTCCTGCTGGATAGATCAGTTCGGCGATTCGGGCAAATGCGCGTCCGTACGGCTGGTTCTCGCCTTGCAGCTTTTCGTTCTTGACGACGCCGCGTTCACGCTCAAGCATCTCGACGGAGAGATTGCCGGCGAGAAAGCCCATGCGATCGGCTTCCAGGTAGAGCGTGCGCTCGAGCCCGGACAATGGAACATCCTCGAAAAAATTGGTGCGGTCATTGCTCGTGGTGCCATTGCGATTGTTCGCGCCGAGGTCGTCCATGGCCTCACGAAACCCGTGCGGATAGTGCTCGCTGCCGTTGAAGAAGAAGTGTTCGAACAGATGGGCAAAGCCTGTGCGGCCCGGGCGCTCGTCGCGCGAGCCCACGTGATACCAGAGATTCACCGCTACCAGAGGCACACCATGGTCTTCGTGGACCAGCACGGTCAGTCCGTTGCCCAGCTGGAATCTCTCGTGCTTGATGCGCAGATGCTCGACATCAGGCGTTTGCGAAGCGGCGAGCGCACAGTTACTGGCGATTCCGAGTACAAGCAGTAATATGCTAGGTCTGATCATGCGAACAATTCCTCTTCACGGCTCGAAGGCCCGAATCCACGGCAGGCAAGCGCGCAGGGTAACGCGCCGATGCGTGCGTGGTACACCCAGCTCTTGGCATGCGCATGATTGACGATATCTACTGGAGGGCTGGCGCACGCTGCGGACACTTGCGCACTCCGAGGCGGAGCGCAGACTGGATGCGTGCAGGACCGGGATGGCAGCCATGAAACCGCTCGATCCGCTCGAACAGCTGGAGCGCTCACGGGAAACTCCGCAGCTCGTTGCCGAACGCTGGCAGCGCGTGAAATTGCTGGTCGCAATGGCGGGCTTGCTCATCCTGGCCGCTGCCGGCGTCGCCCTAATGCAGGGCAATCGACTTGATCGCCAGCTGGATCGAGGTTCGGATGTGCAGGAGAGTGTCGGCCTGCTGCGCGATTACGCGCGTCTGCTGGTGGATTTGGAAACCGGGCAGAGAGGATTTCTGCTTACCGGCGACCCGGTTTACCTCGCGCCTTACAGGGCCGCGGAAAATCGCCTGCCCATGCTGTCAATGGAGCTGGTCTCGCTGTTCAGTCGCTACCCCGAAAGCGAGCGGGCATTCGCGGAAATCAGAAGCGAACTCGAACACAAAAAAGCGGAACTGGACATGGCGATCCAGATTCTGCGCGAATCAGGGCGCACACAGGCGATCGAGTACGTGCGCAGTGATTTCGGTCGGGGCTTGATGGATCAACTGCGCGGCAAAACGCGTGTGCTTATCGAAGCGCTGGAACAGCGGCTTGACGACTATCAACGGGAGAGTTCTGTACTTATCGACCAGCGCAACTGGACCATTTTTGTCATCGTGATTCTTGGTCTGATTGCCGGGGCAACGGCCTACTGGTTGTTGCGCGGGCATATGCAACAACTCGACGTCGATGCCCAACTTCGCGCCGAAGCGATGCGCGCGATGCAGGCCAACCAACGGAAAAGTTCATTCCTGGCGAATTTGAGCCATGAAATGCGCACGCCGATGAACGCGATCTTCGGGTTCACCGAATTGCTCGAAGACCTAGTGCAGAGTGAACGTCAGCGATTCTATGTAAAAGCTATCCAGCAGAGCGGCCGAGCACTGCTGGATCTGATCGACGACATCCTCGACCTTTCACGGATCGAGGCCGGCAAGATGACGGTCGACCCGGTACCGACCGATCTGCGCGAGCTGTTTGATTCGCTGCACACGGTGTTCTCGCAGATGGCGCTCGAGAAAGGCTTGCGCCTGCGCTGCAATGTGGCAGACGAGGTGCCCGACGGTCTACTGATCGACCCGATTCGGCTGCGTCAGATCCTGATCAATCTGATTGGCAATGCCATCAAGTACACCGAACAGGGTGAGGTTGAATTCGGAGTGAGCGCCATACCCATCGATGGCGACGAATTATACGTCGCCTGCCAGATTGAGGTCATCGACAGCGGTGTCGGTATCGCCGCGGCCGATCATGCGCGCATCTTCGAACCTTTCACCCAGGTAGGTGATGTCGGTGCCAATGGTCGAGTCGGAACCGGCCTCGGGCTTTCCATCGTCCAGCGTCTGGTTGATCTTCTGGGCGGCAGCATTTCCATCGAGTCAGCGCTCGGCCAGGGGACCAGGGTCCGGCTTGAGCTCCCGCGTGTTCCCCTGACACCGGCTGCATCCAGGGCGACCGCCGCCGATGCCGATCTTTCCGATCTCGCCCCATTGCGCATAGTCGCAGTGGACGATGTGGCACTGAATCTGCAACTGCTCGAGGCGCTGTTTGCGCGAACCCATCACACGCTGGCCACCGCTGCCGGCGGCGACAAGGGTGTGGCCCTGGTCCGCCAGCTTCGACCCGATGTGGTATTGATGGATATTCGGATGCCGGACGTCAATGGCATACAGGCGCTTGAGTTGATTCGAGCGGATGCTTCACTGGATTCGGTTCGCCTGGTCGCGGTGACCGCGTCCAGTCTGCTTGGGGAGGAGGCTGCCCTGCGCTCGCGCTTCGACGGCTACATCCGCAAGCCGATCAGCAGGGCGGGCCTGCTTGCCGAGTTGCGCAAATTGTTTGGCGAGCGAACGCGCCCGGATATCGTAGCCGCGGTGAGCATTCCGCCATTGAGCGTAGACGAACTGTTGAGCCAGATCGACAGCGCGCGCCGGCAGTCCCTGCTGGCGTCCCTGGCAGCTTGCCAATCGCAGTTGGAGCGCGCCGCGCAGACTCTGTCGAGCTCCGACATTGATGATCTACTGGAGGGTTTACGCGTGCTGGCGGATGAGGATCTGATGCCAAACCTGCGCAGCCAGACGCAGACCCTCGCCCGCGACGCCGGACTATTCGACCTGCGCAGTCTCGAGTCCAGTCTTGGCATACTGCGCGCAGCTCTTGTGCACTGGATCGCCGAATTGAAATCGACTGTGGCTGAGGATAAGCAGGGATGAGCATTACATCCAGGATGAGCGACCATGCTTTTTCCGATGTCGGCAAACCGATGGTGCTGGTGGTCGACGATCAGGTCAGCAATATCCAGACTGTTGGCACCCTGCTCAGTCGGTCCGGTTTCGATGTGATGCCAGCAACTTCAGGCGCCCAGGCGCTGGAGCGCGCCAGCCTCAGAACCCCGGACCTGATTCTGCTCGATGTGCTGATGCCGGGCATGGATGGCTTTGCGGTGCTCGCCGAACTGCGCGCGCGGCCTGGCATGATTGCGGTACCGGTCATTTTTCTCACTGCCGCGAATGAGCGCGAGTTGCTGGTTCGTGCATTCGACGCCGGTGCAGTGGATTACGTCACCAAGCCCTTTGTCGCCGAAGAACTGCTTGCCAGGGTGCGCACCCATGTCGAGCTCAAGCAGATGCGTGACCATCTCGAACGCATCGCGCGTGAGCGCGCCGATCTCACCCAGATTGTCGCCCATGATCTCAAAGGCCCGCTGTCCGCCATCCAGTTCAGTGCTTCGATGCTGGGGCAACAGACGGCACAGGACTCCAGTCGCGTGCATGGACTGATCGAGTCGATCGTCCAGAGCGCTGACGAGGCACTGCAGTTCATTCAGGGCTATCTGGGCCGCTGGGCTGACGGCGAACTGCGCCGCCGCCACAACCCTGTTGCCCTCGACCTGCGCCCTTTGTGCGAGCGTGTGGTGGACGCCTATCAGCTGGCGGCCGAGAGCCGGCAAATACTGCTCACTTTGGACCTGCGTGGCGAGCCCATTGTGCACGCCGACGCCACCGCAACCCGGCACGTACTTGGAAATATCATTTCGAATGCGATCAAATATGGGCAGCCGGCGAGCTCGATCGATATCCTCGTGGGCCCGGGGCGAGCGGGTTTCTGCAAGCTGAGTGTGCTCGACCGCGGCGCAGGGATTTCACAGGCCGATCAGCAGAAGTTGTTCCGTCGCTACGTGCGGCTGGGCAGTATTGATCCCGACCAGCGGACTGAATCCTCGGGGCTCGGCCTTGCCATCGCCAAGCAGGAAGTCGACCAGATGGGGGGAAGTCTCTGGTACGAGGACCGGCCCGGTGGCGGCGCCGTGTTCAGCTTTGAGCTCCCGATCGAACGCGAGGTTGGGTCGGAGTGACCGCAGCGGCTAAACTGACGCAGCAGTAGGCGCGAGGAGGGCTTGATCTAGTCTGCACATGCCCTATTTCATACTGTCAGTCTGTTGCCAGCCGAATATGGAGTCCGCACCATGAATCAACCCGTCGCTGTCCGTGCGATGCCCGATATCGCCAAGGAGGCCCGCCCGGCGATTGCCGGTGCCCTTGATTGGGTTGGCATGGGCGATATCGAAGTGCCGGTGCGCATCGCCGATGCCGATGGCAGCGTCATGCAGGTGCCGGCGCGGGTCAATGCTTTCGTCAACCTGCACAGTGCGGACGCGCGTGGTATCCACATGTCACGCCTGTACCTGCTGGTCGACCGTCTGCTCGGCAGCGAGACGTTGACGCCGTGTTCGGTGCGCCGTGTACTCAAGGAGTTTCTCGCCTCGCATGCCGAACTGTCGACGCGCGCCCTGTTGCGCATCCAGTTCGATTACATGGTGCGACGCAATGCGCTGGTCAGCGAAAACAGTGGCTGGCGCTCCTACCCGGTGGTGCTGACCGGCACCCTCGATCGCGGTCATTTTACCGTTGAGACCGCACTCGATGTCACCTACTCCAGTACCTGTCCTTGCTCGGCGGCGTTGGCGCGTCAGCTGATCCAGGACCAGTTTCGCCAGGACTTCGCTGGTGCGGGGCCGCTGGATTTCGATCGCGTGCTCGCTTGGCTGGGCAGCGAGCAGGGCATCGTCGCTACGCCGCACAGTCAGCGCAGTACGGCGGCGGTCAAGGTGCGGCTGGTGCCGAGCTTCGAACGTTTCCCGCTGATCGAACTGATAGATCAGATCGAGGCCGCCCTGCAGACCCCGGTGCAGACCGCGGTCAAGCGGGAAGATGAGCAGGCCTTCGCCAAGCTCAATGCAGCCAATCTGATGTTCTGCGAGGACGCCGCACGCCGCGTGCGCAATGTGCTCGATGACGAGCCGCATGTTGCCGACTTCTGGGTACAGGCCAGTCACTTCGAAAGCCTGCATCCGCACAATGCGGTCGCGGTCGCGGTCAAGGGCGTTGCTGGCGGCTACTCGGCCTGAGTCAGCAAGCGTCTGATCAGCGGCGCAGTCACGGAAACTTGCTCAGACGGGAGCTGCGCGCGGAGTGGAGGCGACACGCTTCATCGGGTGCGCGCTCAGGCGACGGCTACGCCGAACAATTTGCCTACGCCAGCAGTCAGCGCCATCGCGAGTGCGCCCCAGAACAGAACCCGCAGCGAAGCGCGGCCCATCGGAGCGCCACCGCCGCGCGCGCCCGCAGCCCCAAGCGCCGCGAGCGAACACAGCGAGACCGCAACCACGCCGATGCTCAGCCGGTCGCCGGGCAGAAACCAGGCCACAAACAGCGGCAGCGCTGCTCCCACGGCAAAGCTGATCGCCGAAGCGATTGCGGCCTGCACCGGTCGTGCCGTATTCGCGGCAACGATTCCGAGTTCGTCGCGGGCGTGGGCGGCCAGTGCATCATGTGCGGTCAACTGCTCCGCTACTTTCCGCGCAACTTCCGGCTCCAGGCCGCGCCGGATGTAAATCCCAACCAGTTCCTCAAGCTCACTGGCGGGACTCTCGGCCAGCTCGGTACGTTCGCGCGCCAGGTCGGCTTCTTCGGTGTCCGATTGCGAGCTCACCGATACGTATTCGCCCGCCGCCATCGACATCGAGCCGGCGACCAGCCCGGCTACGCCGGCGACCAGAATGCCCGCATGCGGTGTAGCGGCGGCGGCAACGCCAACGATCAGGCTGGCGGTCGACACAATCCCGTCGTTGGCACCGAGCACGCTGGCGCGCAGCCAGCCGATCCGATCGCTGCGATGGCGTTCCGGGTGTCGAGTGTGCATCTGCATCTCCTTTTTTGGCAGGGCTCGTGTTGACCGAATAGTGTAGACCGATCACTCAAAATTCCAGGTCGAGCGCGGCGCAGAGATAGTCAAGCATCGGTGCCAGCGCCTTGCAGTGAGCAATCACAATCTCCTGCAGGCGGTCTCCCGTCACGTCTTCCGCGCTGAGCGCAGTGCCCGCAGCCAGATTCTTGCGCTTGAGGTCTTCGATCAGCGGGTGCGCCGGATCGATGCCGCGCGGTGGTCGGGTCAGCGACTCTCCCCAGAATTCGTAGCGCGAGCGAAACGACTTCGATTTCGTCGCCGCGGTCCAGGCTGCGGGATTCTCTTCGAGGAAGCTGCGCAGCTTGCGCAGCGTGTCGGGCTCGGGATGCCAGATGCCACCACCGACAAAGCTGTCGCCATCGGCGACGTGCAGATAGAAACTCGGCGCCGGCACCTGCTTGGCGCGCTGATGGAACAGGCGCGCGCCGGCCCAGGTCTTGTAGGGCGTCTTGTCCTTGCTGAAGCGGGTATCGCGATGTTGACGAAACAGCGATCCGCCCTGGCGCCGCGGGTCGGCGACGAAGTGCGCACTGATCCGAGCCAGTGGCTCGGCCAGGTCCGCGATCAGGGTCTGGAACGGAATCCGCACGCTCTGCTCGTACTCGTCCTTGTGGGCATCGAACCATACGCGCGTATTGTCTTTCTTCAGTGCGCGCAGGAACTTGAATGTGGCCGGCGTGAAGTAGGTCTTTTTCAAGCGAGATCCTCTCTGAGACTTCGGATCCAGGCCTCCACCTGGTCCAGGATGCCAATGCGATCAGGCTCGGAGACGTGGCTGCGGCGCAACTCGTCGATGCGCTCGAGTTGCGCATCGATGCCGCTCTCGATCGGCTCAGGTCGGTGCAGTAGGCGCTGCCGACGCCAGTCCAGCCACTCGGTCTGCTCGCTGGCATCCAGCGTGTCCGGGTAGTGGCGAGCGCGATAACGGAACAGCAGTTCACGATAGCGCGGGTCGACGAAACCATCGGTGAGCTGGCGCAGTTGTGTCGGCGGCGTGGCGCGGACCTTGGCAGCGAGTGCCAGATCGGCGTTGGATGGCAGTCCGCGGTACAGGTCGGCCTCGGCGTGCTGAACGGGAAAGACGCCCTGCTCGGAAAAAACCTCACGGACTTTCTGTGCCAGCAGGGGCACCTGGAGCAGGCGTTCGCGGTGGCGCAGGCAGCGATCGACATCTAGGCCGATGCGGTCACAGTCGACTCCGGCAAGCGCCGACATTGGCGCCAGCGCCGGACTCTTGTTGACATGAATGATCTTCAGCGGGATACGGTCGATTCCCTCGGGAAGATCGGCGCGCGCAACGAACACTCGATCGCGGATGTCGGATGAATCCAGAGCTATCAGTTGCTCGGGATCGGCATCGAGATCGACCACGATGACGCCGTTGGGCTGGCTCGGATGCTGGCTGATCGGCATTACCACGGCCAGACAACCGCGCTCAGCGGCAAAGCGCGACGAGGCGTGCAGCACCGGGGTGGCCTGGTTCCAGTCGAGCAAGGCCGCCGCCTTGCGTTTTTCACGCAGCGCGAACAGAAAATCGAACAGGCGGGGCTGGGCGGCGCGGAATCGTCTGGCCATGCCGAGTGTCGCCATCACATCACTGAGCGCCTCGTGCGCGTGACCGTGCGCGATGCCATTGGCGGCACTGAGCTGTTCGAGCCGGAAGCTGGGTAGATCGCCTTCACGTCGTGGCCACTCGATGCCGGCGGGGCGCAGTGCATAGGCCATGCGCAGCGCATCGATCAGATCCCAGCGCGAGCAACCATTGCGCCACTCACGCCCGTAGGGATCGAAGAAATTGCGCCAGAGGCCGTGCCGGGTTACTTCGTCGTCGAAGCGGATCGAGTTGTAGCCGAGCGTACAGGTGCCGGGCATCGCGATCTGCTCATGGATTCGCGCAAAAAATTCCGGCTCGGGCACACCCTCGCGCGCTGCGTGTTGCGGCGTAATGCCGGTGATCAGGCAGGATTCGGCGCTCGGCACCAGGTCGATCCCAGGAGCGCAATACAGGCTGACCGGATCTTCGATTGGCTCGAATTCGGCATTGGTGCGGATTCCGGCGAACTGCGCCGGCCGAGCTAGCTTCGGATTGACACCAAAGGTCTCGTAGTCGTGCCAGAAGAAAGTAGGCTGCATGGCGACATTATGGCGGACGATCAGGGCATGCGGTCGGCTTGGCGTCGGCATCGGTTACCATGTGCGGATGAGAAACATGCCCGCTGCAACTGACCTGCCAGCCCAGGTCCACCTGAAGATCGAACGTCGCTCCAATCATCCCTGGATTTTCCAGAAGATGGTCGAGAAGCCTGAGCCCAAGCCGCGTCCCGGCAGCATCGTCGACATCATTGATCGCGACGGAACTTGGTGTGGTCGTGGTTTCTACAATGGCCATTCGCGGATCGCGCTCAGAGTCTTGACTGCTGATCCGGATGAGGCGCTGGATGCAGATTTTTTCCGCCGCAAGATCGCCGCCGCAATCGCTCTGCGCCGCGAACTGCTGAACCTGGATGCTGTCAGCGACGCCTATCGGCTGGTGCATTCGGAAGGCGACGGCCTCTCGGGACTGGTCGTTGATCGCTTCGCCGGCACCCTGGTCGTCGAATTCTTTTCCGCCGGAATGTTCCGTCTGCGCGAACTGATCCGCGAGGTCCTGCTGGAACAGTTTCCGGACAGTCAGTACTACTGGTTCGCCGATGATCATGTCGGCAAGCAGGAGAGTTTCGATTGTCATCCTCCAGCGCCGCCCGAGCCCGGCGTCATCACCGAGCACGGATTGCGCTTCCGGGTTGAGCCGGGGCGTGGCCACAAGACCGGATTTTTCGCCGACCAGCGCGATAACCGCAAGCGCCTGGCCGAATTCTGTTCGGGCAAGACGGTACTGGACCTGTGTTGCAACTCCGGAGGCTTTGCTGTCTACGCCAAGGCCCTCGGTGGTGCCGAAGAAGTGGTCGGCATTGATATGGACGAGGAAGTGCTCGAGGTCGCCAAGGCCAATGCGCAGATGAACAAGGCGCGCGTGCGCTTCGTGCAATCGGATATTTTTCCGTGGCTGCGCGATGCCAGCAATCGCGGCGATGAATTCGATGTGGTCATTCTCGATCCGGCCAAGATGACGCGCGACCGTGAGCAGGTTATTCCGGCGCTGAAGAAATACCTGGATATGAACAAGCTGGCCATGGGTGTGGTCAAGCCGGGCGGCATCCTGCTGACCTGCTCCTGCACCGGTCTGGTCAAGGAAGAAGAATTTCTCGACATGATCCGGCGCGCGGCCTACTACGCCAATCGCACGGTGCAGATCCTGGAGATCCGCGGTGCGGGTGGCGACCATCCGTGGATGGCCCATGTGCAGGAATCGCGCTACCTCAAGGCGGTATTCTGTCGTGTCGACTGATCGCGGCAATTTCGCGTGCGTGGCGTCGATTGTCGACTGTGATGAAATTTTGGTGCTGGGCGGGGGTTGGTAATGGCGTACTTCCATGACATCGATCCGATACTGATCCAGATCGGCCCATTGGCAATCCACTGGTACGGGCTGATGTACCTGTGCGGATTTGCTGCGGCCTATTGGCTGGGTATGCGCCGATTGCGCGATGGTCGGTTCGGCATCACGCCAGAGCAGTTCTCCGATCTGCTTTTTGGCAGCATGCTCGGCGTAATCCTTGGCGGTCGCATCGGCTACATGCTGATCTACGCCTTTGATGAGCTGATCGCACATCCACTCAGCATTGTGCACGTGTGGGATGGCGGCATGAGTTTCCATGGCGGCTTTGTCGGCGTCATTGTCGCCGGCGCCTGGTGGAGTTGGCGACGCGGAATCAATACCGTCGATCTTTCCGATTTCCTGGTGCCTCTGGTGCCGCTCGGTCTCGGCTTCGGTCGACTCGGCAATTACATCGGCGGCGAGCTATGGGGCCGACACACCGATGTGTCCTGGGGTGTGATCTTTCCGAAGTCGCTCGATCACCTTGGGTTGGGCATCGACACCCTGCGCCAGCAGGCTCAGGCCGGACTGCTCGACGCCGAGGCGCGTCATCCTTCCCAGCTCTACCAGGCCTTTCTCGAAGGGCTGGTGCTTTTCCTGATCCTTTGGGTGTACTCGGCGCGGCCGCGGCGACGTTACGCGGTATCCGGGATGTTCGCGCTGTTTTACGGCATTTTCCGCTTCGTCGCGGAATATGTTCGTGAGCCGGACAGCCAGATGGGCTTCATCGCGTTCGGGTGGATGACCACAGGCCAGCTGCTGTCGGTACCGCTGATCGTGCTTGGTCTGGTGTTCCTGTGGATGTCGCACAAGGCGCCGATCTTTGCGCCGGCACCGATAGCTTCGGTCAAGGCGAGCTGATTCATGCGTGCTTATCTTGATCTGCTGCGGCATATTCTCGATCATGGTATCGACAAATCCGATCGCACCGGCACCGGTACGCGCAGTGTGTTTGGCTACCAGATGCGTTTCGATCTGGCTCAGGGATTTCCACTCACGACCACCAAGAAGCTGCATCTGCGCTCAATCATCCACGAGCTGCTGTGGTTTCTGGCAGGCGATACCAATGTCGGTTATCTGCGCGAACACAAGGTCAGCATCTGGGACGAATGGGCCGATGCGCAGGGCGAGCTTGGCCCGGTCTACGGTAAGCAATGGCGTAGCTGGGGAACGCCCGATGGTCGCAGCATCGATCAGATCAGCGAGGTGATCGAACGCATCCGGCGTGATCCCGATTCTCGGCGGTTGATCGTCAGTGCCTGGAATGTCGGTGACTTGCCGCGAATGGCGCTGTCTCCCTGCCATGCGCTGTTCCAGTTCTACGTTGGCAATGGCCGCCTCAGCTGCCAGCTGTATCAGCGCAGCGCCGATGTGTTTCTCGGCGTGCCCTTCAATATCGCCTCGTACGCACTGCTGACCCAGATGGTCGCCCAGGTCTGCGGACTGAAGGTCGGCGATTTCGTGCATACCTTTGGCGATGCCCACCTGTATTCGAACCATTTCGAGCAGGCGCGCGAGCAATTGGCGCGCACGCCCAAGGCCTTGCCCAGGCTCTGGTTGAATCCGCAGGTCGACGATATTTTCGCGTTTCGCTTCGACGACATCCGGGTGGACGACTACGTCGCCGATCCCGCCATCAAGGCGCCAATCGCCGTCTAGCCCGTGCGTGCCTGAGCTTCAGGCGCTTCGCTGGATGGGTAGTTCACTCTTGCCGCGATAGGCGCCGATGCCGAGGGCAAGCAGCAAAGCGAACGCAATCAAGCCCATGTCCCCGGCGCTCATGCGTGCCCATGCGATGGCGGCGCTGAACTCGGCGCCGATCCCGGCGAGTGCGCTGGTGAATCCGACGCCGATCTCGCGCGCAACCACGCTGGCCGCAATCAGCCACTGCGCATAGGCGATACCGAGCCCGCAACAACCCGCGCAAAGCGCAGCACGCAACCATCGCGATGTCAGCGCGAAGTAATGCCGTACCGGCCAGGTGGCGACCGCGCAGCCCAGGGCCAGGACCGGATAGGTCTGGCCGGAGCGTAGCGCGAGCACCGCCCATAAAGCGCCGATGGCCAGGGGCAGGAAGATCGAAGCAATCAATGCGGTCAACTGGTGAATCATTCGAGCGAGCATCCGCCATTGTGCCCGCCGCACCGCACAATGGCGAGCCTTGCCGTCAGGCCGTTCGTGGGAAAACCGCGTAGCGGGCGGGCTGCAGATGGACGATGTCGCCAGTTTGCAATTCGCGCGGCGGCATCTGTGTGCGCGACCATTCCGCGGTGAGATAGGGCACCCCGGCGAGCGCTGGATCGACCTCGACGCGATAGCGGCCACCCAGCCAGCGGGCATCGGTTACCGTGGCAGCGAAGCTGTCGGTGCCGGCGTGCTCGGTCCAATGAAGATCATAGGGCCGTACGCACAGGTCGACGGCACCGGAAGGCAAATCGGCGCCGGCAGGGGCGGGCCAATGACTCTCACCAAGATGGATCCGATCGCCATTCAGCACGGCCGGCAATTGATTGATTTCACCGAGAAAGCGGCCGACGAAACTGCTGGCCGGCTGGTCCTGCAATTGCTGCGCACTTCCGGTCTGTTCGATGCGGCCATGGTTCAGTAGAACGATGCGATCGGCGACGTCCAGCGCCTCATCCTGGTCGTGGGTGACGAATACACTGGTGACATGCAGTTCATCGTGCAGCCGCCGTAACCAGCGTCGCAGCTGCCTGCGCACCTGGGCATCGAGCGCGCCGAAGGGTTCATCAAGCAGCAGCACGCTGGGCTCGATGATCAGAGCACGCGCCAGTGCCACGCGCTGACGTTGGCCACCGGAGAGCTGATCGGGAAAGCGCTGCGCCATGCCGCCCAGCTGGACCAGATCAATGACGCGCTCGACCTTCTGGCGCAGCTCAGCTTCGTGTGGGCGAACCGCGCGTGGGCGTACGCGCAGACCAAAGGCGACATTCTCGAATACGCTCATATGGCGGAATAGCGCGTAATGCTGGAATACGAAACCGACGCCGCGATGACGCGCGCCGACTCGGGTGACGTCGCGTCCATGCAGACTTATGGTTCCGGCATCTGGCGATTCCAGCCCGGCGATCAAGCGCAGCAGGGTGGTCTTGCCGCAGCCCGATGGCCCGAGCAGGGCCATCAACTCGCCGTCCTGGATGTCGAGATCCACCCCGTGCAGGGCGGTGAAGCCACCGAACTGCTTGCGTAGATTGCGGATTTCGATGCTCATGGGAGATCCTCATCGAGCTGGGCTGTGGGATCGGGATGACGCGCACGATGGGCGCGTGCCTCGACCCAGGTCTTGGCGACCAGGGTCAACAAGGCCAGCAGTACCAGCAGCGAGGCCACGGCAAATGCCGCGGCGTGCTGATACTCGTTGTAGAGAATTTCCACATGCAGGGGCAGGGTATTGGTCTTGCCGCGGATGTGGCCCGAGACCACCGAGACGGCGCCGAACTCGCCCATCGCCCGCGCATTGCACAGGATCACGCCGTAGAGCAGGCCCCATTTGATATTCGGCAGGGTCACCCGCAGAAACGTCTGCCAGCCACTCGCGCCTAGCGAGAGTGCGGCTTCCTCGTGATCATTGCCCTGGGCCTGCATCAGCGGAATAAGCTCGCGCGCGACGAATGGAAACGTCACGAAGACGGTGGCGAGCACGATGCCAGGCACCGCAAACACGATGCGGAATCCGGCTTCGCCAAGCCAGGGACCGAATACGCCCTGAGCACCGAACAGCAGGATATAGATCAGGCCAGAGATCACCGGCGAAACCGCCAGCGGCAGATCGATCAGGGTGATCAGAGCGCTACGGCCCGGAAATTGGAACTTGGCAATGCACCAGGCCGCGACGACGCCAAAGATCAAATTAAGCGGTACCGCGATTGCGGTGACAGTCAGCGTCAGTCGCAGAGCTGCCAAGGCATCGGGCTCGCTAACGGCGGCGAGATACACCACCCAGCCCTTGGCGAGCGCGCCGAACAGCACGACCAGCAGGGGCAGCACCAGAAAAAGTCCGGCAACAAGCAGGGCGCCCAGGATCAGTGCGGCGCGGCCGAGCCGGTACCTGCGATCCTGCTCGATCATCGCCGACCTCGCCGGGCCAGCCAGGCCTGCAGCGTATTGATCAGCAGCAACAGGGCAAACGAACCCAGCAACATGACCAGGGCCAGGGAGGTGGCGCCGGCGTAGTCGTACTGCTCGAGTTGGGTGACAATCAGCAATGGCGTGATTTCGGAAATCATCGGCATATTGCCGGCGATAAAGATCACTGATCCGTATTCGCCGACGCCACGCGCGAAGGCGAGGGCAAAGCCGGTCAACAAGGCGGGTGCGATCGTCGGCAGACTGACTCTGAGAAAGGTCTGCAGGGGCGTCGCGCCCAGACTGGCAGCCGCCTCCTCCTGCTCGTGCTCGATGTCCTGCAGCACCGGCTGGACCGTACGCACGACAAAGGGCAGACCGACGAAAACCAGCGCAATCACGATGCCGGCAGGGCTGAACGCGAGCTGGATGCCGAACGGCTCCAGCCATTGTCCGAGCCAGCCATTGCGCGCGTAAAGTGCCGTCAATGCGATGCCTGCAACAGCCGTGGGCAGGGCAATCGGCAAGTCGATCAGGGCATCGACCAGCCGCCTGCCCGGAAAGGGATAACGCGAAATCACCCAGGCCAGCAGCAGGCCGATTGGCATATTGATCGCCGCGGCGATCAGAGCGCAACCGAAACTGACCCGCAGCGATGCCAACGCGCGCGCAGAGCTGACCTTGGCGATGAACTCGGCGAAGCTCAACTCGCTGGTTCGCAGCAGGATCATCGACAGAGGGATCAACACGATCAGACTGAGATAGAGCAAGGTGTAGCCGAGGCTCGGTCCGAAGCCGGGCAAGGAGCCGGCAACGCGCCAGCGCGATCGGGGAAAGCTGGTGGATGCGCTGACGGTCATCGCACTAGCCTGCCAAGTCCGATTGGAGAGTTCACTTCAGATAGATCCGGTCGAAGCTGCCGCCATCGGCAAAGTGTGCCCGATGCGCTGCTTCCCAACCGCCGAAGTCGGCGATGCTGACCAGATTCAAGCTGGGGAACTGCGCGGCATGACGTGTCGCTACGTCCGGGTCGCGGGGGCGGTAGTGATGCCGGGCGATGATCTCCTGTCCCGCTGGTGTGTACAGGAATTCCAGATAGGCACGCGCCAGCGCCGTAGTGCCGCGCCGTTCGGTGACCTGCTCGACCACGGCGACGACCGGCTCGGCAAGGATGCTGAGCGAAGGGATCACGATATCGAAAGCGCCGTCGCCGAGTTCGCTCTCGGCGAGCAGGGCTTCGCTTTCCCAGGCCAGTAACACATCCCCGATGCCACGTTCGACAAAAGTCGTGGCAGATCCGCGTGCGCCCGAATCGAGTACGCTGACATTGGCGAAGATGGCCGATACAAAGCTCAGCGCGCTGGCTTCATTGGCGCCAGGCTGCTGCATGGCGTAAGCCCAGGCGGCAAGGTAGTTCCAGCGCGCCCCACCCGATGTCTTGGGATTGGGAGTGACTACACCGATTCCAGCGCGGGTAAGGTCAGGCCAATCCAGGATGCGTTTCGGGTTGCCCTTGCGCACCAGGAAAACCACGGTCGATGTGTACGGCGCGCTGTTGTGTGGCAGGCGACTCTGCCAGTCCGGGACGAGCAATTCTCCACGCGCGAGCGCATCAATGTCATACGCCAAGGCGAGGGTGACGACATCGGCCTCCAATCCATCGAGTACAGAGCGGGCCTGCTTGGCCGAACCGCCGTGTGACTGGTTGATCACTACTTCGATGCCGCTGCGGCTGCGAGTCTCGGCCGCGAAGGCCTTGTTGACGTCCTCATAAAGGGCGCGCGTCGGATCGTAGGAGACATTGAGCAGCTCGACCTGTCCCGGCACGGGTGCCGCCGGCGTGCAGGCGGCCAGGCCGAGGACGGCGAGAATGAATCCCAGAATTTGAATCGGGGTGGCGCTGCTGTTGGGGCGGGGCTGGTGCATGTTTGTCCGCGGCGTGACCGCTGCGGTTCCGGGGTTTGATGATCTGTTTGCGGTGCCCTGGAGCACTCGCGCGTCCGATTGGACGACGAAAGCGACGGGGCCATACACGGCGGAGAGAGACGGCGGCGAGCTGCACCCGCCCAGTCGCGCGTCCAATTCAGGACATACCTCGATCGTGTGGCCGATGCATTGTGCGTCGCTGTGAATGGGCCCTTGTGGTGATTCCCCGGCCCGATCCTCACTCCCTATTGAACTCGACAGTTAGGCTAGCCGAGTTGTTCGAGGTCGGGAAGGATGGCGCAGGAATGTCGATATTCCTGCGCGCTTGTGTTTTTACCGGGTTGGCCCAAGATTGAACGGTATCCAGTGCAACGCAGGTACAATGGGCGGTCCCCCGAAGTGCAACGAGCATGAGCCGATTCAGCCAGAGTTCCGAACCGATCCGCTTTGAGCGTGACTGCCCAGCCGTCATGGTGCCGTCGGGCGATCTGGTCAATATGCCTGCCGGCCAGGTGGGCTACATCACCCAGGCCCTGGGCGGCAGCTTCACGGTTTTCGTTGAAGGCAATCTCTTCCGCATCCGCAATGAGGATGCCGATGCGCTCGGCAAGGAGCCGATGGAGTTGCCGCAGATCGCCGAAAGCGCGAGCGATGAAGAAGTCGAAGCGGCGGTCTGGGAACAGATGCGGACCTGTTTCGACCCCGAAATTCCGGTCAATATCGTCGAACTGGGGCTGATCTATTCCTGCGACATCGAGCGTCTTGCCGATGGCAGTCGCAAGGTCAACGTCACCATGACCCTGACCGCACCGGGTTGTGGCATGGGTGAAATTCTTGTCTCGGATGTGCGCGAGAAAATCGAGATGTTGCCGACAATCGAGGAAGCCGATGTCGACTTGGTCTTCGACCCACCCTGGAACCGCAGCATGATGTCCGAGGCCGCCCAGCTCGAAACCGGCATGATGTAAGGTCCGCCGGCCAGTCCGTGGTGTCGGCCGAATCAGGCCTCAGTTGCCGTGAGCGCGGATGAAATCCAGCAGCAGGGCGCGCGTGGGCACAGCCGCGGCATCGGTTTCGCCAAGTGCCCTCATGATGCCGCTGTGGCTTACGCCCGGCAAAATGACCAGTTCGACCGGTACCTTGTGCGCGCGCAGCCGCGCCGCCAGGCGCTCGCTATTGCGCGGCCAGACGCGTTTGTCCGCGTCGCCGTGCAGCAGAAGTATCGGCGGCTCGTCGCCATCGACAAAGTGGATCGGCTGGGTGCTGGCTTCCCGACTCCGGTCAGGAAACACGGCGCGGAGCGATCGGGATTCGATCGGCGCGAAGTCGTACGGGCCGGCGATGCCGATCGCACCAGTGAGTTCTCTGGGCCGCATGGCCTGCTTCTGCAGATACTCTGAATCGGTCGCGAGCAGCAGCGCGATATGCGCGCCTGCGGAATGTCCTGCGATGAACAGGCGATCCGGGTCGCCGCCCCAATCCTGCGCCCGGTCGCGGCTGAAGCGAACCGCCGCGGCAGCATCATCGACAAATGCAGGAAACTGGACCTGCGGATACTTCCGGTAGTCCGGAATCACGACAATCAGCCCTTCGGCCGCGAGTGACGCACCGATAAAGCGGTACCAGGCGCGTTCGCCGGTGCGCCAGGAGCCGCCGTAGATGAATATCAGCACGGGCGCATCGGCCGACGTGCTGGCGCTGCGATAGACATCCAGTTTCAATTGATTGGTCGTGTCGTACTCGAAGGTCTGCACCGCCACGCCCGGCTGTGTGCGCGTTGCATTCAACAGGCCGAAGTACGTGGCCTGGCAGCCGCTGAGCAGAATCGCCAGCAGGATCAGCAACGGTGCATACTGGACGCGCATGTACTGGTGACTCGGCGTGATCAATTGGACAGCTTAGCCGGCCGCACGTGAGCACCTCGTCAACCTTGACGAGCCGATCGCTTCCCTGCGCCCGCGCGGGTGGATAATCTCAGGCAGTACCCAAACCGAGGCCCCATGAGCCAGACCGAAGATCCGCCGCGCAATCCGTTCGCCAAGGTGCCGGAACGCAGCACCGGAGACAATCTGTTGCGCACCGCGCAGCAGCACCATGTGCAATTGAGCTTTCTGGCCGATACCAAGTGCAACATCATCATCACGGTCTCGTCGATTGTATTGACGATGGCGCTTGGCCGTCTGGGTGACGTCAGTCTGCGCGCCAGCGCGATCATCTTGATCGTGTTTTCGCTGCTCGCCTTGCTGACCGCGATACTCGCGGTGCTGCCGAAGTTCAAACCGCAGAAGCTGCGCGATGGCAGCTTGCCGGCTGGGTTCAACCTGTTGTTCTTTGCGCATTTTGCCGCGCTCGACCTGGATCGTTTTCGCGCTGAGCTGGCCCAGCAGATGCAGAACGATGGCTCCGCCTACGATGCGATGGCCCGTGATGTCTACGCACTCGGCTGCTATCTGGCCAATCACAAGTATCCTTATCTGCGCCTGAGCTATCTGTTCTTTCTGAGTGGTTTCGTGATTGCTGCCCTGGTCCAGGCGGTGATGTTCGCCATTCAACTCTGAGTACGCGGCGCAACCCCGATTGTGTTCTGATGCGTTGAACGATTGCACCTAAGCAACTTCTGAAAGAGTCACCTCATCGCCTTCGCTACCCAGCTTGGTGCTTGCCATACCCAAATACCTGCGGTTTTCGCCCGCTGACTCAGAGGGCTATCGCGGCTCCGCACTTGTTCAGAGGATTTCCAATGGAGCGTCCAAAGCGACGATTGCAGTTTGTGCTGCTGGTCTGGATCAGCCTCGTGTTCTCACAGGTGTTGCTAGCGCAAACAGCGCCCCAGCTGCCGGCGGCATTGCGTGATTGGCAGGATTGGGTGCGTCACGAACAGGAGTATCGCGCCTGCCCGCTGATGTCCGGCGCTGATGCGGACGACGAGGATTCCTACCTTTGCGCCTGGCCCGATGTGCTCGATCTGCAGGTCGGCGCACAGGGTGCGCGATTCACCCAGAGCTGGACACTGTACGCCCAGACCGCGGTTCCGCTGCCGGGCAGTGAGGAACTCTGGCCGCAGTCGGTGCAGGTCAATGGACAGGCGGCACCTGTCGTCTTGGGCGATCTGGACCAGCCCCTGGTCTGGCTGCCACCCGGCAATTATCGGATCTCGGGCAACCTGCAATGGACAGAACGTCCCGAATCCATCGACATCGACAGCAGGTTGGCGCGGATTGCGCTCAGCGTCGATGGTGCCCGGGTATTTCCTCTGCAGCGCGATGATGATTCGCTCTGGCTCGGACGTGCAGAGTCCACCGAGCAGGAGGCCGACAGCCTCGATTTGCAGGTGTTCCGCCGGCTGTCCGATGAGGTGCCCCAGCGCCTGGAAACCTTGCTGCGGCTGCGCGTCTCCGGCAAGGGCAGGGAAGAGTCACTGGCTCAGGTCCTGCCGCCGGGCTTCACGCCGGTCGCGCTCGGCGGTGGTCTGGTCTCGCGCATCGAAGCGGACGGCAGTCTGCATGTACAAGTTCGTCCGGGCACCCATGAGATCAGTGTGCAGGCGCGCGCCGATGAGCCGATGACGCGTTTCAGCGTTGCCGCCCATACCGGGGTCTGGCCCACTGAGGAAATTTGGAGCTATCAGGCGCAGACCCAATTGCGTGTCACCGATGCCGGTGGACCGCCGCAGATCGATCCGGTGATGGCCGAGGTGCCAGAAGGCTGGCGCGCCTTGCCGGCATTCGCGATGGCACCCGATGCGGTGCTGGAAATTCAGGAGCGCTCGCGTGGCTTGTCGGATCAGGACATGAATCGACTCAGTCTGAGTCGTGAACTCTGGATGGATTTTTCCGGCGATGGTTGGACCAGCAAGGATCGGATCAATGGCAGTGTGATGCGTGATTGGCGGCTCGACCTCGCGCCTCCGTACCAACTTACCCGAGCCGATGAAAACGGCTTTGCGCTGCTGATTACCGCCGGCCAGAAACCCGGTTGGACCGGTGTCGAGGTTCGTGAGCGTCAGTTGGCATTGACGGCCAGCACGCGCCTCAAGTCTGGGAGCGGAGAATTGCCAGTTACCGGATGGCAGACACCCTTCGAGTCGGTGTCGACACGATTGAATTTTCCGCCGGGCTACGAACTGATTGCGGCGCGCGGTGCCGATCGGGCGCCCGAGGCTTGGCTGGATCGCTGGGATCTGCTCGATGTCTTTGTCGCCGCATTGATCGTGTTTCTGTCGGCCATCGCCTTTGGCCGGCTCGCCGCGCTGATTCCGCTCGGCTATGTGCTGCTGGCCTGGCATCTGCAGAGTGCCCCGAAGATGACTCTGTTGATCGCGCTGGCCGCCATGCTGCTCGCCGGTGCGGTGACCCAGGGTGTAAAACTCCCGCTTTGGTTGCGCCGAATTGCGCAGCTGTCAGCGGTGATCCTGGTACTAGTGTCGGTGCCCTTCGCGGCCGGTCAGATTCGTCAGGCCCTGCATCCGCAGTTGGAGCAGGGGCAGTACGCCACATCTACGGCTGGCTACTACGAAGCCAACGACTCCTATGCGGGGGTTATCGCACCTGCCCCGCAGATGTATGAAAATGTGGCGGCCGAACCGCCCGCAACGATCGTGCAGGACCAGGCGCAGGAACTCGAGCGCGTCCAGGTCACCGGATCGAGGATCAAGCGTGTCAATGGTCGATTTGCCGCGGACACCGAGCCGATGCCGCAACGGATGAAGCGTTACGAGACCAATGTCATCGTGCAAGCCGGTGGTGGCGAGCCGACCTGGGCCTGGCGCAGCTACAACATTGAGATTGCCGGACCCGTACAGCCTGAGCAAAGCGTGCGTCTGCTGATTTCGCCGCCCTGGCTGACGCGTCTGACCCGTCTGCTGATTACCGCACTGCTTGCCGGCTCCCTGCTGATGCTGTTGAAGGCCGTGTTCAAACCGGTGGCGGTCAAGACACCGAAACTGGCAGCCAGCTTGCTTGTGATTCTGCTTGGCGCTGGTGCTGCGAATGCCACTGAAGTGCCTACCCCTGAGCTCTTGAAGGAACTCGGCGAACGCGTGTTGGCCCTGCCCGAGTGCACGCCGGAGTGCGGCCATATTGCGCGCGCCGAGGTCAGCGCGGCCGCGACAGTGGTGACTGTCTCACTGGAATTGCATGCGGTCGAAGCGCTAGCGCTGCCACTTCCCGGCAATGAACAGTTGCTTGATTTGCAAACCTTGCGCCTCGATGGCGTTGCGGCTTCGGGCACCGTGCGTGGTGGCGACGGCACGCTCTGGCTGCTGGTGCCGCGTGGTGTGCATCGGGCGACTCTGGAATGGCGTACCGCCAATGCCGACAGCATCAGCCTGCGCTTTCCAATGGCGCCGGGATTCGTCGAGTTTCGCGGGCAGGATTGGCAGGCCAGCGGCATCGACGAGGGTCAGTTGGCTACCGGCAGCCTGGAGCTGACCCGCCTGGCAGGAACCGACGAAATCGGCAGTCGTGCCGGTGTCGCCCAGCGATTCGCGCCATTCGTCCAAGTTACCCGCGAGCTCCGATTCGACCTCGACTGGTCGCTGACCACAACGGTCACCAGGATTTCTCCCCAGGACGCGGCTTTCTCGATTGCCGTTCCATTGCTTTCCGGTGAGCGGGTGATGAGTACCGGGTTCCAGGTCGAAAAGGCCGTGCTCACGGTACCGTTTGCTGACGGTCAGAGCATGGTTTCCTGGGAGTCGCGCCTCGATCCGGTGGATGCCCTCAGCCTGACCGCTCCCGATCAGGGCAGTCGTGCCGAAGTGTGGCGCTTGAACGTGAGCCCGACCTGGAATGTGCTGCCGAGCGGTGTGCCTGGCGTGCATCCGCAGTCCGGGATGTACCAGTTCCATCCCTTGCCCGGTGAGGTGCTGGAATTGAGCATCTCCCGACCGCCAGGTGTCACCGGCAATACCATCGCCATCGATTCGGCACAGGTCGAGAGCCGGGTTGGCAAACGCAGCACCGATCATGAACTCAGCCTCAGCTTGCGCGCGACTCAGGGCGGCCAGCACAGCATCGGATTGCCGACCGACGCCGAAGTGATGGAACTGAAGATCAATGGGCGACTGATCAATATTCGACCGCAGGCCGGCAAGCTGAGTCTGCCGCTGACCCCCGGCGTCAACGAGATCGTGATCAAGTGGCGCGATGGCAAAGGTGCGGGAATGCGCATGCAGACGCCCGAGATTGCGCTGAATGCGGATGCATCCAATCTGCGCGTGGGTCTGATCCTTCCCGAGCAGCGCTGGGTCGTGGCGACCTCCGGGCCGCGCATCGGACCGGCCGTGCTGTATTGGGGAGAGCTGCTGGTGATGGCCCTGCTGGCCTGGGGTCTCTCGCGAACCCGGCGTACGCCGCTGCGTCTGGTTGATTGGCTGCTGCTCGGCATCGGATTCTCTACGGTCGGCTGGACCGATCTGGTCGTATTCGCGCTCTGGCTGTTCGCGCTCGACTGGCGTTCGCGACTGCAGCCTGATGCCCTGCGATGGAAATTCAACTTTGTGCAAATCGGCCTGGTCTTTCTCACGCTCGCGGCCGCGGCAGCGCTGTTCTCGGCGATTCGAACCGGACTGCTCGGCGCACCGGACCTGCACGTCACCGGCAACGGTTCGTATGCGCATTCGCTGAAGTGGTTCCACGATCAGACCGAGTCGGCGATGCCGGTCGGCAGCGTGTTCACCTTGCCGATGTGGCTGTATCGGATGCTGATGCTGGCCTGGGCTTTCTGGATGGCCTGGGCCCTGATCCGCTGGATGCGTTGGGCTGTGCAGTGTTTCGTCAGCGACGGGGCCTGGCGGGCCTGGTTCAAGCGGAAGCCACAGGCCGCAGTCCTGGCTGCTGCATCGCCCGCAGGTCAAGCTGCGGCTGCGGAGCAGCCCAGCGGCAATCCGGAGGCGGGCAAGGTCGAATGACAGGGATCGGTCGGTGATCCATGAAGACCAGACCCTCGGCGATGCCGTTCGAGCGGCGGCGCGCCTGTTGGCCGATGATCAGGCGCGCGGTGATGCCGAAATCCTGATCGCGCATGCAATGGGTCTGAGCCGGGCCGGCTTGTTTGCGCATGCCGATCATCTGCTGACCGAGGCCGAAGCCGCGCGCTGTCTTGAATTGATCGCGGCCAGGCAGCGCGGCGAGCCCGTCGCCTATCTGCTTGGCGAGCGCGAGTTCTGGAGTCTGCGTCTGCAGGTGACGCCCGATGTGCTGATTCCGCGCCACGAAACCGAGTTGCTGGTCGAGCAGGCGCTGGCCTGTCTTCCGCTGCCCGCGGCGGGACTGCGGATCGCCGACCTCGGCACCGGCAGCGGCGCCGTTGCCCTGGCCATTGCCAGCGAGCGCCCCGCCTGCGAAGTCTGGGCCTTGGACGCATCACGCGCTGCATTGAAGGTCGCCGAGTCCAATGCCCAACGGCTGGCCATCGCCAATGTACGTTTTCTGCACAGCGACTGGTTTGCTGCCTTGCCCGCCGGGATGCGCTTCGACGCCGTCGTATCCAATCCTCCGTATGTGGCCGAAGATGACGCTCATCTGTCGCGCGGCGATCTGCGCTTCGAGCCGCGGATGGCGCTGACCCCCGGTGGCGATGGATTGCAGTCGATCCGGCAGATCATTCACGCTGCGCCCGATCATCTGAAGCCTGGAGCGTTCCTGCTGTTCGAGCATGGGCTGGATCAGGGCGAGGCGGTGCGTGAGCTGCTCGCCAATGAAGGCTTCATTGACGTCGAAACCCGGCGCGATGACGAGGCGCGCGATCGGGTCAGCCTGGGTCGATGGCGATAGCGACGGCGCACCTGCGGCCGTGTCCGGGGCGATGACGGGCCTTTGATCGGGCTCATCGAGTCGGATCGACAGACGGAACCACGAATGTCGTCACTGCGCCCTATACTATGCACGCGGCAGCTTCGCCGTTCCGACCCAGAATCCCGACCTTGAAGACCAAAGACAAGACGACGACCAAGCGCCCAACAGCCGCCACCAGCGCGCGCAAGTCGCCCGCGAAGGCGTCGAGCAAATTGCCCGCAAAATCCGCTGCCGCCAGCAGCCGCAGCAGCAAGCCAAGCGCTGCTTCGAGTCGTGGCAAGGGCGCGGCACCACGCAAGGCCGCCGCCAAATCTGGCGCAGTACGCAAGGCCGCAGCGAAGGGTGCTGCCAAACGCAACACCACAGCAAAGAGCGCTCCGGCGACAAAATCACGCGCTGCTGCGCCTGCGCCGCCCATGCTCGACCAGGGCATGGGCAAACTCGCGCCGATCGTTGCCAAGTTGCGCCAGAGCGTGATCTCGGCGCTTGAAGAGATGAAGGCCAAGGAGATCAAGGAAATCGACATCCGTGGTCGCGCCTCGTTCGCCGATTTGCTGGTGATTGCCAGCGGTACTTCGACGCGCCACGTGAAATCGCTCGCCGACGAAGTGGTCAAGTTCGTCAAGAAGGCCGGCATGATGCCGCTCGGCATCGAAGGTCAGAAAGAGGCCGAGTGGGTGCTGGTCGATCTCGGCGACATCGTCTGCCATTTGATGCTTCCGCGCATCCGTGAGTTCTATGCACTGGAGCGACTGTGGAGCGTGGGCGGCGATGCCGAGGCTTCCAACGACTGAGATGCAGCAGCAGCCTTCACCCAAGTGCCGGCGCGCCGTGCCAGCCGGCTGCTGAGCCGCCATGCGCGTTCGCATTGTGACGATCAGCGAGCGCCAGCCGGACTGGGTGACGCAGTGCTGCAACGAGTACCTGCGGCGGTTGCCCAGGCATCTATCGGCTGAGGTCGTCGAGCTGGCGCTCGCCAAACGTCGCGAGGACATTGTCCGCGCCAAGGCGGATGAGGGCGAGCGACTGCTGGCCGCCGTTCCCAAGGGCGCCCTCGTTGTGGCGCTTGATGAGCGCGGAACCCAGTGGACCAGCGTGCAGCTGGCTCAACAGCTGGAACGCTGGCAACAGTCCGGCCGTGATCTCGCGTTCGTGATCGGTGGGCCGGATGGTCTGTCGGCTGCGATTCTGTCGGCTGCTGAGCAGCGCTGGTCGTTGTCGCCGCTCACGCTTCCGCATGGCATGGCCCGCATGCTGGTCGCCGAACAGCTGTACCGTGTTCAATCGATCATCGACGGGCATCCGTACCATCGTCCCTGAGCACTGGAATGAGCATCAGCTTGCCAGTCAGATATCCGTCCCATCACAGAGCATCGCCATGACCAGCTCGACCCTGTTTCTTGCTTCGCAATCTCCGCGCCGTCGCGAGTTGCTCGAGCAGATCGGTGTGCGTTACGAACTGCTCGATGTCGCTGTGCACGAGCAGGTACTGCCCGGCGAGCCAGCCCTCGATTATGTTCGGCGCGTAGCCCGCGAAAAGGCGGGAGCAGGGTTGATGAAGGTCGCCGCGATCGCCAACGCACTCGTACTCGGCGCCGATACCGAGGTCGTGCTCGGAGAACGGGTCTTCGGAAAGCCTGCCGATGCCATTCAGGCTGCCGAGATGCTCGCGGCGCTGTCGGGTCGTCGTCATCAAGTCATGTCGGCCGTTGCTGTGCTCAGTGCTGGACGCGAGGAAGAGCTGGTCTGCGTCACCGAAGTCCAGTTCGCCGAGCTGTCCGAGCGTGAGATCGCGCAATACATCGACACCGGTGAATGGCGCGGCAAGGCCGGGGCGTACGCCATCCAAGGCTGGGCCGCGCGCTTTATCGAACGCATCGAGGGAAGCTACAGCGCGGTGATGGGATTGCCGCTGTTCGAGACCGCCGAGTTGCTGAGGCGATTCGAGTAGTAGTACCCGACCGCGGACCAGCACTGACACAATCCGTGACGTCTGGCGAGACTGGTTCGATTCACCCCGGAGCGGCTATAAGGTGGGACAGAGTCTTTAATTCCGGGTATGCGATGAAAAGCCAGAACGGCATGATGACGTGGCAAGCTGGCACGTCCGGGTGTGCGATGGAGCTTGACAACGGGCGGTTGCGGCAATCGAGTTCGCTTGGTGGTCAACGATCCGACAATCCGGAGCGAACTGGTGCGCTGGTACCGGGGGTCACTGGATGAGCGAGGAGCTGCTGATCAATGTGACTCCGCGCGAAACCCGCGTAGCCGTCGTCG
>JAYSZM010000038.1:0-21562 GCA_043738015.1 Lysobacterales bacterium
TGCAGCGGCGGACTGACCCGACGTGTGGTCCGCAACGGCGCGTTCTCACCGACCCTGGAAACCGATCTGGTCAATGCACTGGAAAAGCTCGCGCTGCGCCGCGGCTGCGACGATGTGCTGGAGATGGCGATCGACGCCTCCGGCGAGGTCGAGGCGCGTTTCATGGTCAATTCGCTGCGACTGTTGTTGGCTGCTCCGCTGCCGGGACGCATCGGTTATGGCCCCGGCGAATGCGAGATCGAGGCGCTCGGCGGCGGTCTCGGCGCACGCTGTCAGAACGAGTTGCTGGTTCCGCTGCCGCTCGATGCCCTGCTCTGGGACGACGACATCGCCCTGTTCCTCGATGTCGATGATGTCCGCCAGGCTGGCGCCCGCACCCTGCTGCTGACCGGATTCGCCGATCCCGAAGCGCGCCGGCAGCTGACCGATCGCGGCTTTGCCATTATCGAGCGGGCACCGCTTGAATAATCAGCCGGTTGTGCATGGCCTGACCCCAGGCCGCAGCACACCCATGTCTTGAGGAATGATCGATGACTTATCCGGCCCAGGAACAGTACGCCACCGAGCTCGCGCAGATCGAGGCCGACGGCCTGCTCAAGCGCGAGCGCATCATCGCTTCGCCGCAGTCAGCTGAAATCACCCTGGCCGACGGCCGCAAGGTGCTGAACTTCTGCGCCAACAATTATCTCGGCCTCGCCGATCATCCCGAGGTCATACAGGCCGCAAAGGATGCGCTGGATTCGCACGGATTTGGCATGGCCAGCGTCCGTTTCATTTGTGGCACTCAGGATCTGCACAAAGAACTGGAAGCGAAAATCGCTGATTTCTTTGGCACCCAGGACACAATCCTCTACGCGGCCTGCTTCGACGCCAACGGCGGCCTGTTCGAGCCATTGCTGGGCGAACAGGACGCCATCATTTCCGACGCACTCAATCACGCTTCGATCATCGACGGTGTGCGCCTGTGCAAAGCCAAGCGCTTCCGCTACGCCAACAGCGACATGGCCGACCTCGAAGCCCAGCTGCAAGCGGCCGACGCCGCTGGCTGTCGCAACAAGATGATCACCTCGGATGGCGTGTTCAGCATGGACGGCTTCATTGCGCCGCTGGATCGACTGACCGAGCTCGCGCGCCAGTACAAGGCGCTCGTGCATATTGATGAATGCCATGCGACCGGCTTTCTTGGCGCGACCGGACGTGGCGCGGCCGAGGTGAACGGCGTGATGGATCGCATCGATATCTTTACCGGTACCCTGGGCAAGGCACTCGGTGGCGCCCTCGGCGGCTTCACCACCGGACATCGCGAGATCATCGAACTGTTGCGCCAGCGCTCACGCCCGTATCTGTTCTCGAACTCGCTGCCGCCGCATGTGGTGGCAGCTGGCATCAAGGTCTTCGATATGCTGTCGAGCGCTGCTGATCTACGCACACGCCTGCACGACAACACCGCGTACTTTCGCGAACGCATATCGGCCGCCGGCTTCGAACTCAAGCCCGGCATCCATCCGATCGTGCCGGTCATGCTGCATGATGCGTCACTGGCGCAGCGCTTCGCCGCCGCCTTGCTCGATGAGGGCATCTATGCGATCGGATTTTTCTTCCCGGTCGTGCCGAAGGGCCAGGCCCGCATCCGAACCCAGATGAGCGCTGCCCATACGCGCGATCATCTGGATCGCGCTATTGCCGCCTTTGTCCGCGTCGGCAAACAGTTGGGCGTAATTTCCTGAGCCCGCACAGGCCAGCGGCAACGCTTTCGCTGCCGCGAATCCCGGGTTCGAGTCAGAGCTCACAGCCCGCGCGCGGATCCACCGCCTCGCGCCGCATCTGAAGGCGGCGCTGTCGGCTCTTGGCCAACAGATTGAGGGCTTCGACAATCCCGGAAAACAACATGGCTGAATACAGATAGCCGCGTGGGATATGGAAATCGAGGCCGTCGGCGATCAATGCAATACCGACCAGCACGATGAAGGCGAGCGCCAGCATCTTGATGGTGGGATGCCGATCGATAAAGTTGCCGACGATGTCCGATGCCAGCAGCATGACCGCGACCGCAATGATGATGGCCGCGGCCATGATCGGCACTTCCTTCACCAGACCGACCGCCGTGATCACGCTGTCCAGCGAGAACACGATATCGATGATCGCAATCTGCAGGATCACCAGCCAGAACACCGAACTGGCCTGACGCTCGCCCGGGTCTTCGCCAGCATCGCCGCGAACGGCCTCGGCGATCTCCATGGCGCCCTTGATCAGCAGGAACAGTCCGCCACCCAGCAGAACCAGATCGCGAACGGACAAATCCTTGCCGAACGGAGACCAGACCGTCTGCGTCATGCTGGCGAGCCAGGCCAGCGACAGCAACAGACCCAGGCGCGAAAAGCACGCCAGCATCAGGCCGAAGCGACGCGCCGATGATCGTCGCTCTGGCGGCAATTTGCCGACCGCGATCGAGATGAAGACGAGATTGTCTACGCCGAGCACGATTTCAAGCGTGGCAAGCGTGAACAGGGCGATCAGCCCTTCCGATGTCAGGAAAACTTCCATTCGAGATTTTTGTCCGCAATCAGTGCATGAAACGTGGCCAGAGCACGGCCGTCCAGATGGCGACGACATTGACCATGGTCAGAAATACCGCAGCCGAGCCCATATCCTTGGCTCGGCCGGCGAACAGCGCGTACTCGGGACTGATCCGATCGATCACCTGCTCGATCGCCGAATTCAGCAACTCCACCGCCAGCACCAGCACCAGCGAACCAAACATCAGCGCGCGCTCGATGCCGGTAGGACCGAGCACAAACGCCGCCGGGCCGAGGATCAACAGCAGATAGGTTTCCAGTCGAAACGAGCTCTCGGTCTGGAACGCCGTCGCAAGTCCTTTGCACGACCACATGAAGGCGCGCCAGACCTTGCCCGGCCCGCGTGGCAATGCGCCACCCACATCGGCCATTACTGCGGCCCGGCCGCGGTCGGTCGATAGGCGATATCGAGTTCGCGCACCGCTTTCACATCGTCGAGACGACGAACTGGAAGTGTGTACGGCGCGCCCTTCATCTTCTCCGGATCGCTGGCGGCGAGCTCGAGTATTTCGCCCATCGCATCGACAAAACGGTCGAGTTCTTCCTTGGTCTCGGTCTCGGTCGGCTCGATCAGCAGGCACTCGGGCACGATCAGCGGGAAATAGTTGGTGGGCGCATGGATGCCGTAATCGAGCAGAGTCTTGGCGAAGTCGAGTGCACTGACGCCATAGGCCTTCTTCTGCCTCGCCACGGTGACGATGAACTCATGGCTGGCGCGTCGATCCGGCAAGGCCAGGTCAAAACCTTTTTCCTGCAGACGTGCTGCCAGATAGTTGGCATTGAGCGTGGCAAACTCACCGACACGGTGCATGCCGACGCGGCCAAGCAGACGGGCGTAGACATAGGCGCGCAGCAACACACCAGGATTGCCGCCAAACGCACTGAGTCGACCGATCGAGGCGGGCAGATCCTTCTCATCGGCAAGCCGGTAGCCGGCCGGCTCATTGAGTATCACTGGCAGCGGCAGATAGGGCAGCAGACGCGCCGAAACGCCGACCGCACCGGCGCCCGGACCACCGCCACCGTGTGGCGTGGAGAAGGTCTTGTGCAGATTCATATGGATGGCGTCGAAGCCCATGTCGCCGGGCCGCACCTTGCCAAGGATCGCGTTGAGATTGGCGCCATCGTAATAAAGCAGTCCACCGGCCTCGTGCACCAGGCGCGCGATCTCAACGATGCCGCGATCGAATACACCGAGCGTCGAAGGATTGGTCAACATGATGCCAGCGGTCTTCGGACCGAGCACAGCCTTCAATGCTGCGACATCGACATCGCCATTCTTTCCGGTCGGAATCTCGCGCACGACGCAACCACACTGCACCGCCGTTGCCGGATTGGTGCCATGCGCTGCATCCGGGACAATGATCTCGTTGCGTTCGTGATCACCGCGGGCGCGATGGTAGGCCATGATCATGGCGACGCCAGCGAACTCGCCTTGAGCGCCGGCCATTGGCGCCAGCGAGACGCCCTTCATGCCGGTGACCTCGGCCAGGATCTGTTGCAGATCAAACATGCAGGAAAGATATCCCTGCGACTGGGCCGGCGGCGCCAGCGGATGCCGCATCAGAAAGCCATCGAGCATCGCCAGCGCATTGCAGGCACGCGGGTTGTACTTCATCGTGCAGGAACCCAACGGATAGAACTGGGTATCGATCGAGAAGTTCTTGCGCGAGAGATTGGTGTAGTGACGGACCGCCTGCAACTCCGACACTTCAGGCAATCCGATCGGGGTATCCCGCAACAGCTCACGCGGAAGATCGGCGGGCACAGCAGCGTCCGCGGGCAATTGCGCACCGGAAACGCGCCCCGGTCGGGACTGTTCAAAGATCAGCATGGAAACCACGCGAGGGGAGGAGTTCAGCGCGTATCATGCCAACTGCGGGCATCGGCAACAAGTTTTGCCGTGCAGAGCCGCAATTCCTCACGATTCCTTAACCTGCCAGACAGGACTTGGCAGGCCTCGCATTGCCGCTATGGCTTGAATCTGCGCGCGCCAACACCATCTGCGGCCTTGTCGGCGTAGCCCGCGCCTTCGTCCGCCGGTCACAAGGAGTAAACCGATGTTCGATCCCGAGCAGCTACTGGGCAGTATCGTGGGACAGGCCATGGGCGGTGTCTTCGGCGGCCGCGGTGGCGGACGAAAATCGATGTTCCGGACTGGAAATCTGGCCAGCAAGGCGAGCCTGGGCATCGGCGCGCTCGGGATCGCGATGGCGGCCTATGAGCACTACAGCAGTCGCAATCAGCAGCCATCGTCTACGGCGCTACCAGCTTCCCCACCGCCGCCTGCATCAGGCTTGCCGCCTGCTGCGCCCGGCTTGGGCGTTGGCCCCACAGCACCGCCACCACCGCCACCAGCGACCGATCTGTCCAGTCTGAGCGCAGCACAGAGTGAGGCCGTGCTGCTGATCCGCGCGATGATTGCCGCTGCCGGCGCCGATGGTGTGATCGACGCCGAAGAGCGTCAGCGGATCCTGGCGCGGACGAGTGAGGGTGGGCTCGATGCCGCGAGCCGCGGTTTTCTTGAGGCCGAACTGGCCGTGCCACGCAGCGCCGACGAGATCGGCGCAATGACGCCGACCGCCCTGGTCAACGAGGTGTATGCGGCGGCGCTGCTGGCGCTCAATCTGGATAGCGAATCGGAGCGCCTGTTTCTGGATCGGCTCGCCGGCGCGATCGGTCTGGGCGAGCAGGCGCGCGCCGACATCCACCAGCAGTTGCTGGCCTGAGCGCCGCGTCCGTATTGGCGTCCCCTGAACGTATGCTCGGCAACGTCCGGGCGTCCGCAACTTACACTGTACCCCTCATCCACAATCGGAGATTGCGATGCACCAGTGGTATCTGAGCTACAACGGTCAGCAGGTCGGCCCGCTCGATCACGCCCAGGCCGTGCAAAAGGCTTCCGCCAATCCCAATGGTCATTGCTGGCGCCAGGGTCTGGCCGAGTGGATGCCGATCAGCAAGTGCGCCGAGCTGTCTGCAACTGCTGGTCTGCCCACGGTGCCTGCGCCACCGCCGGCCACGGTTCGATCCGGCGCAGACGTCATCGACTACAAGATATTCGGCAGCGACATGCAGTTCGTTGAAGTCGAGCTCGATCCCGGTGAGAGCGCGGTCGCCGAGGCGGGATCGATGATGTACAAGGAAACCACGATCAAGATGGAGACCATCTTTGGCGATGGTTCAGCACAGAGCCAGAGCGGTGGATTCATGGACAAGCTGCTCGGCGCCGGCAAGCGCATCATCACCGGTGAGAGTCTGTTCACGACGGTGTTCACGCATATCGGCGGTGCCGGCAAGGCCAAGGTCGCGTTCGCGGCGCCCTATCCAGGCACGATCATTCCGCTGACCTTGAGCAACTTCGGCGGCCGCATCATCTGCCAGAAGGACTCCTTCCTCGCCGCCGCGCGCGGCGTCTCGATCGGCCTGTTTTTCCAGCGCAAGATCATGACCGCCCTATTCGGCGGCGAGGGCTTCATCATGCAGAAGCTCGAGGGCGATGGCATGGTGTTCGTGCACGCCGGCGGCACCACGGTCGAACGCGAACTGGCGGCCGGCGAACGCCTTGAGGTCGATACCGGTTGTGTGGTCGCACTGACCAGCACGGTGCAGTTCGATGTCGTTCCGGTGGGTGGCGTCAAATCGATGCTGTTCGGCGGCGAAGGCGTGTTTCTTGCGCAGTTGACCGGACCGGGACACGTCTGGCTGCAGTCGCTGCCGTTCTCCCGCATGGCCGGGCGCATGTTCGCGGCCGCCTACCAAAAGGGCGGCAGCAAGGAAGAAGGCTCGGTGCTCGGTGGCCTCGGCGGCATCCTTTCGGGCGACCGCGGCTTCTGATCTCCGCCAATTGGCAAAACGGACCAAGGATCCGGCGTCGCGCCGGACCCTTGACCGACTCAGTGCCGCATCAAGCCGCGGCGCGGCGTCCGCCGCCGAGCAGACGGGCGGGCAGCATGATAATCGCGCGCAACAATTCGAATACGCCTTCGACTGCGATGCCAACCAGACGGAACGGCAGGCAGATCAGCCAGATCAGCGGATACAGCACCAGGGCCAGTAGAGCCAACGGCCAACACAGCACCAGCAGGATGAACCACAACAGGATCTTCATTCGGCATTGCTCCAGAATCGCGAATCGATTTTTTCGTTTACACAGGCGCGGACCGTGCCCTCAGTACGGACAGTCTGCTGACCACGAGGCCTGCACGGCGCTGGCTTCGGACTCGGTCGCCGGCCTGGGTGCGGGCCCGCCGCCATCAAACATTACCCGCCAGCGCCCATCCTCAGCCAGCGTCCATACCGACTGGAATACTCCGATGCGAAAACGCGCCTCGGGGTTTAAGTCGGCGTTCTCCATCGTGAATGGACCGCGCGACAGGGCGGTACGTCCATCGCCACCGACCGCGACGAACTCGGGATGCCAACGCAGGATCAGCGGCTTGCCCTCAATGATCGTTCGCCAGCCTTGCAGAATTTCGCCGCGCCCGTGCAGATGCGGCGGTTGTCCATTGATGAAGACCGCGCCTTCGGCCAGATGTTCGGCGAAAGCAGACTCGTCATGCCGGGCTACCGCATCGGCAAAGCTGGCCTCGCGTTGCCAGACGGCGCAGCGAGCGGATGGCGCAGCCATGGCGGCAGGCGTGGCATCGCTGACCTCGCCTGCCTGCAACGCCAAGGCGAGCAGGGTCATCGCCAGCATCAACACAGCAGTCGCTTTCAGGGTCGTCGACATCGAAGCTTCCGTGGCATGCGCACAGAATGCGCTCTTGTGCCCGCTTGCGCACATGTGGGAAGTCATTGCCACCACTACACTGCGCGGCGCCAGAGCTCGCCGTTTTCATCCCACTGCTCTCCAATCAGGTTTTTCATGTCCAGATTCGCATTGATCACGGTTCTCGCCGGCCTGCTCGCCGGCAATCTTGCGGCGCAGACGTCGGCGAATCTCGAAGGCGTCGGCCTCGTGCTCGGGGGCGGCGGTGCCCGCGGTGCCGCTCATATTGGCGTGCTCAAGGTGCTCGAGCGCGAGCACATCCCGGTCAGCCATATAGCTGGTACCAGCATGGGCTCGATCGTCGGGGCGCTGTATGCCTCCGGGTACAGCGCCGACGAGATCGAGGCGGTGATCACCGCGGTCAACTGGCGCGACATGCTCAGCGACGATCCGCCTCGCGATCAACTGCCGATGCGGCGCAAAGATGCCGACCTGCGCTATCTGCTCAACTTCAAATTCGGCATCCGCAGGGGCAAGCTGATTTTTCCGCGCGGCGTCCTGCAGGGCCAGAAACTGCTTCTGCTGTTGCGCCGACTCACCCTGCCGGTCTGGGACATCGAACATTTTGACGAGCTGCCGATTCCGTTCCGTTGCATCGGCACGGATATTGGCAATGGTGAGATGGTCGTCTTCGAGGACGGTGATCTGGCGCTTGCGATCCGCGCCAGCATGTCGGTACCGGCAGCGTTTGCACCGATCCGCGTCAACGGCCGGATGATGGTGGATGGTGGCATCGTCAACAACGTACCGGTCGACGTGGTGCAGCGCCTCGGCGCACGCCGGGTGATTGCGGTGAATGTCAGTGAACCACTGACGGCGGAAAGCGCGCTGACTTCGCCGCTGTCGATCTCGAATCAGATGATCACCCTGCTGATGAAGGATCGCACCGACAGCATCCTGCGCCACATGAATCCCGAAGACGTGTTGATCACGCCCGATCTCGGTGATTTCGGATCGGCCAGCTTTGACCGCAGTGCCGAAGCCATCGCGATCGGCGAGAAAGCGGCCATGGCGCAGATCAACGAGCTGCGCGCCTTTGCCGTGACGCCCGAAGAATATGCCAGCTGGCGCGCCGGCCGCCAGCGCGAGCGATTTGCGCTGGAGCGGCTCGCCTTTGTCAACGTCAGCGACAAGCGTTCGCGCTCGCCGCGTGCGGTCGCTGATGCGCTGAGCGAACTGGTCGGCAAGCCGCTGGATACCGATACCATCGAGGCGGGTATTTCCACTGCCTACGGCCATGGCCAGTACGAGCGCATCATGTGGAAGCCGCGGCAGCGCGATGGTGAAGTGGGTATCGAGGTTACCCCGGTCGACAAAGGCTGGGGTCCGAACTTCTTGACCTTCGGTCTGCAGCTGAGTGACGACTTCGAGGGCCGCAGCAGCTACCAGCTCGCCGCCGAGGCCACGTTTGCCGGCTACGACTGGATCGACGGCGAGAGCCGGGTGCGCATCGATCTCGGCCAGCTCGCGGGATTCCGGGCCGAGCACTACCTGCCAGTCTCGCGTACGGGTCGAACCTTTGTTCTGCCCTTCGTCGACTACCGGGCAGAAAACCAGCCGCTGAGTATCGAAGGTCAGGACTTTGCCGATTACCGCATCCGCCGCAGCGTCGGCGGACTGATGCTCGGCTACAACCTTTCCAATGACTGGCGCATCGAGACCGGACTGATCCGTGGCGAGAGCAGGGCCAGCGTCGGGGTCGGCAATGGCGCGCAAAGTCCTTCCACCGATTTTGGTGCGCTGAGCTTCGGCTTCAGCCACGACACCCTGGATAACAGCGCATTTCCGACCACCGGCAACCGTACCGATTTTGTCCTGCGGGCTGACCGCGATGCACTCGGCAATGACGGCAATGGAGAGTTTCTGCGCCTACGCACCGATCAGGCATTCGCCTGGGATCGCCACCATCTACTGCTCGGATTCCGTGGCTTTACCGCATGGGGCGAAGCCGATCTACTGCAAAGCCTGGATACACTGGGCGGATTCGGTCGTCTGTCCGGCTATACCGAGCGCGAGTTGATTTCCCAGCACGGCCTGTTGGGACGTGCCGTCTACTACCGGCGATTCGGCGATGCTACCCGTCTGTTCACGGTTCCTGCCTATGCTGGCGCCACGCTCGAACTTGGCAATGTGTGGCCACGTCGTCGGGACATCAGCGTCGATTCCCTGATCACGGCCGGCAGCCTGTTCCTCGGCCTGGATACGCCATTCGGACCAATGTTCCTCGGCTACGGACTGGCCGACACCAGGGAGAGCGCTGTCTTCCTGACCTTTGGTTCCCTGCTCGGTGGACAGCGCTGATCCCGTCTGAAACGCTGCGCGATCCGCAGCGGGTGCAGGCATCGACTCGCGTGCCTGATTGCGTCGACCGCGTCAATTAGACGGTGGGTGACGCAGATTGCCCTGGCCGCGCACGAGCCATTTGCGCGTGGTCAGCGATTCCAGCCCCATCGGCCCATAGGCGTGGATCTTGGTTGTCGATATGCCAATCTCGGCGCCGAGGCCAAGCTCGCCACCGTCGTTGAATCGCGACGAGGCATTCCACATGACAGCTGATGCATCCGCCTCACGCAGAAAGCGCGCGGCCAGTGCCTCGTCGCGGGTCGCGATGACCTCGGTGTGCAAGCTGCCGTGGGCCGCGATATGGGCGAGCGCGGCATCGATGTCGTCGACGATGCGGACAGCAAGCACGAGATCGAGATACTCCGCATCCCAGTCTTCTGCAGTTGCCAGGAGCGCGCCGGGGAGCAGGGCAAGACTGCGCGGACAGGCGCGCAACTCGACCCCACGGCGCTGCATTGCTGCGGCCGCCAGCGGCAGAAACGCCTCGGCGACGGCGGCATCCACCAACAGCGTTTCTAGTGCATTGCAGACGCCCGGGCGACTGGTCTTGCCGTCGACCAGAAGCGCGACGGCGCTGGCCGGATCGGCGCTCGACTCGACATAGAGATGGCAAACTCCCTTGTAGTGCCGGATCACCGGGATGCGGCTGTTTTCGGCTACGAAACGGATCAGGCCCTCGCCACCGCGCGGAATCACCAGATCGACCTCGCTGTCGAGCTGGAGTAGATCGAGCAATTCGCTGCGATCCGTGGTCGGCAATGCGGTCACCGCGCCGCGCGGAAACCCGACCGAAGCCAGCGCCTGATCGACGATGGCGATCAGCGCCCGATTGGAGTGCACCGCCTCGCTGCCACCGCGCAGGATCACCGCATTGCCGCTCTTCAGACAGAGCACAGCGGCGTCGATGGTCACATTCGGTCTGGCCTCGTAGATCATCGCGATCACACCAAGCGGCGCCCGCATACGGCCGATCTGCAGACCATCGGCACGCGCCGGCTGCCACTCGGCACAGCCGAGCGGGTCGGGCAGGCGCGCTATTTCGCGCACACTGGCGGACAGGGCGCGCAGGCGCTGAGCATCGAGCCGCAGGCGATCGATTAAGGCCGGGCTGCGACCGGCAACCCGCGCCGCTTCAATATCCAGGGTATTGGCCGCGAGGATCTCGGCATGCCCGAGGTCGAGCGCATCGGCGATGGCGGCTAGTGCCTGATCCCGATGTGTCGGGTCGAAGGCCGCCAATTGACGCGCGGCTGCGCGCGCCTGCCGCGCCAGCGAGAGCACCAGAGGATTCATCCTGCGACCCCGGCCGGCGCAGTCGGCTGCACCGGATCATCGCGGAACACCACCATGTCATCGCGATGCACGACAACTTCACTGCCGACATAGCCGAGCAGTCGCTCGATATCGGCCTTGCCATGCCCCTTGATGCGCGTCATCTCGCCGGCATCGTACTGGCTGACACCTTTGGCAATGCTGCGTTCGACGCCGGCATACTGGCAAAGTATGTCGATGGCATCACCTGCGCGAAAGCTGCCGCGCACCTCGACAACACCCGGCGGCAGCAAGGAAGCGCCGCGCTCGCAGAGTGCGCGGGCAGCGCCAGCGTCGATGACCACCGCGCCCTGTGATTCCAATCCGTGTTTCATCCAATGCGCGCGCGCACTGAGCTTGCTGCCATTGGCGCGGAACACGGTGCCCGGATTCTCGCCTCGACGCAGTGCATCGAGCGCATCAGTGCTGCGCCCGTTGAGGATCACGGTCGCGATACCGCGCCGTGCGGCCTTGTCAGCCGCCTGCAATTTGGTTCGCATGCCACCGGTCCCGACACTCGATCCGGTTCCGCCGGCGAGAGCAAACACGCTCGCGTCGATCGTGGCAACTTCGGTGATCAGGCGCGCGCCAGGCTGGCTGCGTGGATCGGCATCAAACAGCCCATCGACATCGGAAAGGATGATCAGGATGTCGGCTTCGATCAGCACCGCAACATGGGCGGCGAGATTGTCATTGTCGCCGAGCTTGAGTTCCTCGGTCGCTACCGAATCGTTTTCGTTGACGATCGGCAAAGTGTCGAGTGCGAGCAGTTCGCGCAGCGTGTTCTTGGCATTCACGAATCGGCGCCGATTGCTGATGTCATCGGCAGTCAACATCACCTGGGCGCAGGGACGATCAAACAGCCGCGACCAGGCTTCCATCATGCGAACCTGGCCAACCGCGGCAAGGGCCTGCTTTGCCGCGACACTGCGGCGCCCAGTCGGCTCGAGCCCAAGGACGGAACGACCCGCTGCCACCGCGCCTGAGGAAACCAGGACGATTTCGCGGCCTTCGCTGCGACATTCGGCAATTAGTCGCGCAATGCCGAGCAGGTAGCGCGTCGACAATCCGCGGCCCTCGGGCGCAATCAAGTTGCTGCCGACTTTGATGACAGCGCGTTTCCAGCCCGGCAGATTCATGACAGCACGCTTGCGAATTCAGGAGCTTCCGAGACTAGCGGCAGCGTCGCAGAGTTGTCACTTCTCTCGCTGATACCGTGACTTTCGTGCCTGCATTGTCGACCATCGACGCAGGTAGACTCGGTATTGGCCAAGCCGAACCGAGACCACCGGAATTATTCAGGAGCCCGCCATGATCAGCCGTCGCGACTTGCTTGTGCAGACTTCACTGCTTGCCGCCTGCAGCGCGCTTCCCGCGTTGGCCCTGGCCAAGACCGCAATGCGTCATCGGGTGATTCCGTCTTCCGGCGTGGCACTTCCGGTGATCGGCCTCGGCACCTCGGGTAATTTCGAAGTAGGCGATTCGGTCACCGAGACCGATCCACTGCGCGAGGTATTGAAGCGCTTCTTCGCCAGTGGCGCGCGACTGATCGATACCGCACCCTCTTACGGACGCGCCGAACTGGTACTGGGCGGCCTGCTCGCCGAATCTGGGCAGCGTGCTGCCTGCTTCCTGGCCAGCAAGCTGTCGAGCGTCGGCAAGGAAGCGGGACTCGCCCAGTTCAATGATTCGCTCACGCGCTTGCGCACCGATCGACTGGACCTGCTCCAGGTCCACAATCTGCGCGACTGGCGCACGCAACTGGCGCTCGCCCGCGAACTCAAGAGCGAGGGCAAGGTCGGCCACATCGGCGTCACCCACTATGTCGATTCCGCGCATGCGGAAATGGCTGACGTGATCGCCAACGAAAAACTCGATTTCATGCAGATCAACTACTCGGTCGCCTCACCCGCCGCCGCCGATAAATTGTTGCCGCTTGCAGCGGACCGCGGCGTTGCCGTCATCGTCAACCGTGCCTTCGAAGACGGCCGCCTGTTCGGCCAGGTCCAGGGGCGCACATTGCCCGATTGGGCCGACAGCGTCGGCATCAGCTCATGGGCCCAGATGTTCCTGCGCTTCGCGATCAGTCATCCGGCCGTCACTGCGGTGATTCCGGCCACCTCCAAACCCGAACGCCAAAGCGACAATCTGCTCGCAGGCTATGGGCCTGATCTGGACAAGGCACAGTGCGCCGCATTGACCGCGATGTTCCAGTAAGCGCACTGCCCTGCCCGGCTGCACTGGCATGAGCATAATCCAGGGTGTCCTGCGCATCAGCAGGACCGAGGCTGCGGGCGTGGTTCCCGCGGTACATATGTTTTTTCTGCTGTTCGCCAGCTACTTCATGCTGCGGCCAGTGCGAGAGACGATGGGCCTGGTCGGTGGAGTCGACAATATCCCTTGGCTGTTCACCGCCACCTTTGTCGCCACACTCGCCTTCCTGCCGCTGTTTGGCTGGCTCGCCAGCCGCGTGCCGCGGCGTTTGATCCAACGCTGGACCTATGCTTTTTTTGCGCTGAATCTGCTGGTATTCGCGCTCGGATTTCGCTTCTATCCGGAACACGTGGGTTTGGCGCGCACGTTCTATGTCTGGCTTTCGGTATTCAATTTCATCAGCATCTCGGTGGCCTGGAGCCTGCTCGCCGACCTGTTCGCCATGCGCGATGCCAAGCGCATGTTCGGCCTGATGGCGAGCGGCGCGAGTCTGGGCGGATTGGTCGGTCCCGCCCTGGGCGCGCTCGTGGTCGGCACGATTGGCCACTCGGGGCTGATCCTGATTTCGGCCGCGCTGTTGCTGCTCTCGATCATCGCGGGCGAGCGCGTGCAGGCCTGGCGCGAAGGCCAGCCGGAGACGAACACGGCCAGCGACGAACGCCTTCGGGCTCTGGGTGGCAGCCCCTGGGCCGGCGCTGCTGCCGTATTGCGCTCCCCGTACCTGCTCGGGATTGCGGCCTTCGTCGTGCTGCTCGCCTGCGTCAGCACATTCCTTTATCTGGAACAGGCGCGACTGGTCGACTTGAGTTTCAGCGATCGCACGCGGCAGACCCAGGTGTTTGCCAGCATCGATGTTGTGGTGCAGACCTTGGCCATCCTGACTCAGATCTTCTTCACCGGGCGCCTGGTCGAGCGGCTTGGCTTGCGCGTTCTTCTGGTCGCCCTGCCGCTCGTTGTCGCAGCGGGCTTCATCTGGCTTGCGATGGCGCCGGTGTTCGCGGTCTTTGTCGTGGTCATGGTGATCCGCCGCGCTGGTGAATACGCCTTGGTCCGACCGGGGCGCGAGATGTTGTTCACCCGCATCTCGCCGGAGGCCAAGTACAAGGCGAAGAACTTCATCGATACCACGGTGTATCGAGGGGCCGATGCGGTCAGCTCCTGGATCAAGGCCGGCGTCGATCTGATCGGGCAACATCCAGCCGTGGTCGCGATCCTGGGCGCCGCGGTGGCCCTGGTCTGGGCAGCTACCGGCCACTCGCTGGCCAAGCAAGCCGAATCCAATCGCGACCAACAACTCGACTGAACGATGCCCGCAGTACTTGCCGGGGCGAGCGAACTGCGGAATGCTGCCACCTGCCAAACAAATCCGACATGCCGATGAAATCTCCAGACGCCAGCAAACTTGACAAGATCGTCGCCTCCGCGCGTCGCGACAGTGAGGAGCGCGACCGCGGCTATCGCGAGCGTGCCTTGAAGATGTATCCCTGGGTGTGTGGCCGATGTGCACGTGCGTTCACCCGCGGCAATCTGCAAGAACTGACGGTGCACCACCGCAACCACAACCACGACGACAATCCGGCTGACGGCAGCAACTGGGAACTGCTCTGCGTCTACTGTCACGATAATGAGCATTCGCGCTACATCGACAATGCGGCCGGCTCGGCCACAGGCGCTGTAGAGAACGAAGTCGCCACCTCCAAGCCGTTTGCGGATCTGGCCGCCCTACTCAAATTGCGTAAATAGCCAGACCGGAACGTGATTGCCCGTTGGCTGGCGGTAACGGCGGCCCGATGGCGCCCCAACGCCTGCCCATGCGCTTACAATGGCGCCCTCGCGATCCCGGAGCGCAGCGCTTGAATCCTCGCCATCGCCATCTCCTGCGCGTACTGCTCGGCCCCTGCGTCCTGCTCGCGGCTGCGCTGGTGGCCTATGTCGGAACCGTCGTCTACGAGGTGCAGACGCCGGGTCAGATGCGCCTGGTGATGGTCGCCGCCCTGCTGGCCGTTTTGCTGATGTTGCTGGCCTGGTGGCGCCTCGATCGGGCGCTGTCGCAGCGCGCATTGACCGATGGCCGCGAGCGCGCCCTGGTCGAGCAGCAACGCGCTTACGATCGCCTGCTTACCGGCGTCGGAAAATTGCGCGCGCAGCCCTGGAAATCACGCTGGCTAGAGCTCGCCGAGAAAATGCGCGTATCCGACCCTGCCGTTCTGGCAGGATGGGAGCGGCGCTACCAGGAACTGCTTGCCCATCCGACCCGGAACACCTGGGCTGCCGAGGCCTTGAAAGGCAATTTCCCCAGCGATGCGGAAATCGACTACGAAACCGATGCGAATCTGCTGCTGACCTGCGTACACCTGCAGCCCATCGAGTCGGGAATCCGCCAGGCCAACGTGTACTGCAGTGCGCTCTCGCCCAACAGCATCGTCACCTTTGCCAGCATCCACGCGCCGCGGGCGCGCCGTCATTATTCGCTGCCGGAGTTCGTCGAATGGCAGACCACACGCGAGTCCACAGATGATCCCGGTACCTCGGTCCTGATCTGCCGGCAATGCGGCTCACGCATCCAATCTGGCAGCGGCGAACCGTTTCCGGTCTGAATCACCGTCTCAGTAGCGCGCGTGCAGCAGCCGGCCGGGGGCCGCGCCGATCTGCATCACGAACAGGTTGTCATATTCGTTGTCGCCGATTTCCGGAATCACAGGGCCGCCGAGCGCGGCAATGATCGCCGGTAGCGTATTGCTATGACCGACCACCAGAACGGTGCCCACGTCCGCTGCGCGCACAGCGGCTGCAATCGTGCTGGCATGGGCGTCGGTGGTGGAGGCGTCGGTCGCAACCACGATGGGCGTGATGGTCCGCGCCGCAGCGAGTGGAGCCGCAGTCGCCCGCGTACGCTGCCACTGGGTGGTGATGACAGCATCCACGGCCCAGTGCTTGAGTACGTCGACTAGCGAGTTGGCCCGGGCTTTGCCCGCGGACGTGAGTTCGGGATCGGCCGCCGGCTCGCTCGACTTCTCGGCGTGGCGGACGATGACGACCCAGTGCGCGCGCGCCGGCTCGGCACGGACCTTGGATTCTGGTTCGGAGGCCGGTGCCGCCAGAGCCAGGCACGCGCCCAACGCGACCATCAGCAGAGTGAAAACGCGTTTGTGCACGGCAGAACCTCCAAACAGTTTCATGGGGCAACCAAAGCGATTGCCGCTGGCTCGTGATGGGGTCGTCTCGCCCCAGTGCAAAACAAGAACGGGAGCGCCGCTGCGCTCCCGTCGATCCGAACCCGCAGCGACCTATCAGCGCTTGGCGGTGTGCTTGTCCAGGAAAGCTTCCATCGCAGTATAGAGCTCCACCTGATTCTTGAAATCATAGAAACCGTGGCCTTCCTTCGGCGCGACAATGGTCTTCTCAGGAGGCTTGCCAGCCTTGGTCAGCGCATTCAACAGCGCCTTGTACTGCGAGATCGGAACCCGGCGATCCTTGGCGCCCTGAACCAGCATCACCGGAATATTGATCTTGTCGACATTGTAGGCCGCCGACTGTGCTTCCTGTTCCTCGCGGCTCTCGGGCATCACCCGCTTGAGGAACTTGCGGCCGGATTCGCGCTCCGGAATGTCGCCATCGGTGAACATCATCGGCAGGCTGTAAACGCCGACATAGCCGATCGTGCAGGCATACTTCGTCGGCTCGCGTACCACGGTCTGCAGGGCTGCATAGCCGCCGTAGGAAGCGCCATAGGTGCAGATGCGATCCTTGTCGGCAATGCCCTCGGCGATCGCCCAGTCGACGGCGTCGGTCATGTCATTGACCATCGTGGTGCCCCAGTTGCGGTAGCCCATTTTCTCGAAGGCATTGCCATAGCCGCCCGAACCACGGAAATTGATCTGCAACACGGCGTAGCCGCGATTGGCGAGGAATTGCACTTCCGGATTAAAGCCCCACTCGTCACGCGGGCCATGCGGGCCACCGTGCGGATGAAGAATCAGCGGCAGGTCGCGGCCATCGCTGTCGACCGGCATGGTGAGGTAACCGTGCAGGATCACGCCATCGCGCGCTGTGAGCTTGATCGGGCGCATATCTGCCATTTCTTCCGGCTTGATCCAGCTCATGTTCGACAACAGAAAGCGCGCCTGGCCGCTCTCACGATCAAACATGTAGAACGATCCGGGATCGGTAGCACTGGCGGCACGGAACAGGATGTAGCGACCGTCTTCGCTGATGCCACGGAACGTGACCACATGATTCGGGAACGCATTGATCAGCCCGGCGTAAGCCTTGGATTCCGGGTGCTCCTTGTTGACGAAATCGTAGTACGGAACGCCGTCCATATAGCGCACCGCGAGCAGTTCGGTTCGGTCGCTGCTCATCAATTCGCTATTGGGCTCGACATTCTCGTTTCTGCTCAGCAGGGTCGACTTGCTCGATTCCGGATCAACCAGCATGGTCCGAGACGGCTCACCCTTGTCGGATACCACCATGTAAACCAGCTTGTTGCTCGGATCGAAGCCACGCGGCATGCGCATGCCGCCACCCATCTCATCCTCGTGCACGGTTTCCCACTCGTCACCATTGCGGCGCAGGGTCTTGATCTTCAGATCATTCATCTGGCCAATCGCGTAGCGCACCTTGTGCTCATGATCGACCACGAAGTTGCCCTGATCGAGCGGCGCGGTGGCGACCGTACGCGTCTTGCCATCATAGACATTGAGCTTGAACAGATAGGCCGACTCGATCGAACGCTGCACCAGCATATGCTCGTCATCATCCTTCAGGCGATCGACCACATCGAAGAAGCCGCCATTGGGGATATCGGCGCGCTTGGTACCGTCGACATTGCTGGCGAAGACGTCCGCCAGCCCCTGGCGTTGATCGAAGCGACCGGTTTTCTCGGTCACGTACATGAAGAAGCGCTCGTTGTTGACCCAGAGCACCCTGCTGATGTGCTTGTTCAGGCCGTAGTCCCATTTGCCAACCAGCTTCTTGTCGGCAGCGTTCAACACGGCGAGCGTAGTGCGATCACCGAGCGGTACGGTGACCGCAAGGTATTTGCCATTGGGCGACAGAGTCACGTCGGTGAATTCGGGATCCTTGAAGTAATCCCCTACCGGAACCTCGCGCGCCTGCACGGCCGCGACCAGTACCAGGCCAGCCAGCGCAATGATGTACTTGAACATGGAGCTCTCCTCAATTGAAACGCGGGAATCGGTGGGCCGAACGTTTGAACGGCGCTGCAGACGCTGAAAACGAGTGTGGTCTCTTGCGACCGATCGGGTTTCCGCCGCAGCATCCAACTCGGGCATTCTAGGACGGCATAAGCCCGCACGCAGCGTACATTTGTCATCCATGACATCTGGCCTTTGTCGTGGTGCAGCAGCAGATGTAGCACCGGCAGGGAAGCTGATCGGTTGCCGTCAGCATCCCGCCATGGACCCGCAGCGATCCCTTGTCGATACTGCGGCCTGTTCCCGGGAGGTCCCGCCATGCCGATGACGGCCGCGCAGCGTGCACAGTGGCAGATCCACTTCTGCGTGCTGCTGTGGGGTTTCACCGCGATTCTCGGCAAGCTGATCTCATTGCCGGCCCTGCCCCTGGTCTGGTGGCGCATGCTGCTGGTCATCGCCGCGCTCGCCCTGGTGCCCAGGGTATGGCACGGATTGCGGCTGATGCCTGCTCGCCTGATCGCCGCCTATGCCGGCATCGGCGTGCTCGTTGCCCTGCACTGGCTGACCTTTTATGGCGCGATAAAGCTCGCCAATGCCTCGGTTGCCGCCACCTGTATGGCCCTGGCCACAGTATTCATTGCGCTGATCGAACCCTGGCTGGCGCGTAGCCGCTTCTCGCGTCGCGATCTGGCGCTCGGCATCCTGGTGCTACCGGGCGTTGCGCTCGTGGTCGGTGGTGTCGTGCCCGGCATGCGTCTGGGCATTCTGGTCGGCGCTATATCAGCCGCGTTTGTCGCGGTGTTCTCGTCGCTCAACAAGCGCCTGGTCGATCATGCCGACCCACTCACGGTAACCGCGATCGAACTGGGCGCAGGCACCCTGGCCCTGAGCCTGCTCGCTCCGCTGATGCCCTATATTTTTCCTGCCTTCGGCAGCGATTTGTATGTGCTGCCGGGCATGCAGGATCTGATCTATCTTTTGATCCTGGCCATCGCCTGCACCTTGTTGCCATTCACCTTGTCGTTGATTGCGCTGCGCCATATGAGCGCGTTCAGTGCGCAGCTGGCGATCAATCTGGAACCGGTTTATGCGATCGCACTGGCCATTGCCTTTCTGGGCGAGCAGTATGAACTTAGCGCGCAGTTCTACTTCGGGGTGATCATCATCCTCTCGGCTGTGATCGTGCATCCCTTGCTGTCGCTACGCAGCAGCCGGATCGCAGCGGACGGCGGTCCGCTGGCCTGACACCGGCAGTCGCTCAAAGCATCGGCATCTGCAGTCCCTGCTCGCGCGCGCAAGTACGCGCGATCTCGTAGCCGGCGTCGGCATGACGCATGACGCCGGTAGCGGGATCATTCCAGAGCACGCGCGCCAGCCGACGATCTGCGGCCTCGCTGCCATCGCAGACGATTACCACACCACTGTGCTGGCTGTAGCCCATACCAACGCCACCACCATGATGCAGCGATACCCAGGTAGCACCGCCGGCAACATTCAACATCGCATTCAGCAACGGCCAATCGGAGACCGCGTCGCTGCCATCCTGCATGGCCTCGGTCTCACGATTGGGCGAGGCCACCGAACCGCTGTCGAGATGATCGCGCCCGATCACGATCGGCGCGGATACTTCGCCCGTGCGCACCATCTCGTTGAAGGCGAGTGCGAGACGATGGCGATCGCCCAGACCGACCCAACAGATGCGTGCGGGCAATCCCTGGAAATCGATGCGCTCGCGCGCCATGTCGAGCCAGCGGTGCAGGGGCGGATTGTCCGGGATCAATTCCTTTACCTTGGCATCGGTACGGTAGATGTCCTCGGGATCGCCACTCAGCGCGACCCAGCGGAACGGACCGATGCCGCGACAGAACAACGGCCGCACATAGGCCGGCACGAAGCCGGGAAACGAAAAGGCATCTGCGCAACCCTCGTCCTTGGCCATCTGGCGGATGTTGTTGCCATAGTCGAAGGTCGGAATGCCCATGCGCTGGAAGGCCAGCATCGCTTCGACATGGACGCGCATCGACTGCTTGGCGGCATCACGGGTGCCCTCCGGATTGCTCAGCCGACGCTCCAGCCATTGCTCGATCGTCCAACCTGCGGGCAGATAACCATTGATCGGATCGTGTGCCGAGGTCTGATCGGTCACGGCATCCGGGCGAACGCCACGGCGCACCATTTCCGGCAGGATTTCGGCCGCGTTCCCCAGCAGTGCAATCGATACCGCCTTGCCCTCGGAGGTATAGCGCGCGATGCGGGACAAAGCATCGTCGAGGTCGCGCGCCTGCTCGTCCACATATCGCGTGCGCAAACGCATATCGATACGCGACTGCTGGCATTCGATAGTCAGCGAACAGGCGCCCGCGAGCGAGGCGGCCAGCGGTTGCGCACCGCCCATGCCACCGAGCCCGGCAGTCAGTATCCAGCGACCGGACAGGTTACCCGCGTAGTGCTGGCGTCCCATCTCGACGAAGGTCTCATAGGTGCCCTGCACGATGCCCTGTGAGCCGATATAGATCCAGCTGCCGGCAGTCATCTGGCCGTACATCATCAGGCCCTTGCGATCGAGCTCGTGAAAATGTTCCCAGGTCGACCAGGCCGGAACCAGATTGGAATTCGCCAACAGCACGCGCGGCGCATCGACATGGGTGGGGAAAATACCGACCGGCTTGCCGGACTGGATCAGCAAGGTCTGATCGTCGCCGAGTTCGCGCAAGGAGCGCAGGATCGCGTCGTAGCTGGCCCAGTCACGGGCGGCGCGGCCAATGCCGCCATAGACCACCAATTCGGCCGGATTCTCGGCCACGTCCGGATCGAGATTGTTCTGGATCATCCGATAGGCCGCTTCGGTCAGCCAACTCTTGCAGCTGAGTGTGGAACCGCGTGGCGCGCGGATCACGCGGGTTGCGTCGGAGCGAGCATTGGAGGCGGACATAGGGGCAACCAGTGGCGGCGGAAAGACGCGATTATCGCATTGTCGCGGGCTGACCACGACGCACCCGCGGACAATTCGCGAGCAGTCGTCGCAAACCAGCGGCAGCGCCAATGCATCACAAAAGGGTGACCCAGCATCGATGTCCGAAAACGGCGAGCGACGACAGGTCACGCATGGCAACATGCAGACCATGACCACGACACACTCCCTTCCCGACAGCCGCATCTGCGATCAGGCGCGCCGCTCGCGCGACGCGCGA
>JAYSZM010000039.1:0-1959 GCA_043738015.1 Lysobacterales bacterium
GCGCCGGTGAACCGATCGCCCGTCGCGAATCCACCCATCGCGCGACTGCTGACCACGGGAATCAGGAACTCGTAGCTCGCCTGGCTGCCCATCGGCCACCCCGCTTGGCCCGGCCGCTGCGGATCGCGGCGATCGAACAGGTAAGCCGTACCAGCGCCATTGCTCAGCGTGACTAGTGGGAACGCCGCAGCGCTCGGCTGTGGACAGCCGAAAACGCGTAGCGACGCGCCGAAACTCGTGTCGGTGATGACCTGGTTGGTGAATTCGACGAGGCCACCACTGTTGTCCATCGGGGCATAGAAGCAGCGCACCGGCGTAGCGGCACTGGCCACCACGGTCGTGCCGGGCGGCGGCACGAAGTGCACGGCCATGAAGCGTCCCGCAGCCGGTACGGCAATGCCGCTCATGATCATCGAAACGTAGTAGGGCTGACCGACGACCGGTTGCGGCGGCGCGGCGATGAACGCTTGCGACACGTAGTAGCCCGTGCCGCTGTTGGTCGGTCCGGTGACGAAGTCAATCGCAGGCGTGTAGACCAGGGGCCCAGAACGCCACTGGACCTGCTGGGCGCAAGCCGCGGAGGATGCCAAGCTCAACAGCGTGACGGCGAACGCTAACGACGGACGAGTAGGCATGGAGGGCACCGTGCAGTGGGTATCTGCTTTCCGATACGCAAAGTGCCGTCGAATCCTGCAACGCCCGCCGCCTGGTCACTGCGCGCAGCCTTGCGCTGGCGCGTGATCAGTCCGGATCGTGTGAGTTTTGAGAAACAGGGTCCAGCAAAAACAGGGGTCAGAGTGGACTTTTTTTAAGTCTCGGAAAGTGCACTCTGACCCCGGTTTCCGACCCCGGTTTCCGGACCCGTATTTCCACTGACCCGTATTTCCAACCTGATGCGGTTGTCCGAGAGCGAGCCAAGTTGATGAACGCGCTGGATCCTCGCGAAGCGTATGCGTTGAGGCGCTGGAGGAGACCTTCGGCGCGCTCCGCATCGACGAGGGCCGGTTGTTGCTCGCCTTGATGTCAGCCGGGAATGACCCGACTCCCTGGCTGGCGCGCCAGCGACTATTCGAAGCCGTTGGCGAAGATGTCAGCGAGGGGGGGGAGAAAGAGCTGGCGGGTGCTTTCGACCAGCCCGCCCGAGCCGTTGAATGCACCCGAGCGGACCTGTCCACGCGCGCGCAGGAAGAAATTCTGATTCACCGGCGCTGCCAATCCGGTCAGGCGCCAGCCGCCGGCGATGCGCTGCATGGCGCCCGCCGACAAATCCGGATTGCCTTCTATAGAAAACAGCAGATTCGGCGGCAAGGCCAGCTCCGGTCCGGCGCCGGCGCGCATCCAGGTGACGGTGGCGCCACTGTTCTCGTTGAAAACGAAGTCGAGCGACTGCAGCGCGGCCTGAGGCGTGCCGAGCCGCGCAATGCGGTTGCGTGTCTGCCCGCCGATCGTGGTGAAAGCACCGCCCAGCACCAGCTTGCCGTCGGCCTGCAGGGCCAGCGCCAAGACCTCACCACTCGCATCGGGGTTGAACGCGGTGTCGAGCGTTCCGTCCACATTGACCCGCGCAATGCGGTTGCGCGCCTGCCCGCCGATCATGGTGAATAGACCGCCCAGGACCAGTTTGCCATCGAGCTGCACGGCCAACGCCTCGACGGCGCCATTCGCGTCCGGGTTGAACGCGGTGTCGAGCGTGCCGTCGGCATTGAGCCGGGCAATGCGGTTGCGCGTCTGCCCGCCGATCATGGTGAAATCGCCACCCAGCACCAGCTTGCCATCGGGCTGGAGGGCCAGCGCGAAGACGCCAACATTCGCATCCGGATTGAACATGGTGTCGAGGGTGCCGTCGGCATTGAGGCGCGCGATGCGGTTGCGCGTCTGCCCGCCAATGGTGGTGAATTGACCGCCCAGCACCAGCTTGCCATCGGGCTGCACGGCCAGCGCGAAGACAGTGCCGTTCCC
>JAYSZM010000040.1:0-4387 GCA_043738015.1 Lysobacterales bacterium
CCAGCGCCCTCGCGTCCGATCATCAGTTCGCCCGCGCTGCCGCGGTGGAAGACCGCACCAGGTTTCCAGACCACATTCCACGGCACCATCCCGGCGATCACCTGATCCGCGGGCAGCCGTTGGCGCAGCAGCCCAGCATTGCGCACGCCGTTCTGGAAACTCACCACCACGCGGCCGCTGCGGGGCGGCAAACCGGCAATTGCCAATGCGGCCTGCTCGGTATCGGCACTCTTCACAGTCACCAGAATCACCGTGCAGTCGGCTAGCTCGACCGGATCTGTTGCGATTTTGACCCGATCAGCGGAAAGGTCGAACGACCCCAGTTGCGAACCACTGATGTGCAGCCCATGGGCAGCCACCTCGTCACGCAGGCGCTGCCGTCCGACCATCAGGGTGGGAATGCCCGCGCGGATCAAATGGGCGCCGAGAAAGCAGCCGATACTGCCGGCACCGAGAATCCCGACGGGGGCCATCGAGCTAATAAGCCAACTTCCAGCGTCGATACAGCGCCGCCAGAATCCACATCGGACCGACCAGCAGAAAAAATATGTCCCGAAAGAATGAGGGCTTCTTGCCCTCCAGCTTATGCCCAACAAACTGTGCGATCCAGGCGGCAATCCATACGGCGCCCGATACCCAGAGCAGGAGGTCGCGCGGAACCTTCCAGAGTACGGCGGCCATCGCTGCGCTGATCAACAACATGCCAACTGCCAGTGGCATCGAGAGCCGCAGATACCAGACCAGACTGAACACAATCAGTGCCAACGCAATGTAAGGGTGGACCCACCACAACAGGCCCAGCGTCGAGAACTGAATCAGCGGCACGCAGACCCAGTGGATGAGCTTGTTGGTGGGGTTGCGGTGCGATTCGGAGTATTCGCCCAGCAATTGGTCGACGGCGCGCATGATCGGGATTCCGCTCGATGGAGACTTGAGAATAAGCCAACGTCGTCAGCTGTGCACCAGGAATCACAACCCGATTCGCCGAAAACAACTATTGCGACTTGCCAATCGCCAATCCTTCGATACGATCCAGACTCGCCCGCATGAGATGCCGATGGCCGCCAGTCCCGATCTGAGTGATGACCAGGTTGAAGCCAATCTCATTGGCCTGGTTGCGCGCATCCGCGAGGGTGACGCCCAGGCCGAATCGCAGTTGCTCTCCCGTTTCTCGTTTGGTGTGCGCGTCATACTGCGTCGCCACGCGCGCGGCGCGGCGCTGGATATCGAGGATCTTGCCCAGGACGTGCTGGCGGCCGTGCTTGAGCAGTTGAGGAAGGGTGGACTCCGCGACGCCGCCGCCCTGCCCGCCTACATCCGCACCAGCGCGATGCATCGACTGCATGCGGAACAGCGTGCGGCCCAGAACAACCAGCGGACGCATGAAAGCGTCGAAGCCGAGGACCCGCGACTGCTTGCCAGCGGCCCAGGACCGGCCGACGAGTTGGATGCCGCACGCAAGGCCAGACAGATTCGCGAACTGCTCGCCGAGCTGCCCGTTGCGCGCGACCGCGAGGTGTTGACCCGTTTTTATCTGCACGAACAGGATTGCGCGCATATCTGCAGCGAGCTTGAGATCGACCCCGAACATTTCCGCCGCGTTATCCACCGCGCCCGCACCCGCTTCCGCGAGATTCTGAACCGCGCCGGACTCGGCCCGGACAAGGAATGAGACAGATGCCGCCACGCCGACTCTTATTCGATCGAGGGCAGACAGCTGGGGACTTCCACTGGAGTCACAAAGCATGAACTTGCCCGGGAACTTTCCAATGGCGCAATGGCTGGAAGCTGCATGGCTCAATCGCTACCTCGATCGGGAACTCGACGAGGCCGAACAGGAATGGTTCGAGACCTATATGCTCGACAAGCCGCGATTGCTCGAACAGGTCGACAGCGATACCCGATTGCGCGAAGGCTTGGCGTCAGTTTCGGGTCCTCCACAACTGACGGTACCGGCACCGCCCAACCGGACCAGCAACGCGCCGCCGGTAAAGCGGCGAACGCCTGCATTCGCGATCGCCGCAAGTGTGCTGCTCGGTGTTGGCTTGGGTACATTGCTGCCAGCGCTACGCAACGAGCAGGTACCGATAATCAGCAGTCCGCCCCGGATGGTCTTCGACACCTTGCGCGGAGACGGGGCCAGAGCATTCAGTGAAGCCGGTGCAGCCGACTCAAACGCATTGATCGTCGATATCGCGACACCGCCCAACAGCCGCGTGCACGCTGCGCACGCATGGGTGGAGGGAAAAGCCATTGAATTGCCGACGCCCATCGTGTCGTCGGAAGGCTTCGTCACCTTCGTCGTACCCGCCACATGGCGGGGTCACGCCCGCATCGATCTGGAACTTGGCGACTCCTCACACACCAGCACCCTGCACTTCCAACTGTAGCGCCGCACTTCACTGATCGTCCCGCGGCCGGAAGCGTCGTTTATCGCACGACTTCGAGATGACGAAAATGCACGAGCGAAGCCCAGTAGTACGGATGCCTGAAGTGCCTTGATGAGCGCAATAACAGCTGTGCCTGACGCAATGCTTCGGCGCTCGAACCCAGATCATCGACATCCAGCGCACCATAGAATGCCGGTACCCACTTCACCGTCGCCGCATCGCTCACCGGCCAGAGCGCGGCAACGACCTGGTCCACGCCAGCAGCCGATATCGCACCTGCAAAGCTCAAACTCGATGCATTGCTCGCGCTCGGCCCTGCCGCCAACTGACAGGCGTTCAACACCGCCAGCCCCGCTTCCAACGGTGTATCTGCAACATCCAGCCAACTCAGGAACTGTGGCTGCGTAGTTCCCGGCTTGGGTGCCAACCAGACACCCGCATATCCCAGCAAGCCTGGCTTGGAAAACCCATGTGCCGCCAGATGCACGATCGCATCGCTGCGACCCAAGCTGGCGCGCAGTTGTTCAGGACTCGCCCGCTCACCATCTAGGATCTCAGGCCTCAATGCACGGTCCTTCAGCACGATCAGTCCCGCCTCCATTTCGGAGACCGGCAATGACGCCAACGCTCCTGGCGTATTCTGCGGCTCCGGATTGGCAATCAGAACGTCCACTCCTTGAGCAGAAACGGGGCCTGCCGCATCGTCACTCGCGTATTCAATCCGACTGATCCAACTGGTCGCCGTCGTCTCTATCAATGGCCCAGTTCGCCCCGGCCAACGCAACAGCGCCCAAGGCACATCGCCTAGGGACTCGTCGAACAGTACATACATGCGAGAAGGAACAGGACGATCCGCTAGCCCACCGAGAAATGAACGCGATACTTCTACAATCGCCCGATCCAATCCCGGCCCGGCCGCGCGATGGGCGCCGATCTGTTTCAAAAGATCGGAGACACCAAGCTCCAGCTCCCTCCGACCGGCGATTCTAATGCGTTGCTCCGCTTCAGCCTCGATCACCCACAACAGACTCGCAGGCTCCGCCGGCACAATTACCAACAGCATGTCGTCTGCCCGAATTCCCGCCTGTACCTCGGCCAACCCAGGAGTGCGCTGCTGAGCGGTTGCATTCTTCGCGCCACCCAGACGTCCTAGCAATAACGTCTCCGCAGAACGAGACCACGGCCCCTCACCAAACATCAACTTGCGCGAAACCTCGGCACTGAACGCCAAACTTGAATCTCGAGCCTCCGTGTTGGCACGAAATTTCCCCAGTGGCTGGCCATCCAGCAGTCCTTCCCAAAGCTTTTCGCCAGTGGTCTGCGACAAATTGCGCGCAAGCGCAGATGTTGCCAATTCCCTGCGCACGCCGCCCAGGGATCGCGTTATCAAATAAGCAAGAGCCGGATGGCCTACCGACTGCGACAACCGAGCGGTCCGCTGCATCTGTGATGTCAATGCATCCACAGCCTCACGATCACGGCTCGCCCCCTTCAACGCTCGCGCTGCAACGAGTGTGGCTTCGTGTTGAACACGCAGCGGCATGGTCGGTTGCCGCAATGAATCAAGTTGGTCGATCGAAGCCAACTTGCCTTGTGACCGCAGCCTCAGTCGCGACGCAAGCAATTGCGCGCGCACTTGATACGGCTGCGTCAAATCGCTCGATATGAGTGCCAATTCGCTCTCCGCGTTTGGATCAAGCAGCCCAAGTTCGGCTCGAAGCTCCATGCGCACCAGCCTGGAAATCGCCAACTCTGCGGGCATATTGAGGGTTGCATACAGCGCAATCGACTTCTCGGCCCAACTCATCGCTCTACCTGTATCCCCAGCACTACGATCGATCTCTGCCAGCCACTTCAACGCAGAGCCCACGCGCGCTGGCGCCGAACGCGCAGAAATCCCACGTACCGCATCCCGATGTATGGCATAGGCTTGCTCGAACATGCCAAGTTCGGAATAGAGCCCAGAAACCTGCAACAGCGTGCTTGCGACCCAGCGC
>JAYSZM010000041.1:0-4386 GCA_043738015.1 Lysobacterales bacterium
CTGATGAAGGGTGCGCTGTTCATGGCCTTGGGCTGTGTGATGCTGCGCGTCGGACGCACCGATCTCGATGCCATCCGCGGCCTTGGCCGGCGCATGCCATGGACCTCGGCAGCTATTGTTGTCGCCGGGCTGAGTCTGGTCGGCGTGCCGCTCACCGCAGGCTTCATCAGCAAGTGGTATCTGGTGTTGGCCGCGCTGGAGGCGGGCTGGTGGCCGCTGGTGATCCTGATCCTGGTCGCCTCGTTGATGGCACTGATCTATGTCTGGCGCGTGGTGGCACTCGCCTATTTCGCCCCCAATGAATGTCAGCGTCGCGAAGAAGCGCCGCTGTCGATGCTGGTGCCCTTGTGGATCCTGGTCGGGGCCAATATCTGGTTCGGCGTCGATACCCGGCTCAGCGTCGGCATGGCCGAGGCCGGCATGCGCGCACTGATCGGCGGCACGCCGTGAACGCGCAATGGCTGATGCTGCTCTGTCTTTGCCTGCCCCTGGTCGGCGGCAGTGTGCTGTTGCTTGCCCATCGCCAGGCGCGTCTGCGTGAGTTGATTCTGGTGCTGACCGCCGCGCTGTCGTTTGCCAGCGCAGTCGCGGTTCTGCAGCAATTTCTTGCCGGCGCATCGATGCGCGTTGACCTGATCGCGCTCCTGCCCGAGGTCGGCTTGACGCTCGAAGTCGAGCCGCTCGGTGCTCTGTTCGCGGTACTCGCCAGCGGCCTGTGGGTGCCGACCTCGCTGTATGCGATCGGTTATCTGCGCGCGCGCAAGGAAGAGCATCAGACCCGCTTCCATTTCTGGTTCTGCGTCGCGATCAGCGCCACCATGGGCATCGCCATGGCCGGCAATCTGCTGACCCTGTTCGTGTTCTACGAAGTGCTGACGCTATCGACCTATCCGCTGGTCACCCATATCGGCAATCGCGGCGCCGTGCGCGGCGGTCGGGTATATCTGGGTGTATTGCTCGGTACCTCGATCGGCCTGCTGCTGCCAGCGATGCTGTGGACCTTGCATGTTGCCGGCACCCTGCAGTTCACCGCGGGTGGCATCCTGGTCGGCAAGCTGTCGCCTGCGCTTGGCGGTCTGTTGCTGCTGATGTTTGTGCTCGGCGTCGGCAAGGCGGCGGTGATGCCGATGCATCGCTGGCTGCCGGCGGCGATGGTGGCACCGACGCCGGTTTCGGCACTGTTGCACGCGGTGGCGGTGGTCAAGGCCGGCGTGTTCACGATCACCAAAGTAGTCATCTATGTTTTTGGAACCGGATACCTCGCCACGTTGCCCGCGCAGCGCTATCTGGTCTATCTGGCCGGATTCACGGTGATTGCCGCGTCCGTGGTGGCCCTGCGTCAGGACAATATCAAGCGCCTGCTGGCCTACTCGACGATCAGCCAGCTGTCCTACATCGTGATGGCCGCGCTGGCCCTGGCACCGCTGGCATTGACCGGCGCCAGCCTGCACATGGTCGCGCATGCGTTCGGCAAGATCACCTTGTTCTTCGCCGCCGGCGCGATCTACGTCGCCGCGCACAAGACGCAGGTCTCCGAGCTCGATGGCATGGGCCGGCGCATGCCGTGGACAATGGCGGCCTTCGCCATCGGCGCGCTGACTATGATTGGCGTGCCACCGACCGCCGGCTTTGTCTCGAAGTGGTTCATCATCGCCGGCGCCTACCAGGTTGATCAGTACTTCGTGCTCGCCGTCATCGTTCTGTCTACCGCGCTGAATGCGTTCTACATGTTGCCGATCCTGCACCGTGCGTTTTTTCGAGCGCCCAAGGGGCGTTCGCATGGCGAAGCGCCCTGGCAGATGCGCGTGGCCCTGGTCACCACCGCGGCGGCCAGCGTTTTGATGTTCTTTTTTCATGCGCCGATACTGGCGTTGACGCGCGGCCTGTCCGGAGCAACGCCATGAGCCGGCCTGCGCGCAGATCACCGCGGCAGGACCTGCCTTGGCTGCAGCGTCCGGCCAGCATCCGCCGATTGTGGTGGCTGTTCGCCGTCATCCTGCTGCTGACCGTTGTCGCCGAATTCCTGGTCGAACTGCATCCGCACTTTGGTGCCGACGGCTGGCCTGGCTTCCATGCGATTTTCGGCTTTGTCAGCTGCGTGGCGATGGTGCTGGTTGCCAAATTGATTGGTTATCTACTCAAGCGACGCGAGGATTACTATGAGCGCGACTGAGCAGGCGCATGACTGATCTGGTCTTTCCACCCGCCCTCATCATGCTGGTCGGCGCACTGCTGATCGCGTTGGCGCGCGGTCGCTGGCGCTCCCTGCTGGTACTGGCGACACCCCTGTGCACGCTTTGGGCGATCTGGCAGTTGGGCGATGGCGTACTGCAGAGCGCGCCGTTCCTGGGCTACTCGCTTGAGCTGGTCGAGGCCGACAAAGTGCGTCGGCTGTTCGCGACCATCTTTGCCCTGATGAGCTTTGCCGGCGGCCTTTACGCGCTGCGCCAGGCGACCTGGTACGAACTGTCCGCAGCCTACGCCTATGCCGGCGGCGCGATCGGCGTCTGTTTCGCAGGAGACCTCATCACGTTTTTCCTGTTCTGGGAGCTGATGGCGCTGTGCTCCACCCTGGTGATCTGGTCTGCCGGCACTGAGGCTGCACGGCGCGCAGGATTGCGTTATGCGGCCCTGCATCTGCTCGGCGGGGTATTGCTGAAACTCGGCATCGTCGGCGTGATTCTGCACACCGGATCGATCGATCTGCGTGTGCTCACGCTGGGCTCGCTGGAGAGCTGGCTGATCCTGCTCGGTGTGCTGATCAATGCCGCGGCGCCACCGCTGGCCGCGTGGATATCCGATGCCTATCCGGAAGCGAGTCCGAGTGGATCGGTGTTCCTGTCGGCGTTCACCACCAAGTCCGCGGTGCTGGCGCTGATCCTGATGTTCCCCGGCACCAAACTGCTGATCGTGCTCGGCCTGGTGATGGTCTTCTACGGCATTCTCTACGCCCTGCTTGAGAATGATATGCGGCGCATCCTCGCCTATTCGATCGTCAACCAGGTCGGCTTCATGCTGGTCGGCATCGGTATCGGCAGCGAGATGGCGATCAATGGTGCGGCGGCGCATGCGTTCGCGCATATTCTCTACAAGGGATTGTTGTTCATGACCGCCGGCGCGGTGCTGATGCAGACCGGCAAGCGTCGCTGCAGCGACCTCGGTGGGCTCTATCAGTCGATGCCGCTGACCACGATCTGCGCCATCATTGGCGCGCTGGCCATCTCTGCATTTCCGTTCACCTCGGGCTTCATTTCCAAGTCGATGATCGCCCAGGGCGCGGCCGATCAGCACCTCGTCGTAGTCTGGTATCTGCTGACCGCAGCGTCGGCCGGCGTGTTCCTGCATGCCGGCATCAAATTTCCCTGGTTCGTTTTTTTCCAGAAAGATTCGGGCATGCGCCCAGCCGAGCCAGCCTGGAACATGCGCGCGGCCATGGTGCTGATGGCGATCGCCTGTATCGCGATCGGCTGTGCGCCGGGTCCGCTCTACGCTCTGCTGCCTTATCCGGTCGACTACGTTCCGTACACGGCAGGCCATATCGTCACCCAGTTACAGCTGCTGCTGTTTGCTGGATTGGCTTTCTTCGCGATGCTGCCGTGGATGAAGCGTACGCTGACCATCAGCCTGGATACCGACTGGCTGTATCGCGTACTGCTGCCCCTGCTGCTGCGCGCCTGGCTACGCTTCTGGAAGCACGTCGATCATGGTATCGACGCCGCGCTTGAGCAGTTGCATACCTTGTGGCGGGATATGGTTGTGGCGCCGCATCGGCCCTCGGGCTGGATTGCCGCAACCTGGACCACGGGCGCGATGGCTCTGGGCGTACTGTTGGCCTTGACTCTGCTGACCTGGCGTCATCTGATGTAAGTTCGATTCCGTGATGAGCGCAGCGCGGCATCGGGCCTCCCGGTTCGCAGTGCGCTGGACCACTGACGCGGGGAAGTTCCCCGTGTTATTGAAGCGCGGACGGCGGACATCGACTCGGCAAAGCTGATTTCGAGGTCTCGCCTGCCGCAACCCCCCAATCGGCACCACTGCCAACCGCTGGAGTCATACCCATGAAAATCGCAGGAATCGTTCTCCTCATCGCTGGCATCCTCGGACTGATCTACGGCAGCTTCAGTTACACCAAGGAGAGCCACGACGCCAAGATCGGACCGATCGAGTTCTCGATCAAGGACAAGGAAACCGTCAATGTGCCGGTATGGGCCGGGATCGGCGCCATCGTCATCGGCGCGGGCCTGCTCCTGGTCGGTGGCCGCAAGTCCTGAGTCCCGGCGGCGCGGGTTCATGCGATGTGGTGAGATTGCTGCGGTTGCATTGATGCGGTTCGCTGCGCTCACCACATCCTACGTTCCCGCCGCACTCCTCGCGAATCCGTAGGAT
>JAYSZM010000042.1:0-9208 GCA_043738015.1 Lysobacterales bacterium
TGTCGCCGTATTCCCAGCGCCAGGGCGCCCCGGTCTCGCCGAGGACGAATGCGACCAGTCGAGGGAACGCAGCCTCGGCGCGCACATCATTGGAGAGAATGACCACGCAACGTCGTTTGCGTTCGATGCAGACCCAGGTATTGGCGGTGATGCCGTCATGGCCGCCCTTCATGAAGCCCTTACCTTGCGGGCCGTCAAACAGGATGACACCGAGGCCGGCAGCAAGATCATCGCGTCGTTGCGACACCGGCAGTTCAGGCTGCAAGGACGGAAACTGGCTCGCCGTGGTGATCGCACGTCGTGGACGCAGCATCTCCCTGCGCGCCGCCAGACTGAGTCCCTCGCCACGCACATAGCCCGCCGCCAACTGCGCCATGTCCGCAATTGTGGTGTCCATTGAACCCGCAGCGCGCACTTTGCTGCGCTCGTCATGCGGACGAGCTTGCCCGTCGCTGTCCCAACCGTCGGCAAGATTAGCGGCGAAGTCGGCGCGCCACATCATGCTGGTTCGTTGCATTCCGAAGCGGTCGAACACGCGCCGTTGCATCTCCTTGCCGACATCGAGTTGCAATCCGAACTGCAGCACATACTGGAGCAGGATGTAGCCCTCGCCGGAATAGGCATATCGGGTGCCCGGATCAAAATGCATGCGCAGCTTGCCGTCGGGCTCGAGAAAGGCGAAGTTGGCAAATCCTGCGCTGTGATTGAGCAGCATTCGTGGAGTGAGGGCGCGCCAGCGATCGTCCCCAGCCAGATCGGGCCAGGGACCGTATCCATGGGCCAGTGGATAGCTCGGTAGTGGCTGATCGAAATGCGCGGCAATCGGCTGGTCAAGGTCGAGCCGACCTTCATCGACCAGCTGCATCACCATGTAAGCGAAGCTTGCCTTGGTGAGCGAGGCGCCGTACATCACCGTATCCGATAGCAACGGATCGCCCGCGGCATTGCGCTGGCCATGGGCCTGCACCTGCACCACGCGACCTTCATCGATTACCGCGATGGCGAGGCCACGCGCGCCAGTCGCCGCCATCGCGGCGCTGACCTCGACATCGATTGCGGATGCGCCCGGTAGACTTGCGGCAGCCGGCAAGGCAACACTCAGTATTAGCGCCAGCCAACTGCGAAACAGCCGCGGCTTGTGTCCCGCTCGACGCTGCGCGGTCGGCGAAAATGCGGAGATGCTGCGAATGCGTTCTGACATGGACGTACTCCTTGGGTATCGGCTCATCTGACGCGCAGGCGAGGAACTTCTTACATTCCATGCCAGCGCGCCGCGCTGGAAAATATTTTCCTGCGTGCTGTAAGAATCCTCGTTCTGGCGCGTCGGTACCGTTGACAACCCACGGAGCCGTCGATGCCCAGTTCGTCATGTCCCCCACGGAGTTTGATCCTGATGTCGCCTGCCGCTGATTGTGAGCCCGCCGAACTCGCACAACTTTATGGAGCGCTGGTATTCAAGGCCGCGTACCGGGTGCTCGGGGACCGTGCTTTGGCCGAGGACGTGCAGCAGGATGTCTTTCTGCGCATGATCGAGAAGCGACCGGACACGGTGCGCTCGTGGCCGGCCTATCTGTCGGCGTCCGCAAGTCGTGCCGCGATCGATCTGCTGCGCCGTCAGCAACGCTGGCGCAACCTGCTGCCACTCTGGCTGGCTCCATTGCCGACCACGGACGACTCCGCGCAAGCGCATGGCGAAGCCGGTGAACGCGCATCGCGCCTGCGCAGTGCCCTGGCCCGATTGTCGCGGCGCGAGGCACAGTGCTTCGCGATGCGCTACCTCGAGGGTTTGGATATCGCGGAGATCGCGCTGATGCTCGTGCTGAGCGAGAACAGTGTAAGTGTCAGTCTGCATCGCGCCAGGCATCGACTCGAATCCCTTCTGCGTGACGATCATTCGGAGGACGCCGTATGAGCCAGCACCATAAATCTGAACTGTCTTCTCTGTTGGCCGCGCACGTAACGGCCGTTGAGCCAGTGTCGACCGAAGCGCTGAACGCTGCGCAGGCACGCTTGGACCAACGTCTGCTCGCCGCCAGACCGAGAACCAGATCGCGCTACCCGCTGCGCTGGGCAGCTGCCGCGATGCTGGCCTTGGTCGTGTCGGTGAGCTTGGTGATGCCGCTGTTCACTGCCAGCGGTGATGCCTTCGCAGCGGCACGCGATCACTTCCGCAATTTCAAAACCCTTTCGATGCGCATCGAGCAACGCATGAATGGCACGTTGCTGCAAACCACGCAGGTATCGATCAACGATCAGGGTCAGGTACGCACCGACGTTGGCGCGCAATTGAGCATCATCGTTGACCCGCGGCGTGGTGAATTGCTCACCCTGCTGCATGACTCGAAGGAAGCGATGCGGATGACGTTGCCGGTGCCGGTCGGTGGACCCACGACCGCGCCGGGTCTTGAATGGCTGGACGAAGTACGCAATTTCCAGGGCCGCGCCAGTCGACTCGATCAGCTTCGGCTTATCGATGGTCGCGAAGCTGCCGGCTGGAAGCTCGATATCGGCAGCAGCAGTTTCGTGCTTTGGATCGATCAGCAGGGCTTGCCGCTGGCAATGGAACAGCAGGCCGAGGCCGGTCTTGGGCTTCTCTATTTTTTCGATTTCGAGGCCGCGATCGCATCCGAGGTCTGGGCCACGGAGCCGCCGGCAGGCTATACCTTGACCGAAGCTGGACCAGATCAGGATTGAAAGGTCCAGATTGGCGGCGGTATGCAGCAGGATGTCCGCCTTGAGCGCGCTGGCGCGTATGCACCCTGCAATCGATACGGAGAACCTCGACCATGCGCCTCGGCATCCTGTTCCTGCTCTGCTTTCCGCTGCTCGCCAGTGCCCTTGAGATCACCGCGCCCGAGCGTGCCGGTTTGGACAGCTCGATCCAGGTCACGTTGTCGGAATCCCTGGATCCGCGCGCCTTCGTCACCATCGTTGCGCCCGATGCCGCTGAGGGCGAGTACGACGACTACGTTTACGCGGACAGCGCGACGCTCAGCGTCAAGACACCAGCCTCAGTCGGCCGCCATGAAGTCCGCGTGCTCGCGGCCGACGCACCGTATCCCACTTTGGCGCGCAAGCCGATCGACATCTACCAGCCCGAGGCAAGTATCACCGCGCCGGCCAGCGCGCGCGTGGTCGAGTTGCTCAGTATCGGATGGAAGGGACCCGCAGGCGATCGCGTCTATATCACCCTAGTGCCGGCATCGCTCGCGGACGGCAAGTACCTCGAATACGAATACCTCGAATCGGAGCAGGGTTCGGGCACGGTCAGCCTGACCACACCGGCCGAACCGGGCGACTACGAGCTGCGTTACGCGACCAATGCCGGCGTTGTGCTGGCCCGGCATGCACTCAGCGTCGGCGACGTCGCAGCCACGCTGAGTTTTCCTGCCGCCGTGGGCATGGGCAGCAAGATCGCGGTGCGCTGGACTGGTCCGGAAAATGCGCGCAACTACATCACGATTGTGCAGCCGGGTGCGCCCGACAATTCCTACAAGGACTATGTTTACACTACGGCCGCAAGCGTGAGCCTGGTCGTGCCCGAGCAGGCCGGCGGCTACGAAGTACGTCTGCTCAGTGCCGACGGCAAACGCGTGCTCGCGCGGGCACCGCTCGCAGTCGGTGCCGCCACCGCCAGTCTCGATGCAGCTGCCGATGCCGAAGCCGGCAGCGCGCTGCGAGTCAGCTGGAAGGGACCGGGCAACGAAGGCGATTACATCGCAGTCACCGAGGTCGGCAAGCCGGAAAAATATCTGAAGTTTGCCTACACCCAACGCGGCAGTCCGTTGAATCTGCAAATGCCGGATCAGGCCGGAACCTATGAATTGCATTATCTGACGGCGCGTAGCAGTCAGTCGTTGGCGCAGCGCACGCTGACCGTGACGCCGGCTGTCGGTGTCGGGACGCTGAGGGTGGCCCGCGGTGCAGCTGGCGGCGCGCGTGCTGGCAAGAACGCGACTTCCACTTCGACTTCGACTGGCAGTATTGCGCTGATCCTTGATGCATCCGGGAGCATGCTGCAACGGCTCGGCGATCAGCGCCGCATCGATTTGGCGCAGACCGCACTGACCCGACTCATCGACAGCACCATCGCGCCCGGAACGCCGGTGGCCTTGCGGGTGTTTGGTCATCTGAACCCGGGCGGCTGCGAGAGCGAACTGGTCGCGCCGCTGGCGCCGCTGGATCGCGCCAAGCTCAGTGCGCAGGTAGGCGCCATTGCCGCGCGTAATCTCGCCAAGACGGCGATTGGCGCCTCGCTGGCCGCGGTGGCCGATGATCTTGCCGGTGTCGAGGGCCGCGCCCTGATCGTGCTGGTCACCGATGGCGAGGAAACCTGCGGTGGCGATCCCGAACAGGAAATCCGCAAACTCAAGGAATCCGGCTTCGACTTCGCGCTCAATATCGTCGGCTTCGCCATCGATGAGGCCGGACTGGAACAGGATTTCCAGCGCTGGGCGGCGCTCGGTGATGGACGCTACTTCTCTGCTGCCGACGGCGGCGCGTTGACCACGATGATCGAGCAGGCCAGTCAAGCCGGGCCGCCCTCATACGTGGTTCTGCGTGCGGGTACGCAAGCGGCCACCGCTATTGTCGGTGGCGATGCGATCAGCCTCAAATCGGGCAGCTACGAACTTGTCATCGGTGATCGCCGTCAGCCTGTCGAGATCGTCAGCGGCGAGGAGACCCGGGTCGCCATCGACTGAGCTGGGCGAACCACGGCGGGCGATGATCTGGCGAGGCGGATCGGTGTAGGCTACGGCTCCCCGACTGGCCTGCACGCCGGTCGCGCTCGGAAGGAGCAAGGCATGGCGCAGGAACCCTCGAAGAACTGGTGGGGACGCAACTGGAAATGGTTCGTCCCGGTTGGCTGTCTGTCGATGCTGGTGCTGTTTGTCGGCAGTATCGCGGCGATCATGACGCTCACCTTCGGCATGATGAAGTCTTCCGACGCCTATGGCATGGCGATGGCGCGTGCGCAGTCGAGTTCCGAAGTGCGCCAGGCCCTGGGCGAACCCTTCGAGGCGGGCTACATGGTGTCGGGTCGGGTGAACGTCAACGGGGCGGCAGGCGATGCCGATATGGCGATCCCACTGACCGGCCCCAGGGGCAGTGGAACGCTTTATCTGGTCGCCGAGAAATCCGCGGGCGAATGGACATTCAAGAAGCTGGTGCTCGAAGTCGACGCAAGCGGTGCACGGATTGATCTGAACGAGTAACCGCGCAGCGCGGATGCTCCCGCGTCGACACGCCATAAAGTACTCTCTCGCGATGTCTGCACGCCCCGCCAAAGCCCGCGACCGCTCCACTCCGGTCGCCCGGCCCAGCAAGATCCGCGCGTCCCGCATGGGCAAGTGGCGTGCTTTGGTTTTGATCGGCGTGCACGTGATCATTGGCCTGCACATTGCGCACTGGCTGAGCAGTGGTGAGACCGTGACGCCGGTTGAACCCTCCGAAGCGATGGCGTTCAGTCGCTCCTCGATCGTCAACGCCGGATTGATTTTCTTTGCCGTGATGATTCTGTTGACCGCGGTCTTCGGTCGCTTTTTCTGCGGCTGGGGCTGTCATGTCGTCGCGCTGCAGGATCTCTGCCGGCACTGGATGCTGAAGATCGGCATCACCCCGCGGCCACTGAAATCGCGCTTTCTGCTCTGGGTGCCGACGCTGGCGTTTCTGTACATGTTCATCTGGCCGGCGGTCTATCGACTCTGGCTCGGCGACTCGCTGGCCGTGCGCGGCGTTGAAATGACCACGGCGCACTTCTGGAGCACCTTTCCGGGCTGGGTGGTTGGCATCCTGACCTTGCTGATCTGCGGATTCGCCTGTGTGTATTTTCTCGGCGCCAAGGGTTTCTGCACCTATGCCTGCCCGTATGGCGCGATTTTCGCGGCTGCCGATCGCGTTGCGCCGATGCGGATCAGGGTGACCGATGCCTGCAATCAGTGTGGCCATTGCACCGCAGTGTGCAGTTCGAATGTGCGCGTCCACGAGGAAGTGCGCGACTGGGCGATGGTGGTATCGGCCGGCTGCATGAAGTGCCAGGACTGCGTCAGCGTCTGCCCGACCAATGCGCTGTACTACGGGATCGGACCGATTCCTCTGCTGGCCAAGCCACGCGTTGAGCTTGCGGCCAAACCGCCGCAACCGATCCGCTGGCGCGATGAGCTGATCCTGGTCTCGGCCTTCGTCATCAGTTTCCTGATCGCGCGCGGTCTGTACGGCGTGGTGCCCTTTCTGATGTCGCTGGGCCTTGCTGGCGTCGTCGCATTCCTGACGCTGACCACGGTGCGTCTATTTGGCGAACTCACACTGGAACGTCCTGGATTGCGCCTCAAGCGTGACGGCCGCCTGTTGCCCCAGGGCCGCTGGTTTGCGGTCGCGATGAGCGTGTTGGCGCTGTTGTTGGCGCACAGTGCCTATATCCGTGCCCAGGCCTATCTGGGTGCGCGCGCGTACTCGGCGACCGCGCCGCTGCGCATCACCGTGCTGGAGGAGCCGGGCACCCAGCTGACACCTTCGGCAGAACGTCGTGCAACCATCGATGCCGGCATCCGTCATCTTGGCCGTGTGGATGCCTGGGGTCTGTTTCCGAGCCTCGGCAACGCCGCGATGCTGGCCTGGCTGCAGACGCTGGCGGGTGCCGAGGACGCAGCAGCGGCGCAGGCGCAGCAGGCCCTCAGCCGCGACGAATTGCCCGAGCAGATGCATCAACTACTGGCGCATCTGGCCTTGGTCAGGGGCGATCAGATCCGGGCAGTTGAGCATTGGCAGCAGGCAATCGAGGCGCGTCCAGACCTCGCCGGGGGTTATCTTGCGCTCGGCCTTCACTATGCCAAGGCGGGCGATATTGCTGCGGCGCAGCAGGTGTTCGATCGCGGCGTGGCGCGGGCCACGGCAAACCCCAGCCTGTATTACAACGCTGCACTGGCGCGTGCCATCCAGGGTCAGATCCCGCAGGCGATTCCCTTGTTCGAAGAGGCGCTTGTGCTGGACCCGCACTATCGCGAGGCACGCGAGAATCTAGCCGGCGTGCTGGCCAGTCAGGGCGACTTCGCGGCGGCGATCGCCCACTACAGAATTGCACTGCAGCAAGCCCCGCAGGACGTGCAGACACGCCTGCTGCTCGCGCGCGCACTGGTCGGAGCAGGTGATTATCCGGCGGCGCGCAAGGAGCTTCAGGCGATCCTTGAACTTGATATGACAAATGGCGACGCGCGCGCAATGCTTGACGCAATCGCTGGAAGTGTGCGCCCATAGCGGTTATCTTCGGACTCCGCATCCCGGCCCCTATTGAGTTGCCTAGTCTTGGCATCGGAGTATTGTCATGCGATTTTCTGCACGCCTGAACCCTTCGCGGCTGGCCGCCCTCGGACTCTCCCTGGTCGCCTGTTGCCTCCTCGGGCCGACTCCGGTCAGCGCCGGTCAGGTTGGCCCGGATGTCACGGTGTTCCTGCTTTCGGACACCAGCAACTACGGTATGGCAGGAGGCATTCGCGGCTACTCGGTAGGCACGACTTCCTGCAATATCGGTGATGCTCCGCTGAACTGGTGCGACAACAATGGTGGTTGTGGCGCCGGCACCACCGACGAAGATCATCCGGTCATCGCCCAGAACATGTACCGGCTGAAGTCGGGTCGCTTCGATCAGATTGGTGCGAGCTGGCTCAAGCACGGCTTTGTCTCCACCAATAGCACCAATGCGGCGTGCGGTACCTGCACGCAACCGCCGCTGGGCGGCAATCAGCTCGGTGTCGGCTGCACCGATCCCTACGGTTCGGGCCTCAATGGCGGTCGACCACTGGGTCCGAAGTCGCAGGTCGATCCGACTACGGGCGTGTATCCGTTTCCGCATGCGGGTGGGTCAGGAAGTCAGGCCGCTGTCTGGAACCAGCGCGTAGCCGTGGCGCAGACCGATCTGGACCCTGCTTCCAACCCGAGCGCGCGCTATTTTGTCGAAGGCCATTACGTGGCGCCCGATGACGCCGCCGCCGGCAATGGCCTGAACAACGCGTCCTACCGCGAAGTGACGGTCAATGCATCGACGTTCAATCTGAGCTTCTCCGGTACCACCGTGCAGCGCAAGTCGGCAATCGAAGTCTGGGCCACGATCGATCCGGGCGTGGAGTTCTTCACCATCGATCTACCGACTACGCCGGTGCAGCGCTTCAATGTCGCGCGCCGGGTAACCGATTTGACCGGTGGGGTCTGGCATTACGAGTACGCCGTGCACAATCTGAATGCGGTACGCGCGGCCAATCGCCTGAGCATCGAGTTCTTCGGGCCGACCACATTTACCAACGCCGGTTTCCATGATGTCGACGCCCATTCCGGCGAGCCCTACGACACCGCTGATTGGCCGCCGGTCACCGCCGCCGAGAACATCAGTTGGCAGACGCCGTCGTTCGCGACACCGGCCAATGCCAACGCGCTGCGCTGGGCGACGATGTACAACTTCTGGTTCGACGCGACGCGACCGCCCGAGGAAATCGAAGACCATCGCCTGGGTCTGTTCCAGGCCGGCTCGCCGAGCGAGATGGTGTTCCTGGTGGGTACTGCGCCGGTGCTGTTCCAGAACGGATTCGAAGCGCCCTGATCACGTTTCACCGCAATCCTGCGTCGCGCGGCAGCGCTGTGGCCGCCGCGCGTCGTGCCGTAGGATGTGCTGAGCAACGCGAAGCGCATCAATCGCGACGCCGCCACAGCGCCAGAAGATTGCTGAACCACCGACGTAGGATGTGCTGAGCAACGCGAAGCGCATCAATCCCGACCTCACCACGGCGGCAAGCGTCTGCCGGATCGAGCCTGCGCTCAGCGCTTGCCGCGCGCGTGCTCAACCAACTGATCGAGCGCCTTGCCCCAGCCATCGTGGAAACCCATGTCCTCGTGCCGCTTGCGGTCGGACTCGTCGCGATGCAGGGCCAATGCGCTATAGCGGGTGCCGCCGTCGACCGGCTCGAGCGAGAGTACGGCGGTGAAGGCGAGGTCCGCGCAATCCAGTTCGGAAACCGCGCTGAGCTTGGCCGGTCGGTAGCCGGGCTCGAGCACGCTGGTCCAGATCAGCTTGCGGTATTCGATGACTTCGAGAAAACAGCCGGTGTTGGGGAATTCCTGTCCATCCGGCGAGCGCATCACGGTATGAAACCGCCCACCCGGACGCAGATCGAGCTCGCAGGCCACGGTCGACCACGGCGCCGGGGTGAACCAGCGCATC
>JAYSZM010000043.1:0-4349 GCA_043738015.1 Lysobacterales bacterium
TGTAGCGACTGCCATCGTGTCCCTTGACCTCATACGGGGTGCGGCCAAAATGGCCGTATGCCGCCGTGGCCTGGTACATCGGATGGATCAGGTCGAGCATCTTGACGATGCCGTACGGACGCAGATCGAAATTGGCGCGGATCAGGCGCTCGATCTTGTCGTCGCTGATGCGGCCGGTACCAAAAGTAGTGACCGAAATCGAGGTCGGTTCGGCAACGCCAATCGCATAGCTGACCTGGACCTCGCACTTCTGCGCCAGACCCGCAGCCACCACGTTCTTGGCGACATAGCGAGCCGCATATGCAGCCGAACGATCGACCTTGGATGGATCCTTGCCGGAGAACGCGCCGCCACCATGACGCGCCATGCCGCCGTAGGTGTCGACGATGATCTTGCGTCCGGTCAGACCGCAGTCACCGACCGGTCCGCCGATCACGAACTTGCCGGTCGGATTGATATGGAACTTGGTCTTGCGATCGATCAACTTCGGGGGTAGCACAGGCTTGATGATGGTTTCCATCACCGCTTCGACCAGATCCTTCTGCTTGATGCCGGGATCGTGCTGGGTCGACAACACGACAGCGTCGATGCCGACAACCTTGTTGCCCTCATAGCGCAGAGTGACCTGCGATTTGGCATCGGGGCGCAGCCAGGGAAGCTTGCTCTTCTTGCCCTTGCGTATCTTTGCCTGCTGTTCTACGAGGCGATGCGAGTAATAGATCGGCGCCGGCATGAATTCCGGTGCTTCATCGCAGGCGTAGCCGAACATCAAGCCCTGATCGCCAGCGCCCTGTTCTTCCGGCTTCTTGCGATCCACGCCCTGAGCGATATCCGGCGATTGCTTGCCGATCAGGTTGAGGATGCCGCAAGTATGGCCATCGAAGCCCACCTCCGAATTGGTGTAGCCAATGTCGTTGATGACTTTGCGCGCGATCGACTCGATATCGACCCAGGCTGCCGTGGTCACCTCGCCGGCGACAATCGCGACACCGGTCTTGACCATGGTTTCGCAGGCGACGCGTGCGCGCTTGTCCTGCGACAGGATCGCGTCCAGCACGGCATCGGAGATCTGGTCGGCGAGCTTGTCCGGATGACCTTCGGACACGGATTCAGAAGTAAACAGGTAACTGCTCATTGCGATTTTATATCCTCGTATCCGGATGGAAGGATGGAAAGGGGGCGCATCATAGGGGAAAATCCTCCAAAGCGCAGCAGGCACTTTAGCAGCCTGATCCCGCAGTGATGCGGCGTTCAGGCGGATCGGGTCGAATGGACAGCAGGCGCGCATTGCTGTCTTGCCAATCCGGCGCTCATGTCCGAGGCTAGCCCGATGATCCCTGCGCGCGTATTTGTGCTTCAGCTCCTGCTCGTACTTGCCAGCGCCAGCTTGGCCCAGGTTGCGCCGGTACGGGAGATCGTGGCGCCAGACTGGGGCCGTGGTGGTGAAGACGATCTGTTCGGCTATGCGCTTGCGCTGGACGGCCAAGCGCTGATCGTTGGCATTCCCGGCGCGCCGACGACCAGTGCTCCGGGCGCCGGCATGGTCGAGGTCTATACCCCCTCGATGTCGGGTTGGCAGCTGGGGCAGCGACTGCTGCCCCTGCAGAATCCGGTGGACGAGAAATTCGGCATCTCCCTGGCGGTATCAGCCGACGATCTGGCGGTGGGCTCCTGGGATGCAGGCTTCGGCAATGGTGAGACAACCGGCTCGGTGCATCTGTACCGCCGTGAAGCGGGGCAGTGGGTGGCCTCGGTCAGACTGGCCGCGGCCGAACTCGATGCGGGCGATGGATTCGGATCATCACTGGCGATGAAGGAGGACTGGCTCGCCGTGGCCGCTCCTGGCTACGACGATGTCAGCGGCGTTCGCGGCGCGGTGTTTCTATATCAACGCACTGGAACCGCGTGGACCCTGGTCCAGCGCATCGAGGGCAGCGACAGCTCACGTCCTGGCGGCTTTGGCTGCTCCTTGGCACTCGCCTCGGATCGGCTTTACGTTGGCGACTGTCTCGGCGATGGCGTCGAGGCGAATACCGGTGCTGTGTTCTGGTATGCACTCGCCGGAAGTTCCGCCACGCTCGGAGGACAGCTGTCCGCGCCCGATCTCGGTGGTGGCGACGGTTTTGGTGCGGTGATCGCAGCCAGCGCCAGCGATGTGGTGATTTCGGCGAGCGTGGGCAATGCCAACTCGGGTTCGACGGATCGACTGTACTTTTATCAGCGCGATGAGATCGGTCACAGCCTGCTCGAACAGCAGCCGCTCGCTTCGACCGCATTGAGCATGCAGCTTCAGGCTGATCGCGTACTTGTTGCCGGGCCTGTCTGCGCTTCGCTGACCACGCCGGGTAGGAACATCTCCTGCGTCAGGCGCTATCAGAAATCCGCGATGCAGTGGACCGAGACGGCTCCGTATCTGCAACAGCCCGAGGTCGGCTTCAATGGATTTGGTTGGGCCATCGCAGCGGACGCAGCGGCTGTGCACGTGGGCAATCCATTTCGCGACGTGGCGGCCGGCCCTTCCAGCGGTGCGGTCAGTCAGTTTGCACTTGCCGCGCCCGAGCTGCCACCTGATCGGCTCGAATTGCCGGCGTCACTCTGGCGGTTCGCGTTCAACACGGTGGTCGATGGTGATCTGATGCTGGCGTCGGATTCGCGGTTGGGAACGCCCGACGATTTCAATGAGGGGGTTGCCTGGCTGTTTGATATTTCGCAGCCCGCTGCGCAACTGCTGCAGCGGATCGAGGCGCCCGAACCCTACAGCTACGAGCGCTTTGCCAGCGACGTCGGTATTGCCGGCGACCACATCGTGCTTTCGGCAATCCGGCGTGTGCCCGGCGGCACGACTGTGGTTTTGCGCAGCTATCAGCGCAATGGCACGGCGCTCGATTTTGTCGACGAATTCAACCTGTTCAGCATTCCCGAGTTGGCCAATCTCAGTTTTGGCACAGCCTTCCGGATTTCCGGCGACCGGCTCGCGATGAGCGGATCGTTGCGCACTCCGCGCGGCCGTTTGCCGCGCCTTGCTGTGCTGCGTCGTGTCGGCAGTTCATGGTTGTTGGAAGCGCTTTTGCAGCCTCCAGCGCAGGAGGAACAGCAGGCAATCAACAACAGTCGGCTGGCGATGCAAGGAGATCGGTTGGCTGTCCTGCTCGGTGAAATCCGGTCGCCGCCTGCGGAGCCGCAGGCCTGGGTGGTCTTCGTCTATCGCCGCAACGGAACCAGTTGGACCCTTGAACAGGAGGTAAGGCCAGCGACCGATGATCCGCCGGCGACACTTCTGCTCAGCCTGGCCCTGCAGGCCGACGAGCTCGCGCTGGCAACCGGCGATGTGCTGCAGAATGCGCTGCGCACCCGTGTCCATACGTTCCGTTTCGATGGCGCCAACTGGTTGCCGAGCGGGCGAATCGAGCCACCCGCAGGCGTATCGGAGTTTGGACGCCAGATCGATATCGAGCAGGGCAGCCTCGTGGTCGAGTCTTTCCCGGTCGCCCCGTACAATGAAAACTTCGTCACGCCCCTGCGCCTGTACCGCGCCGACGGGGCGAACTGGTTCGCTGCCGGCAGTTTTCTGCCGCAGACAGCACCGGCCGGTCAGGGGCGGATCTTCGATTTCGGTGTTCCGCGTCTTTCCGATGGTCGACTGTTTGTCGGCGGTCGCCGTGAAGGGCCAGGCGTCACCACCCATACGCATGGCGTGATGTTCCAGTTCGATGTGCTCGATCCGTTGTTTTCCAACGGACTGGAGTGAGCGCGCCCAGATCGGCGCGGTCAGGCTGCGCGGGCGACGCTGTCGTCGTTGCAGAAGTGATCAGCGGTGATGCGCAACTGCTCCGCCGCGGTCTCGGCGCGATTGACCAGGCCGCGAAATGCCGCAGCATCCGGATCGGCCTTGGCGTACCAGCCCAGATGCTTGCGCGCGATCCGCACGCCCTGTACCTCGCCATAGAACGCATGCAGCCGATGCAGATGCGCCGTCAGCACCTCATGCACAAAGGCCCGTGACGGTGGCGGCAGCCGCTCACCCGTCGCCAGATAGTGCGCGATTTCACGAAAAATCCATGGCCGACCCTGGGCTGCACGTCCGATCATCACCGCATCGGCACCGGTGAACTGCAGCACGCGCGCAGCTTTTTCCGGGCTGTCGATGTCGCCATTGGCCAGCACCGGAATCGAAACAGCCTGTTTGATGGCGCGAATGGTCTCGTACTCGGCCTCGCCGAGATACAAATCAGCGCGGGTGCGGCCATGCACCGAAAGTGCCGCGATGCCGGCGTCCTCGGCAATGCGCGCGATGGCAAGCCCGTTGCGGTTCTCATGATTCCAGCCGGTGCGGATTTTCAAGGTCACCG
>JAYSZM010000044.1:0-63035 GCA_043738015.1 Lysobacterales bacterium
GCCACTACAGCGGGCGCTGGCAGCCAGATCGACATTGGCACCACGCGCGTGCAACTGCTGGAGCCTCCGCGCGACTACGAGGCAGCCGTCGAGGTCAGCCAGATCGATCAGGCCGAACTCGCCGCACAGGACCGAGCCCGCGCACCCACACTCACCCTGACCGAGGCCGGCCTGCGCAAGCGCGCAGCTTCATGGATTCTGTTTGTCGTGGTCCTGCTGATCACGCTGGCAATTCCCCTGGCCGCACATTACGTGCCGAGCGCCAGGCCGCTGACCGACAAATTGCCGATCGCCTCGCGCATGCAATGGGAGACCGGCAGCCTCGCCGCCTCGCATCATTTTTTCGGCAAGGAATGCACCAGCTGCCATCAGGGCGACTTTGTCTCCGTCCGTGATGAAAGCTGTCGCGGCTGTCATCAGAACACCCCCGAGCACGCCAACGCTTCGCGTTTCGATCTGACCCTGCTAGGCGATGGCCGTTGCGCCTACTGTCACCGCGATCACAACGGCATGGATGCTCTGGTACGCGCCGACCAGGAACTGTGCAGCGACTGCCATCAGGGACTGTCCGGCAAGGGCAAGGACCTGCCGCCGCAACTGGATGTTTCCGATTTCGGTACTGATCATCCGGGATTTGTCGTCGCGCTGCCGGCTTGGAATGCCGCCGGCGTCTACGCGCCGGTTCGCGCGGCGCTGGCAACGCCAGGAATCAAGGAAGGCTCGGGTCTGAAATTTCCGCACGACAGCCACCTTGCAGCGAACGGAATCCGCGGACCCGACGGCGATGAGAAACTCAATTGTGAATCCTGTCATCGGGCGGAAGCCGGCGGCGCGCGCATGCAGCCGATCCAGTTCGAGAGCGACTGCCAGCGTTGCCATCAGTTGACGTTTTCTGTTCGCGGCGCGGATCGTCAGGTGCAGCACGGCAAAGTTCCCGAAATCGGTTTTGCAATACAGGAGTTCTTTGCCCGCGAGGCGCTCGAAGGTGGGTTTGATCAGGTCGACGCGCCAACGATCGTTCGTGCCCGGCGCCGTCCGGGTCAGTCGATCACGCCGCAGGAGCGTGCCGAGGCGCTGACCTGGGCACGTGACCAGGCGACCACAGCACTGGACCGGCTATTCGATGGTCGCGCCTGCAGCGAGTGCCACACCAGCTTCCGCGACGCTGACGGCAACTGGGACGTCAAGCCGGTTCGGGTCGCCGGCACCTGGTTTCCGCGTTCCGAATTCACCCACCGCAAACACGACACTATGGGCTGCGCCGACTGCCACAAAGCACTGACATCGACCGACAGCAGTGATCTCCTCTTGCCCGACATCGACAATTGCCGGCAGTGCCACGGTGGTGAGCATGCTACCGGCAAGGTGCCCAGCACCTGTATTTCCTGCCATGGCTTTCATACCGGTGACGCGCGCTGAGCACTCGAATGGTTTGATGGCGGATGTCGGTCCGCCGTCGGCCTAGTGTGGTGTTGCACACTATGCGACACCACACTAGGGCTGTCGCTCTGCAATATTCTGCACCGGCCCGATCTGCCTGGGCGAGAGCCAGCCCGCGCGACGCAGGCCGATTCCGAGCAATCTCGTATCCCTGCCCAGCCGATTCTGGATCGGTCGATAGGCATTGGCGATTTCGATGTGCAATTCGATACAGTGCTGATCACGCAGCAGTTCGGCTGGCACGAGGAGGTAGTGACGCGCATCCTGTCTCTGCATGCCGATCCGCCAGTCGACCGGCTGGCCTCCGGGTACCCTCAAGCGCAACTGCATTTCAGGTATGCGATGGTTGATCGGCGCGAGCAGATCGAGTGTCAGCAGCATGTCGCCGTCAATGACCGGTGGTGTCGGCAGGCCGAGACGTGCCCGGTGTGCTGTGGTCCACACACCCCAGTCTTCCGGGCCACCCCAGCCAGCGAGCAGCATGTTGCGGTCGAGCTGCCCTGCGTTGAATTCGATGGTTGCAGCCCCGGGAGACGAGCGCTCCGCTGCAGCGCAGACGGCATCCACGCGCTTGGCTACGACGAAATCCCGGCTGTCCGCGACCAGATGCGCGAACCAGGCGATATAGGCCAGGCCCCAGCCCGTCAGCCCCAGGAAGAGCATCCAGCGCAACAACACGCTGCGCGTCATATGGTGACCTTCAGGTGCAGGGCCCAGGCGTGCATGACGAATCCACCGACCAGACCCATCGCGCCGAACAGCGCCATTCGCATCGATTCGCGGGTCTCGAGCACGCGCGCCAGAGCGATCCAGGCCGGAAACAGCACCATGCTGTAGCGCCAAAGCGAATTGGGCACGGTACCGCCCCAGATCAGGAAAAAGATCACCAGGCAGAATGCGAATTCGGCGTACCAGCGGTAGCGCAGCAGCAGCAGGCTGCACAGGGCAGTGAACAGGCTGCCGAGCACCCAGAAGCGGGCATCGGTGCCGGTTTTCCAGAACAGCGAGATATTGCTCAGCGGCCAGTCCCAGCTCCATCCCCAGCCGTGGCGCACCGTAGTCGCCATCGCGAAGGCATCGCCGGTGGTGTGAAAGGCATAGGTCCAGTAGGCGAACGCCCCCAACGGCGCCATCAACAAGGCAACGAACGGATACGGATTGCGCCAGGGGCGAAAAAACGCCGCGCTGCCCAGTTGCAGCCAGAGTTGCACCACGATGAACACTATGATGAAAATCCCGTTCGACCTGGTCGCGGACAGCAGAGCCGCACAGAGACCAGCGAGCAGATAGCGCTCCAGCCGCAAGGCCAGCATGGTGCCGACCAGCAGGCAGAGAAACAGGCTCTCGGTATACAGCGACGAGAACACGATGCCATGCGGAAGAAAGGCAACGATCAGCACCGCAGTCGCCGCCACACGTTCGCTGTTGCCGATCAGGCGGGTATAGCGATGCATCATGCCCAGCGCCAGCACCAGCAAGACCGTGGAAACTGCGCTGGCGAGCAGACGCAGATCAACACCGGAAAACAAACTCTTCATACCCGTCATGAGCAGGGACAGGAGCGGGTAGAACGCCCAACTAGTGGCACCCGATTGCGCGGGCGCTTCGATTCCGTAGCCCTGATTGACGATGCCGCCATACCAGCCACAATCCCAACGACAACTCAGATCCGCCCACGTCGCCCAGTCCAGATGCGCCTCGATGCCATGGCTGTAGAGCGTGAACAAGCCTACGAAAAACAGCAGCAGGCGCGACACGATCACCACGCCGATGATCTTCAGCCAGGGAATGCGGGAGGCATCGGACGATAGCGGCGGCCGCTCCGCCAGGGTCGCGCTCAACCGGCGTCCGCCATGATCAGCAACAGGCCGCCGAAGACCAGGGCCGTACCGACACCAGCCCGCCAGCCCGCCCGCTCACCAAAAACCAGAACCGCACCCAACAAGACCAGAACAAAGGTAAGCGCGGTGTACGGATAGACCACGCGCAGGGGGAGCTTGGAAAGGCAGTACAGCCATAACAAGGTGCTCAGTCCGTAGCCGCTCAATCCCGCGATCACCTGCCAGTTGATGAATTCCTGCCAGTGCTGGCGACCTTCGGCGCCGGCCTTCAGCAGCATTTGTCCGCCCGCTGCGCTGAGACTGGCGCAGATCAGCAAACCATGCAGCAAATTCATCGAGCTGACTCCTGGGGTGGCCGCACCGCCACTTCGCGGACGATGGCGAGCGGCCGACCCTTGGCCTGCATGAACATGCGACCGATGTACTCGCCGAGTATGCCCAGGCAGAGTAATTGTGCCGATGCAAACAAGGCGATCACACCTACGATACTGGCCCAGCCGCGCACAGTGTCGTGCAACAGCCATGAGCCAATCGCGTATACCCCGACCGCGAGCGCCAGCAGAAAGCCCGCAATCGCCAACCACAACGCAGCGCGCAGAGGCACGGTGGAAAAACCGGTGATCGCATCGATCGCCAGACGCAACATGCGCCGCAGCGGATACTTGGTCTCGCCAGCGAATCGCTCCTGACGCACATAGGGCAGTGCCACCTGGCGAAAGCCCAGCCAGGCGAACAAGCCGCGCACGAAACGATGGCTCTCGGGAAGCTGCCTGAGCGCATCCAGCACGGGTCGCGTGACCAGGCGAAAGTCTCCGGTATCGGCCGGAATATCGACGTCAGTGAGGCGATCGAGGACACGGTAAAAAGCCGCCGCGGTCCCGCGCTTGAACGCAGTCTCACCGAGGCGCTCGGTACGCTGGCCATAGACCAGATCGGCGCCGGCATCGATGCGCGCCATCATCTCGCCAAGCAGTTCCGGTGGATCCTGCAAATCGGCATCGATCATCAGGATCCGCTCGCCACGGCAGAGTTCGAGGCCGGCGCTGAGCGCCAGCTGGTGCCCGAAGTTGCGCGACAGCGCCACGGCGACGACGCGCGCGTCTTCCGCGATCATTCGCTGCAACATGGCCCAGGTTTGATCGCGTGAGCCATCATCGACATAGACGATCTCGTAATCGTCTCCGACCACGCCAGCGCAGGCAGCGCTCAGCCGCCGATGGGTTTCGGCCAACACCGCTTCTTCATTGAATACCGGCACCACCACGCTCAGCCGAGGCACTGGCCGCAGGTTCACTCCTTCAGGCAGGCGTGGCAATACAAGGTGCATGGGATCAATTCCTGACAAAAATGGCGAGGGTCACGCCGGATCATCGCGGCGAGTGGCGCAGGGCGCGCATCTTACCCTATACAAATTGGTAATCAGGCTCGAAATCCACACCGATGGCTTCCTGCCGTGCAACTCGCCCGGCAGGAATCCCCGGTCATCTATTCAAATGAATCGGCAAATATTGTCGCCGTATTCACCACACTGACCACGGTGTCGTCCTGAAGCGGAACTGCGAGTGCGAGGCCGGTTGCGTCGAGGAGACTCGCACTCGCAGGGATACGCAGGATCAGGGTACCGCTGCTGGTCGGCGTAACGCTTACCGCAAACACACCGGGTGTGGTCTCGGTTGCCGAATTGATGGTCACGGCAGCGCTGCCAGCATTGTTGAAATCAGCGATCGAAGCCGATGAGCTGTCCATGTCTTTGGTGAAGACCACCTCGTAGTTCAAGACCTCTCCCAGGTTGACCAGGTTGTCGCTGTCGCCGTCATCGATGTAGGCCAGCGCAGGGGGCGCATTCAGCGTGATGTTGATCGTCTTGCCCGCCACGGTCGACCATCCGCCATCACCATCAGCGATCCTCGCCTCCACCGAGCGCGGCAGTGTGCCCACGACAATGCCAACATTGCGATAGGTAATGTTGCGCAAAATTGCCTGAGCTGCTGCCGGTGTAGCATTCGAATTCAACGCCAACTGCAGTGGAACCACGCCGAGTCCACCGCTGAGTGCAGCGACTGCGGTACCACCGAAGCTCACCGTTGCACCAACAACCCCGACCTGCCCAGCAGCCATACCCTGGTGGCGGACTTCGAGGCGATCATTGTCTTCACCGTTGTTGACCAAGCTGAGTACGAGGGCGCCATCAGCCAGATCAGCCGAATCAGCATCGCTGACCAGCGCACCCGAATCGAGGATCACGGCGGGGCCATTGCTGGTGTAGCTCACTGCTGTGCCAGGCAGCGAGATCGTTGGTGCGGCATTGCCCCCCGTTACCGTGATATTCGCATTGTTGATGTCAAAGAACACATTGTCTGCGCAACTGACCCGCACCCGGCCGGCCGTGGTGGCCTGGGCCAGGACAGTGATGGGCTCGCTGCCATCGTTGGCGGTTGCACTAGCTAGCGCAAACGGGAAAGTCTGCCCGCCGTCGCCTGACCAGTGGATGTCCACATTCGCACAACTGATCGGGCTGGCCGTCGTACCGGCGACCTCCCAGCTGATGTTCTGGCTGGACCCTGCAGCCCAGGACTCCGCAGCATTTTGGGAGGTCACGGCGAAACCGAGCCCGGTATTCACCACCGTCACATTCACCGAGTTCCAATCCACGCCGCCACCACCACTGCGATTGTCGCGGGCGGTGACCCGGAACGTCAGAATGCGATTGCTGGTCGGCATCACTTCGCCGACGGTCTGAGTATTCGCAAGTATGTTCTGCAGTCGCGGAAAAATTCGTGTCGGCGACGTGGTCGCCTCGAACGAGCGAAACAAGGGACGCAGTCCATTGTCCAGATTCACCGTCGCAGCGGTCGAACCGGTGGGATCCAGATTGAACTGCTCCCACAGAAAGGTGACCGGGTCGCCATTGGGATCGCTGACGCTCGCGCTGAGGGCGAAAGGCGTCATCGCCGGGATCGTCCGGGCCACATTCGCGGAGAGCACAGGTGCATTGTTGCCGGTCGCAGTCGTGGTTCCACAACTGGAACCGGTGCCCGATTGCGTGTAATTGTGGATCGTATTGAGGCTGGCCACGTGGAAGTAGGGATCGGAATTCGGCTGCAGATTCTCGGCACCGCAGATACCCGCATAGGCCATGATGGTCGACCCGCTGCCCACCTCGTAGGCCGCACTCCCCGAGCGATTGCCACTGCAACTACCGGTGGTGCCGTTGAAGGTATGCGGCGCATTCAACTGATGGCCCATTTCATGCGCCACATAATCGATCCAGAACGGGTCATTGACCGGCGAGCCGCGGCCAGTCACGCCGCGCGCCTTCGAACTGGCACTGCAGACCGAATTCAAGTTGGCCACGCCACCGCCACCGGTCGAGAACACATGGCCAAAATCGTAATTGGCGCTGCCAATGACCGCGTTGAGATTGGTTTGATTCTGCCCGAGCATGGTTGAGCCACTGTTGTTCGTGTATGGATCGGTGCTGGAGTTGGTGTACACGATCAGATGATTGTTCGGCACCAGCACCAGTCGAATGGCGAGGTCGGTCTCGTAGACCTGATTGACCCGGTTGATCGCCGACACAATGCCGCCCATGCCGAGCGCCACGGTGCCGCCAAAGGTCGCGGTGTACTCCCCTGTTGCCGCGACCGCGGTGCGATAGGTACGCAGGGTCGGGCCTGTTGCCAAGGGTTGCGGGGCTGACAGCCCGAGCGCGAACTCATCCATGCCGACGTGCTCACCGGCATCCTCGACAAGGCACTGGAAGGGCTGATCGTCCTCTCTCCCTGCGCGCGCATAGCTGAGGTATTCGTCGCCGGCTCCGGCCGGCTCGATCAGGCGGACGCCGGACGGATCGAAGATCATCGCGGAAAATCCACGGGCACCGAACTCGAAACGAACCCGCGCCAGTCCGTCATCGGCGACGCCCTGAAACGTCTGCAACTCGGGAAAGCGCCGGGCCAGCTCAGGCGCCATCACCAGGCTTCGACTGACCCTGAATGTGCGCAGCTGCCCTTCTGCATCGGGCAGGTTCAAGGGAAGATCACCGATGGCGTCGGCGGCCGGCAGTCCGCCCAGGTACTGGCGCAATGCCTGCTGATCCAGCTGAAGGCGCACCACGCGCGTTGCCACGGTGCCCCGGTGTTCGCCGCCGTGATCAGTAACTGTCCAGTACGGGTCGCTAAGTGGTTCAGTCCGGATCGAGGCGTTGACCGAGTGGCCCATCAGCAATGCAAAAGCCGCGACAGCGAGGCGAGGCACTGGAAGCAGGAGGTTCATGGTGATTTCCCGGATAGTCGTTCGGAATGGCTGCAGCCCCGCGACAGGCCTCGGCACCAAACGCCTGATGTACCACAGCTGGGCAACACCGCGCATCGGCCGATAGAGGGGATTGCACAATTGCTCACGCAATCAGCATGAGCCAGATCGGTCGAAATGCCGGGCAGCACTGCGATCACGCTTCGACCTGGCGAGCCGGAGGGATCACCTGTGTTGTGCGAAGCAGTGGCAGAATCATTGACGACTTTCGGCCGTGCGCAATCGCATCCTTGGCCAAAGCCTGCGATATTTGGCACGCGACGATGCGAACCGGGAATCACGGAGTCGAATAATGAGCACACCCTGCCCTACCTGCGCAAAAAGCCAACTGCATGCCATTGAGCTACAGGAACAGCTGCCGGCCCTGAGCTGCCCCGACTGTGGCGGCACCCTGCTTTCACTGATCGCCTACCGCAACTGGCGCGAGACCCGCGCGGCACCAACTCAGTCGCAGATCGACGTTGGCGAGGCGAGCAGTGTCGCCGACAGCACCAAACTGCTGCGCTGCCCGCACTGCAAAGCCTTCATGACCAAGTTCCGGTTCTCTGCCGACGCCAAGAACCAGATCGATCTATGCGATAACTGCGACGAGGTCTGGCTCGACAGTGGCGAGTGGAGCCTGGTCGAGCACCTCGCCCGTCGCGGCCAGCTGGCCAAGGTATTCGACGAGCGTTGGCAGAAGCGTTTGCGCGAGGAACAGGCGCGCCGTCGCGCCGAAGAACGCTGGTCCAACGTGCTCGGTGAAGACTACGAGCGGGCCCGCGAGATCCGGACCTGGATCGCCCTCCATCCCAAGGGCAAGGAACTGGTGGCCTACCTGTATCTTTCCCAGACCGAAGGAATATGAGCCTCGCTTCGGCGCCCAGTGCAGCGGCCTGCTCGGGCGCTGCCGCGATCGGGTCGCTTCGATTCGCGGGCGATGCGCAAGCGATTCCCGCGCACTCTCCTGCACGGGCATGAGCTAAACTCCGCCACCTGATGGAATTGTTTGGGGAGTAAGGGATGGCGTTCCTCCGTATTGCAGTTTCTGGGCTGGCGGTTTGCGTTGCGCTGGCTGCCTGCAGCGGCAGTGGCAATTCGGGTGACCCCATCGGTACGGCGCCGCCGCCCGCAACTTCGGGCGACAGTGGTTGTACCGGGCAGTGCGCCAACGCCACTACCCTGCTCAGCGCCGACGACGTCCGCCAGGTCATCGCCCAGGCGGTCAATGAGGCCGCCGGACTGAATCAGCCGGCCACCATTGCGGTCGTCGATCATGTCGGCAATGTGCTGGCGGTGTACCGGATGACCGGGGCCCGCGGCAGCGTCACGATTTCATCTGAGCGTGGTGTGTCGGGAGGACTGGAGGGGCTCAGCATCGTTCCGAGCGAGCTCGCTGCGATTTCCAAAGCGGTCACTGGTAGCTTTCTTTCATCCGAAGGCAACGCGTTTTCCACGCGTACGGCCAGCCAGATCGTCCAGGAGCATTTCAATCCGGGCGAATTCAATGCGCCCAGTGGCCCGCTCTTTGGCGTGCAGTTCTCCCAGCTGCTGTGCTCTGATCTGATTCAACTGCCGGCACCGGTGCTGGCTGGCGTGTTACCCCCGGGCAGCGCGACGACGGTCGGACCCAAGGCCGCGCCGCTGGGCCTGTCTGCCGATCCCGGCGGTTTTCCACTCTATAAGGCGGGCACTGTGGTCGGCGGCATCGGCGTCGCGGCCGATCCCATTTATGGCCTCGACGCTGTGATCAGTGATCGCGATCGCAATGCTGACGAGATGATCGCCATGGCCGGCAGCTTTGGCTTCGCCGCGCCGCTGGATCGCCGGGGCGACCGAATCACCGCCGACGGCAAGACCTTCCGTTTCTCGGACGTGGATTTTACCGAACTGACGCGCGCGCCCGCATCGGCACCCGGCTTCGCCAGTCTTCCGGCGACTGCAGGTCAATTGCTGAGCCTGTTCGCCTTCAGCGATGGCACGGTCCAGCCCGGGACAGCGTTCACAACGGCGGCCTCGGGCATCCGCGCCGACGCCGGCGACTATCCTGGCAGTGACGCCTTCGTCCTGGTTGACGGTGCCAATCAGCCGAGATTTGCGCCGCGCGCGGGCACCGATGGCGCGGCAGCGCTCAGCGCCACCGAAGTACGTCGGATTGTGCAGGAGGGCCTGGCCGTCGCCAATCGCGCACGTGCCCAGATCAGACGCCCGACCGGTTCACAGGCGCGGGTCAGCGTCACCGTCGTCGACAGCAATGGTGTGGTGCTGGCACTTGCGCGTACCCGCGATGCGCCGATCTTCGGCAGCGATGTATCGTTGCAGAAGGCGCGCTCCGCCAGTTTCTTCAGCGGCAGCTTCGCCGCGAGCGAGTTGTCGGCCTTGCCCAATGCGCGCTATCTCAATGCCAATGGCACTGCCTCCGGCGTCGAGATCGATTTCGACAACTATGTCAGCGCGACCACGGGCTTGCTCGGTGCCAACACCTTGAGCGGATCCACGGCGTTTACGCCTCGCGCCATAGGCTTGATCGCACGCCCGTATTTCCCCGACGGAATCCTTGGCACCAGCAACGGACCCTTGAGCAAACCATTCGCGCAATGGAGTCCCTTCAGCGATGGCGCCCAGCTCGATCTGGCATTCAACCAGGTCGCCGAGATTCTGGTGGCCTACCTCGGCGCCGATGCGGCCCCGATCCTGGCACTGCGTCCCGAGGGCGGCAATCTGGGTTGCACGCGCAACCCGCGCCTGCGCAATGGTCTGCAGATTTTCCCCGGCGCAGCACCGATCTATCGCGGCAACACCCTGATCGGTGCCGTTGGCGTGTCCGGAGATGGTGTCGACCAGGATGACATGATCGCTTTCCTCGGCTTGTACAACGCGGGTGCCGCACTCAGCACGGGCTTCGGTCACGCCCCGACCGGGATCCGCGCTGACCAGTTGGTGCCGCTCAATTCCCGCCTGCGCTATGTGCAATGTCCGCAGGCACCCTTCATTGATTCGAACGAACAGAACGTCTGCGAGGGTAAGTGAATGGCGCGCCGTCTCCTGCTTGCACTCAGCATCAGCAGCCTGCTCGCAGGTACTGCCACCGCGACCCCGATCGACGCCGAGCTGGTCGGTTGGCGCAGCCTGCCCAGCCTGCTCTACAGCGCCAACTACGACCCCTGGGAATCCGCCATTCCACGCCGTCGTCCGGGCCATCCGACGCCTACGCGGCCTGATTTTCCGGATCGCAATCCCGGCGCGATCGAGCCCGCCCCGGCCGACGTGATCGGTGAGTTCGTCCCGATGCCGGACCGTTGGCGCATCATGGAGACCCTGGGTTTCAAGTACCCGTGGTACGACCCCTACAATCAGAATGTATTCAAGGGCGACAAGCCGATCCACGGCGAAGACTGGTTCCTGAGCCTGGTCGGCATTTCCGACACCGTGGTCGAACCGCGCTCGATTCCGGCGCCGACCGGTATCACCTCGAGTGAGGATCCGAACCAGAACGACATCTTCTCCGGCATCGATCAGACCATCTTCGCGCAGACTTTTCTCGCCGGCCTGATCTACACCAAGGGCGACACCACCTTTCGCCCCCCCGACCACGAATACCGGCTGACCCTCGCGTTCAACTACAACCGCGTCGACGTCGACGACGTCCGCATCCTGCAGATCGATCCGCGCCTGGGCAATACCCGCGACGATGGTTTTGTCGCGGTGCAGGAACTGTTCTACGACCGCCATCTGCGCAATATCGGCGAACGCTACGACTTTGATGCGATCCGTTTCGGTATCCAGCCGTTCTCCACCGATTTCCGCGGTTTCCTGTTTCAGGATCTACAGCTGGGTGTGCGCCTGTTTGGCAATCGCGACAACAACCGCTGGCAATACAATCTGGCCTGGTTCCGTCGACTGGAAAAAGACACCAACTCCGGCCTCAATGACATCGGCGCGGGGCTGCGCGACGACGACGTGATCATTGCCAACCTGTATCGGCAGGATTGGCCGCGCCTGGGCTTCACTTCGCAGGCAACGATTGTGCACAACCGCAATCGCGACACCGATTTCTTCTTTGATGAGAATGGCTTCATCGCCCGGCCCGCTTCGCTCGGCACCGAATCTCCGCGCAAATACGATGCAACCTATGTCGGCTACAACGGCGATGGGCACTTTGGCCGTTTCAACCTCACTGCCAGCGCCTATTACCTGTTCGGCAACAACATCGGCACCTTCACCGGTGAAGACTCCGATCTCTCGGCCGGCTTCGCCGCCGCCGAGGGTTCGATGGACTTCGATTGGATACGCACCCGGATTTCGCTGGCCTACGCCAGCGGCGACAAGGATCCCTTCGATGACAAGTCGCAGGGCTACGACGCGATTTTCGAGAACCCCATCTTTGCCGGCGCCGACACCAGCTACTGGATTCGCCAGAATGTTCCGCTGATCGGTGGCGGTGGCGTCGCCCTGGCTGGGCGCAACTCGATGCTGCCCTCGCTGCGCTCCTCGCGTGAACTCGGCCAGTCGAATTTCGAAAATCCGGGCCTGCGTCTGATCGGCATCGGTGCCGATTTCGACATCACGCCGCAGTCACGAATATCGGCAAACATCAATGAGCTCTGGTTTGATCGCACTGAGGTACTGGAAGTGGCACGCAACCAGGGCCGGATCGATCGTCACATCGGGACCGATGCATCGGTCGCCTGGATCTGGCGACCGTTCGCTACCCAGAATGCAGTGCTGCGCCTTTCCGGCGCAGTTCTTCTGCCTGGTGAGGGCATGAAGAATCTCTACGGCGATGACGACAATTACTACAGCGTGCTCGGCAATTTCATTTTCACCTATTAGGGAACCTCTGAATTAGTCCGGAGCCGCGATAGCCCCCTGAGTCAGGGAGCGGCTTTCAACAGCGGAGCTGGTCAAAACCGCAGGTTTTTGGGGGTTTGGCAAACACTAAGCTGGGTAGCGGAGACGTTGCGATGACTTATTCAGAGGTTTCTTAGAAGACGGCGTGAACGACCGGCTTGGCTGCCGGCCTCATTGAATGCATTGCGGGGATGGGCCCATCGGCCCGATGGGATCGTCCTTGCCGGCTGGTGATTTCTGGAGTGTTGCGATGATTCGAAAGACCATGTTGCTGCTCGTGCTGTGCAGCCTTCCGCTCAGCTTGGCCGCCGAGGAAGCCAAACCCGTTGCGCGCAGCTATACAACCGCGCCACCAGCACCGGCCGCGCAGACTCAAGCTGAAGCCGACGCCAAGAGCGAGGGCTGCATCAGCTGCCACACGCCGACCGATAACCACACCATGCATGCCTCGCGCGCCGTGATCCTGGGTTGTACCGATTGCCATGGCGGCAACGCCGGCGTGATGCGCCCGGCCGACGCCGTCGTGCACGCGCGCAGCGCAGTGAAGTACGCCAGTGGCGATCATGGCGACGAACACCACGGCGAGAAACACAGCGACGATCATGGCGCGGCCGACCCGCTATTTGAGTTGATGGAGCAAGCCCATGTGTTGCCGCGCTACCCGGCGAACTGGAACTACCCGCAGAGCCGCAATCCGGAGGGCAGCTTCGCCGATTTGAACAAGGAGGCCCCGGAGTTCGTCCGCTTCATCAACCCCGGCGACCTCAGAATCGCGCGCGAGTCCTGCGGCAGCTGTCATCTGGAGATCATCCAGGCCAGCGAGCGCAGCCTGATGGCGACCAGCGCAATGCTCTGGGGCGGCGCCAGCTACAACAATGGCATCCTTCCCTACAAGCGTTACAACCTCGGTGAGAGCTATACGCGCGAGTCCGTGCCCAATGCGGTGAAGGCGCTGATTACCGTGACGCCGGATATGCAGAAGTACGGCATCCTGCCCGAACTCTTTGTGCTTCCTGCCTGGGAAACCATTCCACCAGCCGACGTGTTTCGCGTGTTCGAACGCGGCGGCCGCAATATCAACAGCAGTTTCCCTGAGACCGGCCTGCCCAACTCGCTCGGCCAGATCCAGCGCCTTGAAGAACCCGGTCGCCCCGATCTCAAGCAATCCAATCGGGGGCCGGGTACCGGTCAGCGCGTTGCGATTCCCGCGCTGAACATCCACAAGACGCGCTTGAACGATCCGCATCTGTGGTTCCTCGGCACCAATGACAACCCTGGCGACTTCCGTTCCTCAGGATGCACGTCCTGCCACGTCGTCTACGCCAACGACCGCGACCCGCGCCATTCCGCCGGCTATGCAGCCTTCGGCAATCTGGGCGAATCGCAGCAGTCGGATCCGACCATTCCCAAGGGCGAGCCCGGTCATCCGCTGAAGCACGAGTTCACCCGCGCCATACCGACCAGCCAGTGCATGGTCTGCCATATGCATCAGCCCAACATGTTCATCAACACGATGCTGGGCTACACGATGTGGGACTACGAGACCGCCGCACCGCAGATGTGGCCGGAGCAGCAGAAATATCCCAGCGATTCCGAGATTCATCGCATCAATCAACACAATCCGGAAGAAGCCGCGATTCGCGGAAACTGGGGCGACCGCAATTTCCTCAAAGACGTGGCCCTGCTCAACGAGGACATCAAGGACACCCAATTCGCTGATTACCATGGCCATGGCTGGAACTTCCGCGCGGTATTCAAGCGCGACCGCAAGGGCAATCTGCTCGATGCCGAGGGCGCCCAGGTTTCCGACGAGGATCCCAAGAAATTCGAGAAGGCCGTGCATCTGAGCTCGATCCACGTCGACCTCGGCATGCAGTGTGTCGACTGCCATTTTGCCCAGGACGCACACGGCAATGGCCACATCGTCGGCGAGGTGATGGCCGGCGTCGAGATCCAGTGCCAGGACTGCCACGGCACTGCGAAGGAATACCCGACGCTGTCGACCAGCGGTCCGGCCGCATCGACCAAGGGCAAGCAACTCGCCCTGCTGCGAAATCCCGATGGCAAGAAACGCTTCGAATGGATGGGCGGCGATCTGATCCAGCGATCGGTTGGCACGCCGGGCCTGGAATGGAAACTGTCCCTGCTCAAAGATGTTGCCAACCCGGTGGCGCCCGCTTTCAACGCCAAGGCGACCCGCGCGCATACGATGAGCCGCAACACCGAGACTCTGGAATTCGGCACCGATATCGCCAAGGATCAACTCGCGCATGGCGAAGACACCATGACCTGCTACACCTGCCACACCTCGTGGACAACCAGTTGCGGCGGCTGTCATCTACCGATCCAGGCCAACTGGAAAACCGAGCGCAATCACTACGAAGGCGGCGAGAGCCGCAACTTCGCGACCTACAACCCCCAGGTCGCCCGTGACGATATGTTCCAGCTCGGTATCCACGGCGAGATCAAGGGCAACAAGTACGCACCGGTGCGCTCGAGTTCGGCCCTGGTCCTGTCATCGACCAATAGCAGCCGCGAGCGCATCTACATTCAGCAGCCGCCGATTTCGGCGGCCGGATTCAGTTCACAGGCCTTCGCACCACACTATCCACATACCGAGCGCCGCGGCGAAACCAAGACCTGCACGGACTGTCACCTCGCCAAGAGCAAGGACAACAACGCAATCATGGCCCAGCTGTTGCTGCAGGGCACCCGCTATGCCGATTTCCTCGGCTTCAACGCCTGGATCGGCGGCGATGGCGAGATCAGCGGTGTCGTCGTCACCGAATGGGACGAACCGCAGTCGGTGATCGGCAGCTATCTGCAACGCTTTGCCTATCCCGACCGCTACAAGAAGCATGTCGATGCCAAGGGCCTGCTGTCCGAAGGCTATGCCCATCGCAGCGGCACGGCGCAGTGCCTGCAACATCGTGGCGAATACCTCTATACCGCCGAAGGCAGCAAGGGTATGCGCGTCTACGACATCGCCTCAATCGCGAACAAGGGCTTTGCCCAGCGCATCATCAGCGGGCCGGCATCCGAGCTGGGACAGGACACCAACGTCGAATCGAAGAACGCGACCTGCGTGGTCCTGCCGACCACCCAGCCAATCCATCCGGATCGCAACAAGGGCGAGCTCATTCGCGAGACCAATCAGGAGCAGGCGTTCGCCAGCATCTACAACTACGCCTTCATCACCGACGCTCAGGAAGGCCTGATCCTGGTCGACGTCAATACCCTGTCCGATGGCGATCCGCGCAACAACGATCTTGAGCGCGCGCTGACCTGGAACGAAAACGGCGTGCTCGATGGAGTCCGCCACCTCGCCATCGCCGGCAACACGTTCTACGCCAGCACGCCGCGCGCGGTCGTGGTTCTGGATATGAGCGAGGCCTTGAAGCCGCGTCTGGTGACCACGATAGCGCTCGACGATCCGCGCGCCGTGCAGGTGCAGTTCCGCTACGCCTTCGTCACCACGGCCAAGGGGCTTGAAGTCATCGATGTCACAGATCGCAATGCGCCACGTCTTGTCGACGGCGCGCTGATACCGATCGCCCAGGCCTACAAGCTGCATGTAGCGCGTACCTTCGCCTACGTCGCTGCGGGTTCCGAGGGAATCGTGATCGTCGATATCACCAACCCGGAAGCACCGGCGCTCTATCAGCGCTTCAATGCTGGCGGCGCGCTGAATGATGCACGCGACATTATTTTGGCCTCGACCAATGCCTCGCTGTTCGCCTACGTGGCCGACGGCGCCAACGGCCTCCAGGTCCTGCAACTGACTTCACCGGATTCGCAGCCGAAGTTCTATGGCTATAGCCCCGATCCGAAGCCCGAGCTGATTGCCCACTACCCGACGCGCAAGCCCGCGCTTGCGCTTTCTCGGGCGCTGGAGCGCGATCGTGCGGTCGACGAAACCGGCGGTCAGATTGCCGTGCTCGGCCGGCTCGGCTCACGTCCGATGAATGAATCGGAGATGCGCAGTCTGTATCTGGACAAGGACGGCAAGCCCTGGTTTGTCGATGACAAGGTCGATGGTTCGCGCGGCATCACGACACCGCCCCTGCAGCACAAGGCCAACCGGATAGCACCGCAGCACTGATACTCCCTGAATCGGACGCCAGCTGCTGCGTGCGCTGATCGCCCGGTCCGACGTCTGTTGCCCTAGGGAAGCTCTGAACAAGTCACTTCAACGTCTTCGCCACACAGCTTATTGTTTGCCAGACCCTGAAAAACCTGCGGTTTTTCGCCCCCTGACTCAGGGGGCTATCGCGGCTCTGGACTTGTTCAGAGGTTCCCTAGTGCTGAGGAATTGTGATGACCGATACTGACCGCGAACTACTGGAGTCGTTTTATCAGGCGTTCCAGCGGCGCGATGGCGATGCGATGGCGGCCTGCTATCACCCCGATGCCGAATTTCGCGATGAGGTCTTCGAGCTCAGTGGCAAGGAGCCTGGCGATATGTGGCGCATGCTCTGTGTCCGCGGCAAGGACCTGCGCGTCGAGTACCGCGATGTGCACGCCGATGCGGGGCGCGGCCGCGCACACTGGGAAGCCTGGTACACATTCTCGACAACCGGGCGCAAAGTGCACAACATCATCGACGCGGAGTTCGAGTTCAAGGACGGCCGGATCTATCGGCACCGTGACCGTTTCGATTTCTGGCGCTGGAGCCGTCAGGCACTGGGCCCCGTGGGGCTGATTCTGGGCTGGACACCCATGCTGCGCGCCAAGGTTCGCGCACAGGCGCGCAAGGGTCTGGATGCATTCCGCGCCGGCTGAAATTCACGACAAGTCCGTGCACAACCCGCGCAGAATCCGGATCCACAAGCCGGGAAACTATTCGGCGCTGCAGCTCGAGTCATTTGATCCCGGCGAACCGCGGTCAGACCAGGTGCTGATCGAGGTGCAGGCAATCGGCGTGAACTACGCCGACGGCATCATCCGCATGGGCCTGTACGAATCTGCCCGTGTCCTCCATGGCTACCCGATCACCCCAGGATTTGAAGTCAGCGGACGCGTGCTCCGGGTCGGCTCCGCGGTCTCCCGGTTTGTCGAGGGTGATGCAGTCATCGCACTCACGCTGTTCAATGGCTACAGCAGCCATCTTGTTCTGGACGAAGACCGCGTATTCGCACGACCGTCACAGCTGAGCGCCGAACAGGGCGCAGCCTTGCCCACTGTTTTCCTGACAGCCTGGTTCATGGCCCACGAGCTCGCGCAGACGCGTGCCGGCGAACGCTGGCTGGTGCATTCGGCGGCTGGCGGAGTCGGCTCGGCACTCGCTCAACTCGGCCGCCTCGCCGGCTGCGAGGTGACCGGCGTGGTCGGCAATCCAGACAAGATTTCAGCCGCGCGCGCAATGGGCTGCAGCCACGTCATCGACAAGCAGAGCGAGAATCTCTGGCAACGTGCTAAGCAGATTTCGCCCGATGGCTATGACGCAATCTACGACGCCAACGGGGTGAGCACGCTGAAGGCCAGCTACCAGCACCTCGCCGCGAGCGGTCGGCTTTGCGTCTACGGTTTTGCCTCGATGCTGCCAAGAGGCCGGGGCCTGCCGAACTGGCCCAAGCTCGCCTGGGATTGGCTGCGTACTCCGCGCTTCAATCCTTTGGAACTGACGCGGGACAATCGCAGTGTGATCGGATGCAATCTGAGCTTTCTGTCTGCGCAGGGACCACGGCTGATCCGCGGCATGAACTGGTTGCTGCAGCAGTTCGAATCCGGCGCGCTCAGCCCCCCGCCGATCCGGGTGTTTCCACTCGAGCAGGCGGCCGAGGCGCAACGGAGCATCGAATCCGGGCTCAGTATCGGCAAACTCGTCCTGCGGCCCTGAAGCGCCGCAGCCGGAAGTGCTCAGGGCTTTCGGCTTGGATGTCGTATTCCGGCCCATCTGCACGCCTCTGTAGTGTCCACGTATTTCGCGTCGGACCTAAAGAGGAGAACACCATGCAGTCAATGAGAACGCTTGTCACCCCGCTCGTCGTCGCCGCAATTCTGGGCCTGGGCTTCGGAATGGGCTATGCCGGCAACGCCAAAGCCGCCCCGACCGCCTGCACTACCGCTTGCGCGGCCGAGTTCCAGGAATGTCTTGCCGAAGGCGCATACCCTGGATTCTATCGCTGTCGTCAGTACTTCAGCGCTTGCATGCGCGCCTGCAGCTGAGTCCTACCGGGCGGGGCGCCAACGTGCTCCGTCCGCTTTTCCGGAGAATGCTATGCGTAGAGTCATGACGTGGATGTTCGGACTGGTTGGCCTGTTCGCCGCAGGAGCCTTCGCGGGCTACGGTGGCAGCATGCTGGTCGCACAATTTCGGGCACCCGAGCCGGTCGTGCGGGCGGATCATCAAGCCCTGCTCACCAAGGCCGACGCCGAAATCCTGCTGTTCAGCCTGTCCACCTGTCCGTATTGCACGCAGGCGCGCGAGTGGCTACTGGCGAACAATTTGCCGTTCAAGGAGCTGGTCGTCGATCAGTCGGCATCGGCGAAGTCGCTGTTCGATGAACTCGGCGAACCCGCCCTGCCCGTTCTGGTGACACCGGACCGACTGGTTCGCGGTTTTGCGGAATCGGCCTATGCCGATACCGCTGCCGCGATGCAGGGCAAACTCGCCGCCGCGAGGCACTGAGGAGGCGGCCGCCGCGCGTCCGATCGAAGCCTGGCCCACTGGGCTTCGGTTGCCGGGTGTTACGAACAACGGAAATAGCTGGTCGCCCGGCTATCGGCATAGCGACGCCCGCTGGCGTAGCCGCTGCTTGCGCCGTACCCGGTGCCGACTTCGCGTGGGCGATAGCGCTCGCCAAAGGCCAGCTTCGGCGCAACGGGAATAAACGCGGGCGAGGCCGGATTGGCTGAGGGCTTGTTGGCCTGGCTCGGGGTATTGCTGCGGGTGCTGATCATGACGGGTCTCCGTGGTTTAGTGTGCTGGTAAAGTACAACACCAAACCCCAACAACCATGGGCCATTCGTCACGATAGGCCGAAAGTCGGCTAGCCCAGGTTGTGGAGCGAGAGCCATCTTTAGGTAAATCAATGGCTAATATCGCATTGCTCAACAAGAAATCACGATTAGCCTGCGCCCGTGCGGCCGCCGCTGTCGGACATTCGACGGCTACGCGCTTCTAATGGCCTATGGTTCAGAGGCGACTACGCGCTCCGCATCGATGTATTTCTCAATCTGAGCTTCGAGCACTGGCAATGGCACGGAGCCCAATTCCAGCACGGCATCGTGGAAGCGGCGCAGGTCGAATCGATCGCCCAACCGGGTTTCCGCTCGCTCACGCAATGCTCGAATCTTCAGTTCACCCAATTTGTAGCTCAGCGCCTGACCGGGCCAGCTGATGTAGCGATCCACTTCGGTGGTGATCTCGTGCTCGCTGAGTGCCGTGTTCTCGCGCAACAGGGTCAGCGCCTGATCGCGCGTCCAGCCCTTGGCATGCATTCCGGTATCGACAACCAGGCGGACCGCGCGCCACATCTCGTAGGTCAGCCGACCGAATTGATCGTAGGGTGTTTCGTACACGCCCATCTCCACACCGAGATGCTCGGCATACAAGGCCCAGCCCTCACCATATGCTGAGATGTAACTGTAGCGACGGAACGGCGGTTGCTCGGCCTGCTCGCCGGCCAACGCAGTCTGCAGATGATGACCCGGCACCGCCTCGTGCAGAGTCAATGCAGCGAGCGCGTACAGCGGCCTGGCCTCCAGCTTCCAGGTGTTCACCCAATAGAAGCCGGCGCCCTTGCCGCCTTCGGGTGCCGGGTTGTAGCGACCAGTTGTGTAGTACGGCGCGATCGCCGCAGGCACCGCGGCAACCCCATAGGGTTGCCGCGGCAGCTTGGAAAAATATTTCGGTAGCATGCCGTCGATGCGCTTGGCGAGATAGCTGGCATGCATCAGCAGCTCGCGCGGCGTGCGCGCATAGAACTGCGGATCGCTGCGCAGGAACGCGAGAAAGGCTTCGAAGTCGCCTTCGAATCCGGCATCGTGCTTGACCTGCTCCATCTCGGCGCGAATCCGCGCAACCTCGTCGAGGCCGATCTGATGGATGGCCTCGGGGTCGAGATCGAGCGTTGTGTACTCGCGGATCTGTTGGCGGTAGTAGGCCTTGCCACCCGGCAGGTCATAGGCGGCGATGGTCTTGCGCGCGCCGAGCTGATAGCTCGAGACGAAGAACCTCAGCAGCTTGGCGTAAGCAGGGATGACCGCGGCTCGAATCACTTCGCGTGCCTCGGCCCGCAATGCATTCGCCCGCGATTCGGGGATGGAAGCCGGCATCGACTGGAACGGCACATAGAACGCCATCGACTCGATGTCGGTGGTTTCGGCGATGACGCGGATCGGCGACTCACGTCCCTGCAGCACTACCGACGGCAAAGTCATGCCGAGCGCGAGTCCCTTCTCCAGCAGCTCGGTGTGCTCGTCGAAGTAGCGCGGGATCGCCCGCAATCTGGCGAGATAGTGCAGATAGTCGGCCTCGTTGGCGCGCGGATGGACATCGGCCAGCATGGTCAGATCGGCGTAGAAGCTGGAGTCCGAAGTCATCGGCATCAGGTACGCGCCCAGTTCCAGTGCCGCAATCGCATTGTCGATCTGATCGACGAAGATGGCGTGGTTGATCCGCTGCGCAGGGCTCAGCGTAGCGGCGTCCAACTGGGCCAGCTCCTTCCTGAACCTGGCAAGCCAGCGCAGCCGCGCCTGTTGGCTGCGCAGGTTCACACGACCGAGCTGATCATCGTAGTCATGGACACCCACCGCGGTAGCGAGCTGGGGATACTCGCGCAGGCGCCATTGCCATTCACGCTGATACAGCGCGCTGAATTCGCGATCGGCTGCGGACTGTTCGGCCGGTGCATCGGCGCACGCTACCCCGGTCGACAGCAACCCAAGGATCAGGCAAAGCAATAGAAGATGACGCAGCATGGAGCACCTCGCCAGAAACCACGAGCCTAGCACCGCTCCCCCGCCCGCCGGACTGCGCGCCGACATAGAATGCGATACGCCCGCGGGGCCACTACTCCGAGTAAGAGACCGGCATGGACAGCTCGTTTCGCCGCTTCGCCGTTTTCTATTTCTGCTATTACGCGGCACTCGGTGCCTATACGCCCTACATCGGGCGCTGGGTCGATGCGCTCGGTCACGGCGGATACATCGTCGGCGCCATGCTCGGACTCTGGTATGCCAGCCGCATCATCGGCCCGCCGGTTTGGGCGCATCTGGTAGGACGCAGTCGCCGCCCAGGCTACTGGTTCCTGCTTGGTTCAATTCTTACCACCTTGTGCTTCGCCCTTTTCCTGCTGAGCTCTGGTGCCTTGGCGCTATTGACGGTGATGGCGGTGTTCGGCTTGTTCTACAACGCCGTCATGCCACAGTTCGAAGCGATGACCCTGTCGGCGCTCGGGCCGCGCAGCGAAGACTACGGACGCATCCGGCTCTGGGGCTCGGTCGGCTTCCTGATCGTGGCGTCGAGCTATGGCTGGCTGCTCGATCAACTCGGCAGCAACTCATTTCCCTTGATCACTCTGCCCTTGTTCGTGTTGATGGTGGCCGCGGCCTGGCCGCATCGGCACGACCAGCCCACACAGCACCTTGATGATCTGAGCGATGCCGGTCATCTATGGCGGCGCCCGGGCGTTCGCCGCTTCCTGCTGGTGGCCCTCTTGATGCAGGTTGGCTTTGGCGCGTTCTATGTGTTCTATACCCTGCATCTGCAGACCCATGGCCATTCGGGCGCTGCGATTGGAGCACTTTGGGGGCTCGGCGTTGCGATCGAGATTGCGATGTTCTGGCGCGTGCCGAGACTGATCGCCCGCCATGGCGCGCCCCGACTGATCTCGATCTGCATCGCGCTGACTGTACTGCGCTGGATCATGACCGCCCTGCTCGCCGACTCGCTGATCATCATGGCGCTGGCGCAGACCTTGCACGCTTTTGGTTTTGCCGTATTCCATGCCTGCTGCATGCGCCAGATGACCGAGTTCTTTCCCGGCCGACGCGCAGCGGCAGGGCAAAGCCTGCTGTACGGATTCTCCTCGGGCGTGGGCGGCGTGATCGGTGCGCTGTTGTCCGCCGCGATGTGGGATCTCGGTGGCGGTCGCGCTGCCTTCCTTGCCGGCGCCGTGGTCGCCGCCGTCGCCTGGTTGATCTATGCGCTGCGCAGGCAAATACCAATTTCCGCGCCGGCGACCGAACGCACGACACAGTAAGCGCAGCCATCCCGCGCCCGGCGGCTTGCACTCAGTCTGTGCGGAATGGCGAATGCTGGAGCAGCACTTCGCGATAGCGTTCCTGATGAACCGCCTCGATGGCCAGGTGATCAGTGAGTGCGCTGCGAAATCCCGGGTCGCGCACATGGTGTCGTGAATGAACTCGGACGGGCAGGAATCCGCGCGCGATCTTGTGCTCACCCTGCGCACCTGGTTCGAACACCTGCAAGCCCTGCTCGATGCAGTACTCGATGCCCTGGTAATAGCAACACTCGAAATGCAGACCGGGCACTTCCTCGCTGCAACCCCAGTAGCGACCGTACAAGGTGTCGGGGCCTTGCAGGCAGAACGATGCAGCCACGCGTTCGTGGTTCCGGCTGGCAACAACCGTCATCACGGCGTCGGGCATGGCGTCGATCAGCTGCGTAAAAAATCCGCGCGTCAACGCCGGCACATTGCCTTTGGCAAGAAACGTACTCGCGTAGAACCGGTAGAGATCGTCCATCAGATCGGCGTCGATGTCACGACCGCGATGGCGCTCGATCCGCCATTCGTCCTGCTTGAAGCGGGCGCGCTCCTGGCGGATGTTCTTGCGCTTTTTCGAAGTCAGCGCAGCGAGAAAATCATCGAAGTGACGATAGCCGGGATTCTGCCAGTGATACTGCCAATCGAAACGCGGCAACCATGACGCGTGTTCAGTCGATGCCAGTTCAGCCTCATCGGTCAGGCAGAAATTCAGATGCGCGCTCGACCAGCGGCGTTCATCGCAGTGCTGGCACATCGCGTCGAGCAAGCGCCGCCGAATCTCATCGGTCCGATCGGACGCACCAGCCAGCAGTCGCGGCCCGGTCACTGGTGAATACGGCACCGCGCACAGCAGCTTGGGGTAGTAGCGACCGCCAGCACGTTCGTAGGCTTCAGCCCAGTTCCAGTCAAAGACAAATTCACCATGCGAATTGGACTTGAGATAGCAGGGCGCGGCGCCGACCAGCTGATCGCCCTGCCAGAGCGCAAGGTGATGCGCGCGCCAGCCAAGATCGGCGCGTAAGCTGCCGCTCTCTTCCAGAGCATGCAGAAACTCATGCCGCACAAACGGGTTGGCAGTCGGCAGCAGGGAGTTCCATAGCTCTGGTCGGACTGCGGCGATCGCGTCCAGCCATTCGATTCTGTAGCTCATCCAGCCCCGCCCTTTGCCATGCGCTGATCATCGCATTGTTGCGATTGCCGCGCAGGCTGTGCAGACTCGACACAATCACCGCCATGCAACGCCCAGGAGATTCCCATGAAAGTTCGCGCTGCTGTTGCTCACCGAGCCGGTGCTCCGTTGACGATTGAAACCGTGGACCTGGAGGGACCTCGCTCTGGCGAGGTGATGGTCGAACTGAAAGCCACCGGGATCTGCCATACCGACGCCTACACGCTGTCTGGCGACGATCCGGAAGGCCTGTTCCCCGCCATCCTGGGACACGAAGGTGCCGGCATCGTGGTCGAGGTCGGAGCCGGCGTGAAGTCCCTGCGCAAGGGCGATCATGTCATTCCGCTGTATACGCCCGAGTGCCGCGAATGCGAATACTGCCTGAATCCCAAAACCAACCTCTGCCAGGCAATCCGTTCGACCCAAGGCCAGGGATTGATGCCCGATGGCAGCAGCCGGTTCTCCCTGGCTGGTGAAAAACTCCACCACTACATGGGCACCTCGACGTTCGCGCAGTTCACCGTGCTCCCCGAAATCGCCCTGGCGAAAATTCGTGAAGACGCGCCGTTCGACAAGGTCTGCTATATCGGTTGCGGCGTTACGACCGGCATCGGTGCAGTGATCTACACCGCCAAAGTCGAGCCCGGCAGCAGCGTGGTGGTGTTCGGTCTGGGTGGGATCGGACTCAATGTCATCCAGGGCGCACGTATGGCCGGAGCTGGCATGATCATTGGCGTGGATATCAATCCGGGCAGGCAGTCGCTCGCTGAGAAATTCGGCATGACGCACTTCGTCAATCCCAACGAGGTCGAGGGTGATCTTGTTCCCTATCTGGTGTCCTTGACGCGAGGTGGCGCCGATTACTCGTTCGAATGCGTCGGCAACACTAAACTGATGCGACAGGCACTCGAGTGCTGCCACAAGGGCTGGGGCACCAGCATCATCATCGGTGTCGCCGGCGCCGGCCAGGAAATCAGCACGCGTCCATTCCAACTGGTCACTGGCCGCAACTGGCGCGGCAGCGCCTTCGGAGGCGCGCGCGGCCGTACCGATGTGCCAAAAATTGTCGACTGGTACATGGAAGGCCGCATCAATATCGATGACCTGATCACCCATACGCTGCCGCTCGAGCGGATCAACGAGGGCTTCGACCTGATGCACCGCGGCGAATCGATCCGCTCGGTCGTGGTGTATTGAACCGATGAGCGTCGAAATCATTTCGGAACAAAGCTGCTTCGGCGGTGTGCAGGGCAGCTATCTGCATCAATCGCAAAGTTGTGGACCGATGCGGTTCAGTGTGTATCAGCCCGCGCAATCGACCCGACAACCGTTGCCGGTACTGTACTTCCTCGCCGGGCTCACCTGCACCGAAGAGACCTTCATGATCAAAGCCGGTGCACAGCGCCTGGCTGCCCATCTCGGCTTGATTCTCGTCGCGCCCGACACCAGCCCGCGCGACACCGGAATCGCCGGCGCCACCGGAGATTGGGAGTTCGGCGAAGGCGCCGGGTTCTATCTGAATGCAACCGAGGCGCCGTATGCGGATCGATTCCGCATGTACGACTACGTCTCGAGCGAGTTGCCGGATCTGATTGCCGGACGTTTTCCAATCGATGCCGGACGCAGTGGAATCTGCGGCCATTCGATGGGCGGCCACGGCGCGCTGGTCATTGCGCTGCGAAATCCGCAGCGCTATCGCTCGGTTTCTGCATTCGCCCCGATCGTCGCGCCGAGCGCTGTTCCCTGGGGGCACAAGGCATTCACTGCTTACTTGGGTGGGAATCCCGAATCATGGAATCAGTACGATGCCAGCGCGCTCGTCTCCCAGCAGTTGTTCCCCGGAGAAATCCTGATCGACCAGGGTATGGCCGACCGTTTTCTCGATGCGCAACTGCAACCTGAGCGCTTCGAGGCAGCATGTGCAGGCGCCGGCCAGGCGCTGACGCTACGCCGGCATCCGGGATACGATCACAGCTACTGGTTTATCCAGAGCTTCATCGAGGATCATCTGCGCCATCATCATCAGGCTTTGACAGGTTGAATGATTGGGACAATCGAACGGCAGGCTGGCCTGCTCCAACTCCAGAGGCGGTGCCATCTGAAGTACGCAGGGAGCCAGATCTGACAGATCCGCTGGTCATCGCGCTATCAGCGTCGGCACCGTCAACCATGCCGGCCCACCACGTTGACTGCTAACCCAAGCGGATTTCGCTCGCCACCATGTCGGCTGTCCAGCCGCCGACAGCATCGCCCAGCACGTAGTGCACATTATCCTTGAACAATTCGCCCAGGGCTGCGGCTTCGTCGACATGGTCGACCACGACAATCTTGCCGTGGCGTAGCGACTCATGGATCAGCTTGCGGCGCAATTCTGCCCAGTCCGCGACCACCGCTTCCGGTGGCGGCGTCATCGAAATGATGTTGGCATAAGTGCTGGGTAGTCGGCACAGCCGCAACTGATCATTGCCGCCCTCGGAGAATCCGCCGAGAAAGATACGTGCGCCGGTCGATTGCAGCTGGTCGATCAGGCGGCTGTAGCGCGATACTTCCGCCGCCATGGCAGCGGCATCGAGCACGATGGCGATGGAATCGGCATCGATCCGCAGACCGTTCATCTCAGCCATCAACCAGTCGCAGAACGCGGGCTCGGCCAGGCTCTCCAACGACAATGGCATGAGTACTCGGGTGTCTCCGCGATGTGCAGCGTGCTGCGCGGCGGCCTGTCCGGCACTGTGCAGCATCCAGCGATCGAGACTCTTGATCACATTCAATTCGCGCGCAATGGGAAGGAAGTGGCCGGATTCGATCAGTGTCTCCTTGCCAGAACGCGGAGCGACCAAGGTAAGCCTGACCAGGAACTGATTGGAGTGCTGGCCACGCATCGGCACCAGGCTTCGGTAAGAAAGTCTCGCAGTCTCGCTGCGCAGGGGACGCTTGAGGATGGCGCGCGAGAGCGCTTCTTCGACCGATTCCTTACGCTGCTCCGCCAACTCGAAATCCAGTTGCTGCAGGCGGGCACCGCCCTGTTCCTGCAGGGTGTGCAGCGCAGTTCCGAGCTGGGCAACCACGTCGTCGATCGAGTAGCTGCCCTCATCGACGCGGGCCAAGGTCGCGGTGAAGCTGACCCGCACCGGCGCGTCTGCGGCCAGCCAACCACGTCCCTGCAGACGCGTGCGGACATTCTCCGCCGCCACCTTGAGTGCACCCGCGGATGAAGCGGGCAGCAGTGCCAGGAATGAAAACTCTCCGACCGTGCAGATGCCTGCCTTGAACGCGGGCTCCAGCGCGAGCACCGAGATGATCTGCTGGGCCAGATCGCCGGTACGCACAAATCCCAAGCGCCGGGCGAGCGAAGGCTGATCGTCGACCGCGAGCAGGATCAGCCCCACGCATTCACCCAATTCACCGCGCCGTGAGCGTTCCACTTCGTGAACGAGGGTGGCGCGATCCATGCGTCCCGAGCGCGCGGGTGTGCGCACCGCCGCCGCCGAATGCCCAGCGGCGAGCAGGCGCGCACGACCGACCCGCGAGCTGACCGAAGCGATCAAATGCCTGGGTTTGACCGGCTTCTCCAGAAAATCATCGCCACCCATGCGGATTGCGTCGAAGCGCTTGTCCAGGCTTTCTTCGCCGGACATGAAGATGATTGGGACCAGGGCCATATCCGGGCGTTCGCGAATCAGTTGCGCCACCTCGATGCCGTTCATATCGGGCATGTACAGGTCGAGCAGGACCAGATCGGGTTTGAATTCCTGCAGCGCATCGAGTGCGCTGCGCGCATTGTGCGCAACCTTGGTGGTCATTCCCTTGTAGCCGAGCACGGTCTCGCAGAACATCGCCATATCGCGGTCGTCATCGACGATCAGGATGCGCGCGTCCTCGCGGCGCTGCGCAACAAAAAGCTCGGTCAATCGCTGCACCACGCGCTCGGCATCGCTGCCCTCGAGAACCGCATCGGCGCCGGCGCGCTGAGCGAACAAGCGCTGGCGGACGTCGCCATCATTGTTGAGCACCAGGGAGAGCGGCCGGCGACGCTCAGCGCCGCTGGCGCGCTCGGCGGCGTCCAGCAGGTTGCCGAGCAGACTGACCATCGAGATGTCCATAATCAAGGCGTCCGGCGGCGTCGTCTTCAGCTCGGCCAAGGCGCGATTGGCCTCACTGATGCTGCGGACGGCGTAGCGCTCGTGACCGAGTTGCTGGGCCAGTCCGGGCAGCTCGTGTCCCTCGGGGAACATATACAGAACGACACGGTGTTTGCGCTCCGCGCGCGCTGCCGGCGCCGCAGGAGTCTCGGGCGTGCTCGCGCTGCCACTGCTGCTGGCGAGCATCTGAGCGAGTTCGAGCGCCTGTTCCCTCTGCGCTGGCGTTGCCTGGCTGCCCGCCTCGACAAGGGAACTGAGGTAGACCGTCAACTCAATGGCAGCATCGGCAACCGATTGATCACCGACTCGATCCGCCATGCTGGCCAGACCGTCCACTTCTTCATAGATCTGCGCCATTGTCAGCACCGACCATGTCGGGATGGCACGCAGCGCGCGCATGGCGATATCGGAGGCGCGCGCGGCGACTTCAGCCGCGGTAGGAGCAGGAGGTGGCATGGTCAGAGTGCAGCGCGCTGCGGCGTCGACGTCAAGCGGTTTATTTCGATCCACGCGCACCGGAGCGCGACCCTAGACGAAACCGATGACGGCGGGTCGAGGCTGCGCTATCTTGCTCGGCCCGTTCTGTTGACCGCGATGATTCCGAACGCGCCCCCACTCTCGCCACGCCAGCTGCTGTCTCCGACGGGACTGGTGGCGGCTGCGCGCGAACTGCTGCTCGGCCCGTTCCGTTGACCGCGATGATTCCGAACGAGCCCCCACTCTCGCAACGCCAGGTACTGTCTCCGACGGGACTGGTTGCGGCTGCACGCGAACTACTGGAGCGTGGACTCCCGCTGCTCTGGCTGGAGGGCGAAGTTTCCAACTTCATGCGCGCCAAATCAGGGCACCTGTATTTCACTCTGAAGGACATCGGCGCACAAGTGCGCTGCGCCATGTTCAGGCCGCGCGCCATGCATCTGCGCTTCGCGCCAGGCGACGGCCAACAGGTCCTGGTACGCGCCCGGGTCACCCTCTACGAGCCGCGGGGCGAATTCCAACTGCAGATCGAACACATGGAGGAAGCCGGGCTCGGCGCCCTGCAGCGCCAGTTCGATGAACTCAGGCTCAAGCTCGAAACCGAAGGTCTGTTCTCCACAGAGCACAAAAAATCCCTGCCCGCCCTGCCCCGACGCCTTGCCCTGATCACCTCGGCGAGCGGCGCGGCGATACGCGATGTGCTTTCGGTGCTGGGACGTCGTTTCCCACTCATCGAGGTCGATGTCTTTCCAAGTCTGGTGCAGGGCAACGAGGCCGCGGCAGGCCTGCGTCGCGCGCTCAGTGCAGCGGACAAAGCGGCATGCTTCGACGTCATTCTGCTCACCCGCGGCGGCGGATCGATCGAAGATCTGTGGGCCTTCAATGATGAAGCCCTGGCCCGGTTGATCCACAGCTGTCGCACACCGGTCGTTTCCGCGGTGGGGCACGAAGTTGATTTCACCATCGCCGACTTTGTCGCCGATCTGCGCGCTGCAACGCCATCGGCGGCCGCGGAGTTGATCGTGCCCGACGCCCAGCACCTCGCTCGGCGCCTGCTCGCAGCGACCCGGAGTATCGAGGCGCTGCATACCCGCCGGACCGAACGCAATGCACAACGTCTCGACTCGGCGCATGCACGCCTGCGTGCCTGGCACCCGCTGAACCGCCTGGCGCAACTTGCCGAACGTCTACGGGGTCAGCACGCGCGCCTGCTGGCGGTCATGGCCGTGCGACTCGACACCCGCAGATCAGAACTCAGATTCAGCGCCACCCGCCTGCAGCAGCAACATCCGCGTCTGCGCCTGATCCAGTTGCGCGACCTGCCTGGCCGCGCCCACGGCCGCTTGCAAAACAGCCAGGCGCAGATTCTTCGGCAACGCGCCGAACGCCTGCGTACCCTGGCGCGCACGCTCAATGCCCTCAACCCGCTGGCGACCCTGCAGCGCGGCTATGCGATCGCCTTCGACGCCGCTGGCACGGTCCTGCGCTCAAGTCGTGGGTTGGCAGCAGGCGACGAGGTCAGCGTGCGGCTGGCCGAGGGCGAATTCCGCGCGAGACTGCTCGCACCTCCCACGGACGCGGACCAAGCTGAGCCGATTGACGATTGGACGTGAGCGCGCTGGCGACCTCACCCTGCACTAATCGCGACCTTTCACCGTGCGGCCGCTGAGCACTGTGACCACGGGCATTTCCTGGGTCCGGGAAACCCGCGGAATCCCTGCGGCCGGAAGGTCCTGCTGATCGGGCAGCTCGTCGATCTCGATCAGCACATCGGGGCCGCCGCGGCCGAACTGGATGCGGTCGCCGGTTTTCAGTTCCTCGCCAGCGCTGGCCAAGGCCTGCCCATTGAGCAGGGTGCCATTGCTCGACAGCAGGTCAATCAGGACAAATCGGGTCAGAGCTTCTTCGCTTGGCCGCCACTCGATCAGCGCATGATGCCTACTGACGACGGCGTCGATTTCGGGATGAAAGCGCAGGTCTGATCCCGGATCTCGTCCGATCGTCAGCGTCTGGAAGCGCGAGGCCGGATAGACCTCAACAGTTCCGCGCCTCGAGCCGCTGAGGTGGCGGAAAATCAACCGCAGCATTGTGCATCGCCCCTGAAAAACGCAGTCTAACCAGCGCGGTCACGGTATCCAAGACCGCCGATCCGTGCCAATCGGCTGCTGATCGGTACGGCGCAAAGACTACTCGACCGGGGCCACCGATACCCGGATGCGCAGGCGCTGACCCGGATCGTAGCTGAGCCGCGACATGAACACCTCGCCGCGATAGCGATACTCGACGTCGTATCCTGATATCTCGCGCACGCTGCGCTCAACTTCCACGACACGACATTCCTCACGCGTTCCCTGGTATTCACGCCCGGGCTGCGAACCATTGTTTTTGTCGATGTCATGGCCGATCGCGCCGCCGATAACCGCGCCGGCAGCGGTCGCAGCGCGGCGACCGTCACCGCGGCCCACCTTGTTGCCGATCACACCACCAATGATCGCGCCCAATACCGTACCGCCGGTGGCATCGCCGCCGGACCGCTCGCGATAAGTCGTCGGCTCCTCGAAACACTCCTCACGCGGCTCCCGCACCAGGCTGGTCCGATAGATCGGATCGACGCGCAGCACATCGGCATAGCCGTAGGAGACATTCTCCAACGGCGCCTCGTGATACTCGCCTTGGGCGAAGGTGGCAAAAGGAATGGTCAGAGCCGCCAGCAGTACAAAACGGTTCATGAAACAAGCTCCTTCGGGTATGCAATAGCCGCATTACAGCATGCCGGCAATGAACAGAGTCTGTGGGAATTCCGTGCCGGACCGCACCTGCGCGCGACGCCGAGGGCGTGGCAGCAGATATGAGCAATTGGCAGATCGGGGCACGCGCAGACCGCCTGGCCGGGGAACGGCCGGGTAGAATCAGAGGCTGAACCGGAACCCGATCATGCAACTGAAGCTCTACAACAATCTGACCAGGCAAGTCGAAGTCTTCGAGCCCGCCAATCCCGAGCGCGTCACCATGTACGTGTGCGGCCCGACCGTCTACAACTATGTGCACATCGGCAATGCGCGGCCACCTGTGCTGTTCGGTGTCCTGGCGCGACTGCTGCGGCGCCTGTTCGGCAACGTCAGTTACGCGCGCAACATCACCGATGTCGATGACAAGATCAATACGGCGGCGATCGAACAAGGCGTGCCGATCCACGTCATCACCGACAAGTTCAGCGCCGCTTACGCCAGCGACATGGCGGCTCTCGGTGCCGATGCCCCAGACCTGGTGCCACATGCAACCCATCACATCGCGGATATCGTGCGCATGTGCGAGCGCCTGGTCGCCAGTGGCCACGCTTATGTCGCCGAGGGCCACGTGTTGTTTGCCGTCGATTCGTTCGCGGATTACGGCAAGCTATCGCGCCGCAGCACCGACGAGATGCTTGCCGGTGCGCGTGTCGAAGTCGCGCCGTACAAACGTCAGCCGGGAGATTTCGTGCTGTGGAAGCCGTCGACGCCCGAGCTCCCCGGCTGGGATTCGCCCTGGGGTCGTGGCCGGCCAGGCTGGCACATCGAATGCTCGGCAATGTGCGAGGCGCATTTTGGCGACACCATCGATATCCATGCCGGCGGCGTCGATCTTCAATTCCCGCATCATGAGAATGAGCTTGCGCAGAGCACCTGCGCGCACGGCGGAAAGATATTTGCACGCTTCTGGTTGCACAACGGCATGCTGAACATGGACGGGCGCAAGATGTCGAAATCACTCGGCAATGTGTTCCGCGTACACGATCTGATCGCAGAACATCCGCCCGAGGCGCTGCGCTATGCCCTGCTGTCGGCACACTACAGTCAGCCACTGGACTGGTCCGACGCATTGATCGAGCAGAGCGTGCGCACGCTGGATCGGCTCTATGGCACCTTGCGCGAACTCGCCGACGTCGAACTCGCGGACGCAGATGTCCAGGTTCCGGAATCCTTTGAAGCCGCGCTCTGCGACGATCTCAATACACCGCAGGCGCTGGCGATCCTGGCCCAACTCGCCGCCGATGCCCGCCGCGCCGAATCGGCCGCGGAGCGACGTGCTCGCAAGGCCGAACTGCTTGGCGCAGCAGGCCTGATCGGCCTTCTGCAACAGGCACCAGAAGCCTGGTTCAATCGCGCCGCCAGCAGTTGTGCACTCAGTCATGCCCAGATCGAGACACGCGTCGCCGAGCGTCAGGCGGCCAAGCAGGCACGGGAGTTCGGCCGCGCCGACGCGATTCGCAAAGAGCTTGCCGAACTCGGCGTCGAGATCGAAGACACCCCGGCCGGCCCGCGCTGGAATATTCGCTCATGAGCGACGTACCCTTGGAAACCAGCGAGGAAGCACAGGCGGCAATCGCCGAGGAGTTCGGGTTTTTTGGCGACTGGAGCGAGCGCTATCAGTACCTGATCGATCTTGGTAGAAAGTTGCCGGCGTTTCCTGAGGAATGGAAGACGCAGCAGAACCTGCTGCAGGGATGCCAGTCACTGGTCTGGGTCGTCGCCGACGGCGATGCCGCGACCCTGCACTTCCACGCCATCAGCGATTCGGCCATTGTCTCGGGACTGATCACCCTGATGCTGCGCGTCTATTCGGGACGCAGCGCAGCCGAAATTCTGGCCACGACACCGAGCTTCATCACGGCAATCGGATTGAATTCGCATCTTTCGATTACCCGAAACAACGGGCTGGCGGCCTTGCATGCGCGGATTCGTTCAGAGGCGGAGCAGCGCTTGGCTACGGCGGGTTGATGGGTTGCTGAGGGCTGGTGAGCAACTCGGTGTGTTGGCCACCCTCAGTACCCTCTCCCGCGAAGCGGGAGAGGCGATCAAGCCCTTCTCCCGCTGTGCGGGAGAAGGTGGCCGAAGGTCGGATGAGGGTGCTGGACATGGCACGGCCGTCAGTGCGGCATCAGGCAGAAGTCATCCCTGGTGCAAGGCGATCGCTCTCGGCATCCGGCAACTGCTCCTGCGTTGCTCTACCTCGGGCATCCATGCCCTCGCCGGCAACTGCTCCTGCGTTGCTCTACCTCGGGCATCCGGCAACTGCTCCTGCGTTGCTCTACCTCGGGCATCCGGCAACTGCTCCTGCGTTGCCCTACCTCGGGCATCCATGCCCTCGCCATGCCCTTGCCATGCCGGGCGTTCGTTCGCCTGACGATGCTAACGGCATCATGAACTGAGAGGCACGGGGAACCGTCCCTGGTGGACCTGCCCGGCCCGGCATCCGGCAACTGCTCCTGCGTTGCTCTACCTCGGGCATCCGGCAACTGCTCCTGCGTTGCCCTACCTCGGGCATCCATGCCCTCGCCATGCCCTCGCCATGCCGGGCGTTCGTTCGCCTGACGATGCTGAGCGCATCGTCAAAGCGGCTCACTCACCCATTTGTTTTTGACGATGTTCCCAGCGTTCCTGGGCGTCGACAGTGCGTTCGGCGGTGGGGCGGGCTTCGAGGCGGTCGAGACCGATTTCATCCCCGGTATCGATGCAGTAGCCGTAGCTGCTGTCATCGATGCGACGCAGAGAATCGTCGATCTTGGAAATCAACTTGCGATAGCGATCACGCGTGCGCAGTTCAAGCGAGTTTTCGGTCTCGCGCGTGGCGCGCTCGGCTTCGTCACCGACATCACGGACTTCGTCGCGCAGATTGTCTATGGTCTGTTTCGACTCTTCGACCAGTTCATTGCGCCAACTGCTGAGCTTCAGACGGAAGTAGGCCAACTGGCGGGAATTCATGAATGGCTCTTTGGCCGATGGCTTGTAACCTTTGGGAAGTTCAACCCGCACTGAGATAGGCTCCTTCTTGCGCATCGGAACCAGGACCGGCTTCTTGCTGGCCTTGGGTGGCAACGCCACTGCTTTCGCCACTGCCGTCGCTGTTGCCTTGGCAACCGGTGTGGATCGGGCAACGGGCGCGGCCTTGGGCTCCGCTGACTTGGTGATAGGTGTTGCGACCTTTTTGGTCTTGCTGGCGGCCGGTTTGGCGACGGGCTTGGCGGCAGCCTTGGTGACAGGCTTGACCGGCGCCTTGACCGCGGATTTCGGCGCCGGCTTGCTGGACGTCTTTGGTGCTGGCTTGGCAACCGGCTTGACGGCCTTCTTGACGGGCTTGGCGACCGGCTTGGCAGCTGGCTTGGCGGCAGGCTTGCTCGCACCGACGGCCTTCTTGCCGGCACCGATTACGGCCCGCACCAGCTTGCTGACCACTCCAGCCTTTTTCGCGACCGGCTTGGCGGCGGCCTTTTTCGGAGCGGCCTTGGCCTTCGCGGCGGGCTTGCTCGGCTTCTTGGCAGCGGGAGCAGGTTTCTTGGTGGGCTTGGCCATGCACTTACCTCGTGACTTCGGGTACCGAGTGCTGCCGACCTGGCCGGCAACACTCAAAGGGCGCGTGTTATAGCGTAAGCCCCCCTACGCGGCAAGTTGCAATCGCCGGGGTCGGCAGTCTGACGCAGATCCAGAGCACCAGGAGGACAGTATTTCCGAAGCGATCCGCATGGCAAAACCGTACCGGAGGTGACCGGTTTAGCGTTGACTTCTGCAACAATGACACATTATCGCTACGGGCGTCTGCGTGCCTTGAATGAGCAGAATTTTACTGGGTTTGATCAAACTTTATCAGCGCTGGCTGAGCCCGCTGCTGGGTACCCGCTGCCGTTATCACCCAACCTGCTCACGCTACTGTGCGCAGGCGATCAGCCGATTCGGCGCGACCCGCGGGGTTCTGCTTGGTAGCGCACGGATTTTGCGCTGCCACCCTTTCGTCGATGGTGGATTCGATGCCGTACCCGACCAGTTCCCCCGCGCGTTCTGGAGACGCAATCCGCTGCGAGAGCCGACAATTCCCGTTCTGCCGAACGAAGCCCAGGCCGGCCCGCAACAGCATCAGGAGAAACTGAAGAATGTCCCGTAACTGGCTGATACAAAACGCTGTGATGGTAAATGAAGGGCGCAGATTTGAAGGAGATTTGCGCATTCGGGCAGGTCGCATCGACCTGATCGGTGCCGGCCTGACAGCCAAGGCAGACGAAAGCATCGTTGATGCCCGTGGGCGCTGGCTGCTGCCGGGCATGATCGATGACCAGGTGCATTTTCGCGAACCCGGACTGACCCACAAGGCGGATATCGGCAGCGAATCCCGCGCGGCCGTTGCCGGCGGTATCACCAGTTTCATGGAGATGCCCAATACCCGACCTCCAGCCGTGAGTATCGAGTCGCTCGAATCCAAGTTTTCCATCGCGGCACAATCTGCCGCCGCCAATTACTCGTTCTATCTCGGCGCCACCAATGACAATCTCGAAGAGATCCGTCGCCACGACCCCAGCCGGTCCTGCGGCATCAAGATCTTCATGGGCGCCTCCACCGGCAACATGCTGGTCGACAATCCAGAGACGCTGGACGCCATCTTCCGCGACGCGCCAGGGATCGTAGTGACCCACTGCGAAGACACGCCGACCATCGACGCAAACCAGCTCCAGTTCCAGCAACAGTTCGGCGATGCGGTCAGCGCGATCCATCACCCGCTGATCCGCAGCCGAGAGGCCTGCATCAAGTCGACCCGGCTCGCACTCGAACTGGCGCGACGCCACAACACGCGACTGCATGTCCTGCACATCACCACCGCCGAAGAAGCCGCTCTGTTCGAACCGGGGCCGATCGAAGGCAAGCGCATCACGGCCGAGACCTGTGTGCATTACCTGCATTTCGACGCGGATGACTATCCGCGACTGGGTAATTTCATCAAGTGCAACCCCGCGATCAAGCAGCCAGCGGACCGCCTCGCCCTGATCGCCGCGCTGCGCGAGGGCAGGCTCGACATCCTGGCAACCGATCATGCGCCGCATACCCTGCAGGAAAAATCCCAGCCCTATGTCGATGCGCCGGGCGGGCTTCCCCTGGTGCAGCACGCGTTGCAGTGTGCGCTTGAGCGCGTGTTCGATGAGCAGATCAGTCTGGAGTGCCTGGTCGATCGCTGCGCGCATGGCCCGGCCCGACTGTTCGGCGTGCGCGACCGCGGATTCCTGCGCGAGGGCTATTGGGCCGACCTGGTCCTGGTCGACCCGCAACGCAGCCACACGATTCGGCGCGAGGACGTGCTGGCACGCTGCGGCTGGTCGCCGTTCGAAGGTGAGACCTTCCGCGCCAGTATCGCCAGCACCTTCATCAATGGCGTGCGCGCCTGGCATGACGGTGCGTTTGATCAAGTCGAGACCGGGATGCGCCTGGCCTTTGATCGTCGCGCATGAGGCAGCTGCAGTGCTTCACGCTTCTGCTCAGCACCTTGGCAGGTTTGCCGGTGGCGGCCGCTCAAGGCATTGCTGCGCCACTGGATCTGCCTGACGAGGTGACCCAGGGCGCCCTGGTCCTCGGGCGGACCGCGGCCGGGAGTGAAGTCATGCTCGGCGAGCGCAAGTTGCGGGTCGCCGGTGACGGCAGCTTTCTGTTCGGCGTCGGACGTGATGAGCGTGGCACGGTGCGGGTCAGCGCGATCACCGCAGACGGCGTCCGCAGCAGTGTTGACGTAAAGATCCGCGCGCGCGGCTTCGCCATCGAGCGGGTTGATGGTGTTCCGGAATCCACCGTCAATCCGCCGCCGCAGATCGCCGAGCGGATTCAGCGCGAGCAGATTGAAGTCGGGCACGCGCGCGAACGCGATGATGCCCGCCAGGATTATCGGTTCGGATTCATCTGGCCCACCCGGGGTCGAATCAGCGGCGTCTACGGCAGTCAACGGATACTCAACGGAACGCCGAAAAGCCCGCACTACGGTGTCGACGTAGCCGCCCCGACCGGCACGCCGATCCACGCACCCGCAGGCGGCATCGTCAGCTTCGCCAAGCCGGATCTTTACTTGACCGGCGGCACCGTGATTGTTGATCACGGGCATGGGCTATCGAGTGTTTTCGTGCACCTCAGTCGGCTTGATGTGGAAGTCGGCGACCGCATCGAACAAGGCCATGTGCTGGGTCTGGTCGGCGCCACCGGACGTGCGACCGGACCCCACCTGCACTGGGGAATGAACTGGTTCGACGTGCGCCTTGATCCGCAACTGCTCGCCGGCCCGATGCCGCAATAGCTGCCCGGTCGACGCCTCATGAGCAGCCAGTGATGGAGGGGCGAGGCGATCGTGCCCCGCCCTACCCCGCTTCAGTTATCGCGGTCGGTCCGGAACGCTTGCCGCGACCGATCGCACGCATCAGGAACCGCGCACTGCCGCTGCGCCAGTCATCGAAGATCGCATAGATCGCCGGCAGCACGGCGAGGGTGATGATGGTTGAAAAAATCAATCCACCGACAATCGCCCGCGCCATCGGGAAGTACGGCGGCCCACCGCCACCGATCTGGGTATTGCCCAGACACAGCGGCAACATGCCAAAGATCGTCGTCGCCATCGTCATCAAAACCGGCCGCAGCCGATCCCGACTGCCTTGTACCAAGGCGTCGTGACGACTGAGTCCCTCCGCACGGAGATGATTGATGTGCTCCACCATGACGATGCCATTGTTGACCACCACCCCCATCAGGATCAGCACACCGATCCAGGCCATCAAGGAGAAATAGGTGCCAGTGATCGCGAACAGCCAGTAGATGCCCAATATCGAGAATCCAATCGAGGTGAGGATCGCGAGCGGATACAGCAGTGACTCGAACACTGCCGCCATGACGATATAGATCAGCAGCAAGGCGATCCCGGTATTGAATAGCATCTGCATGCCGGCTTCGTTGTCCTGATCGAATCCCTGGCCAAAGCTCCAGCGATATCCGGCGGGAAAGCTCAGCGCGTTCATCGCGGACTCGATGCGCTTGCGGACTTCGTCCGCGGTAACGTCCTTGCCGAGATTGAGGCTGAGCTCCAAGCTGGTCTGCCGATTGGTGCGGCGAATGCCCGTTGGCGTTTCGCCCACGCTGACGTCGACCAGCGACATCAGCGGAATCAACTCGCCCGATGGCGAACGAATGCGCAATCCCTGCAGATCGGCCACACCCTGCGATTCGGATCCCTCGAAACGCAACCAGACCGGAATCTCCTGACCATTGTGCCGATACTCGCGCAGCGGCGCGCCGCGCATCGCCACCGCAATGAATTGCGCGACCTGAGATGCGCTGAATCCGTAGGACAGCGCACGTTCGCGATCAACACGCACCTGGACCTCGCGATCGCCACGGCCCTGCGTACCCTTGACATCGCGTACACCCTCGACCCGCGACAGCACCTCCTGAACACTGGGCGCCAACTCGTTCAACAACGTGTTGGAATTGCCGATGATCGAAACCGTAAGCCCCTCCCCGCTGTTGCCGCGGCGACCCTGGCCGAAATTGACGTCGCCGACTGCAAGCTTTGGCAGCCCCTTTCGGACGTCCTCCATGATCAGTTCGCTTGAGCGCTTGGCATCGTCGGCGTCGGTCAGCACCATTCGGGTAAACGCATCGCCGCGCTCATTGAAGTAGCTGTAGACCATCTTGATTTCGAACTTGTCGCGGTTGGCGAGCAGGTAGGTCTCGACCTGCCTGATCGCCTTGTCCATTTCTTCCAGCTGGTAGACACCGTTGAGCTCGTACTGAAGATCGAGATCGCGGGACTCTCCGGTGGGAAACATGTCCATCTTGGTGTTCATGATCGGAATCACACTGACCGCCATCAGCGCGAACATAAGCAGCATCGTCTTGATGCGATGACGCAAGGTCCAGTCGATCATCGCCGCATAGCGCTCGCGCAGGCGGATCACCCAACCCTGATGGATGCCCTTGTCGGGCGCTTCCATCCGCGCCGAGACCATCGGAATCAGGCTCACCGCGACCAGCCACGAAGCCAGCAGGGACATGCTGATCGTGATCGCGATGTGCATGAGGTTGAGGCTGATGAAATTTTTCTCACCGAAGATGTTGGGCAGGAAGACGACGCAGTGGCAGAGCGTGCCGGCGCTGATCGCCAAGGTGACATTGCGCACACCCACCACAGCGCACTTGGCTGGATTGTGCGGCCACTTCTCGCGCTGCTGGTAAATGCTCTCCACCGCCACCACCGCGTTGTCGACGACCATGCCGACACCAAGCAACAAACCCATCATCGACAGGATGTTCAGCGACAGCCCGAAGAAATACATGGCCCCGAGTGTCATCGCAAAGCAGATCGGGATCGCCAGCGAGACCAGCAGGGTCGACGCCCAGTGGCGCAGGAAGGCGAACAGGACAATCACTGACAGCACAAGCCCGACCAGGCCGGCCTCAGCCAGTTCCAGCAGAGAGCTGGTCACACCGTCGGCCTGGTCCTGCATGAAGAAGATCTCGATGCCCTCCATTTCGGGATCCTTGCCAATCCGCTGCACCTCAGCCAGCGCCGCGCGTCCCACCGCGACGAGATTTGCGCCGCGCTCCTTGAAGATTTCGACGGCAATCGCCGGCCGCATATCGAGGTGGCGGGCGTAGTCCATGCGTGCGGGTCGCAGCTGAACTTCGGCGATATCGCCCAGGCGCAGCCCGCTGTCATTGATGACCAAGGCGCGGATCTGCTCAAGACTCTGCAACTCGCCAATCGGCTGGACGCGAAACCGCGAATCACCTTCGCTGACCAGACCGGCCGAGGCCGAAAACGTGGAATCGCGCAGGCGTTGGTTCAACTCGGCAAGATCGACACCGTGCGCCGTTACGCGATCGGCCAGCAACTCGATCTGGACTTCCGGCTGCTCGACGCCATCGAGATCCACCCGAGCCACGCCCGGCAGCCGCTCCAGCGGCCGTTTGAGTTTGCGCTCCAGCAAGTCGTACGAGTTGGTCAAGTCACGCCCAGAGGAAATGCGCAAACTCAGGACCGCCTGGTCGGCGCTGGAAAACTTGAACACAAAAATGCGCTGCAGGTCGCTCGGTAAATCCTTTCGGATGGCTTCGACTCGCTCGCGCGCCTCGACGGCGGCGACGCCAACCTGGGCACTCCAATCGAACTCGATGAATATCTCGGCCGCATCGGCCCGTGAATTCGAATTGATCCGCTTGACGCCGGGCAGCGTCGCCAACGCTTCCTCAGCGGGTCGCGTAATCGTTCGCTCAACCTCTTCGGGCGTCGATCCGGCGTACGGGATCGACACAAACAGGAAGGGCGCATCGAATTCGGGCAGAAACTCCAGCGGCAGGCGAATTGCTGCGAGCACGCCGACGACGACCAGGGAAACAAACACCATCACCGTAGTGACGGGCCGCTTGAGACTCATTTCAACCAGGCTCATAGTCCTGCCTCACTCGCTCGCCAGCGCGGTACGTCGCGCCAAATCGACGTAGTACTGATCGGGCTTGCGATCCATCAGGGCGTACATCACCGGGATCACCAGCAAGGTCAGCAGGGTACTGATGCTCAGGCCGGCGAGTACGGTCACCGCCATCGGCTGGCGAATCTCGGCACCATCTCCGAGACCAAGGGCCAGCGGCAGGAAGCCGACAAGCGTTGTGATCGTAGTCATCAGGATCGGCCGCAGGCGCGAGCGCCCGGCCTGGCTGATCGCCTGCGATTTCTCCACGCCCTCGGCGCGTAGCTGATTGATGCAATCGATCAGCACGATGGCGTTGTTCACCACAATGCCGGCGAGCATGATGATGCCGATGCCAGCGATCACACTCAACGGCATGCCCAGCAACTTCAGCCCCAGCACCGAACCAACGATGGCGAGCGGAATGGTAAACAGGATCACGAAGGGATGCAGCAGGGACTCGAACTGCGAGGCCATCACCAGATAGACCAGAAATACTGCGAGCAACAAGGCGAACACCAGCGAGTCCACCGAGGCGTCGAGTTCCTCGCTCTGGCCACTGACGCGCACGCCGATGCCCGCAGGCAGGTTGGCCTTGGCGAGCATGCCTTCCACGACAGACACTGCTGTGCCGAGATCGCCATAGCGCAGGTTGGCCGATATCACCGCGACGCGTTCCTGGTCGGAGCGGCGGATTTCGCCCGGCCCCTCGGTCGCCAGAATGTCCGCAACGGCGGCCAAGGTCACCGGCTTGTCGCTTTCTGGATTGACGATCAGATTGCGGATGTCCTCGACCGAGGCGCGGTCCTGCTCGCGTGCGCGCACCAGCACGTCAATCTTGCGGTCGCGAAAACTGTAGCGTGTGGCGACTTCGCCACGAACCTTGCGGACTACTTGATCGGCAATCTGACGGGTGCTTAGGCCAAGCGCGGCGGCGCGCTCCTGATCGAAGCGAATCTGGATTTCCGGCTGTCCACTCTCAACGGTGGATTTGACGTCGGCAAAGCGATCGGAACTGCGCAGCGCATCGGTGACAGCGCGCCCGGCCTGGCGCAATCGATCAAGCTCGTAGCCGCTGATCTCGATCTCCAGTGGCGTCGCATAATTGAGCAGTGCCGGTCGCGAGAACGTGGAATCGGTGACACCGAGTTCGGCGGCGGACTTGCGGATCGCGGTCATCACCTCGGCCTCGGCTTCGCGATCGGTGCCGGACTTGAGCGATACCAACAGCCGGGCAATATTTTCACCTGACTCGGTTGGATTTGCATCCAACCGGGTGCCGGCGCCGCTGACACCGAAGATGGATTCGATACGTTCGTCATCGCGATGGCTATCCTGCAGACTGCGCGCAATCGCATCGGTACGCGCCAGTGGCGTGCCCGGCGGCAGTTTGATAGTCGCTTCGAACTGTCCCTGGGCGAGTTGCGGGACCAGATCCAGTCCCAGGGTCGGCAGCACGAACAAGCTGGCGACAAATGCCAGGAAGGCGACCGACAGTACCTTGGCAGGATGCCGAAGGATCCACGGGATCAGATTGGCGTAGCGCGTCTCGAGGGCGTCCTGCCTGCGGCCTACCCAGAGTGCCGCCGGCCGAAGCACCTTGCCAAGAACCAGGGCGAGCAGACCGATGATCCGCGCTACCGCCCGCACCACATAAAAGACGACCCAACGCAGCAGCCAGCCGATGGTACGCAGCGGTAGCAGCAGCCAGTCACGAATGCGCCGCGTCGGCAACAGTGGCTTGTCGTGGAACGGTTCGTCTTGACGCCCAATCCCTGACCATTCGATCGACGTCAGCATTGGAATCATGGTCAGCGAAACAGCCAACGACACCAGCAGGGCGATCGTCACCGTAAGCGCCTGATCGCGGAACAACTGGCCAGCGACGCCTTCAACGAATACCAGCGGGAAGAACACGGCGACCGAAGTCAGCACTGATGCGGTGACCGCCATCGAAACGCCCTGGGTTCCCTTTATTACCGCCTCGACCAGGGGCATGCCTAGGGCACGGGTCTTGGCAATGTTGTCGAGCACGACGATGGCTGCGTCCACCACCATGCCAGTCGCGAGCGCGAGGCCGCCGAGCGACATGATGTTGAGACTGAGCCCAAGCTGATCCATGAAAAAGAACGTGGCGACGATCGATACCGGCAACGAAAGCCCGATAACAAAGGTCGAACGGGCGTCGGCCAGGAACAGATAGACCGCGAGGATAGCGAGCAGTCCACCAAACAGGGCCGCACTCTTCACTTCATCCAGCGCACCGCGAATGAACTTGCTCTGATCATCGATCACCGGCAGCTTGGCGCCGGAAGGCATGGTCTTCGAGTTCTCGAGTGCGCTTAGCACCGTGCGGACCTCCTCGGCGACCTTGACGGTATTGGCATCGCCTTCCTTGTAGACGGCGATCTCCACAGCTTCTCTGCCATCAACGCGGATGATCGATTCGCGCTCCTTGTAGCCCTGACGCACGACCGCGACATCGCGCAGGCGCAGCGTCACGTCGCCATTCGGGCTGAGCAGCATATTGCCGATCTCTTCAACCGTTGCGAACTGGTTGATCGTGCGGACGAGATAACGCTCGGCGCCTTCATCGAGTCGTCCGCCAGAGACATTGACGTTCTCACTGCGCAGACGCTCGATCACGGTGCCAATGCTGAGGTTCAACTGCTTGAGTTTCTGCTGGTCGATCTCGACCTGGACTTCATCCTGCAGGCCACCGCCTACCTTGACCGCAGCGACGCCGGCGACCGGCTCGAGGCGGCGCTTGAGTTCTTCATCAGCGAAACGACGGAGCTGCTTGAGCTCGGCCTCGTTCAAAACAGCGCCATCGCTCGAACCGGTCAGCGCCAGACGCAAGATCGGCTGGGTCGAGGGATCGAAGCGCAACAACTGCGGACGCGAAACTTCGAGCGGAAGATTCAACACTTCCAGCTTCTCACGGACCTCAAGCCCGGCCATGTCCATATTGGTGCCCCAGACGAACTCCAGGGTGACGTCCGACTGGCCAGCGCGCGATACGGATTTCACCCGGCGCACATTCTTGACCACGCCAAGCGCCTCTTCCACTGGCTCGCTGACCAGGTTCTCGATTTCAGCTGGCGCCGCACCGACGTATTCGGTACGGATGGTCAAGGTCGGGTACGAAAGATCCGGCAACAGATTGACCTTGAGATCACTCAGTCCGATCAGACCAAACAGCAGCACGGTCACTGTCGCCATGCCAATGGTGACCCGACGTCGGGTCGAGACTTCAATCACGCTCATGGCTGGTGCGCTCCGACAATCTGCAACAAGGCACCTTCGCGCAGGGCGTTCTTGCCAATGGTGACGACCTGGTCGCCTTCTTTCAGTCCTTCCAGGATTTCCGCATCGGCGCCCGAAAGATAGCCCAGCTTCACCGCCACACGGCGGGCGTACCAGTCCTCGCCGGGCTTGCGCTGTTCAGCAGGTGATTCGGCCTTCTTTTTGCCGGCAAACATCCTGGCAAACCAGCCCTTCTCCTCCGGCTTGTCGGCGGGTTTGTCACTCGATTCAGCAGCCGGCGGCTCACGATCCAGCAGGTAAACCGCAGCCTCGGTTTCGGATTCGAGCAAGGCTTCGCGCGGAATAACCAGGGCGTCTTCGCGTTGGTCATAGACCACACTGACCCGACCAAACATTCCCGACTTGAGCATATTCGTCGGATCGCTGAACTCGGTGGTTGCACGAAAGGTACCAGTACCCGCCTCCACCACCGGACTCACCCGCGCCACTTTTCCTTCAAAGCTGCGGCCTGGCATTGCATCGACGTGCATCGACACCGGCAAGCCAGCACGGATGGTCGCGAGTTCACGCTCGGGCACATTCAGCACAGCCAGCAAAGGCTCGAAATCATCGATGCGGAACAACACCTGCTGGAGTTGAATCAAATTGCCCGCCTTTACCATGCGCTCACTGATGACGCCAGAAATCGGCGCGACGATGCGGGTGTATTCGAGATCGAGGCGGACCAGATCGAACGCAGCCTTTTGTGTCTCCAGATCAAAACGGGCGCGATCATGCGCCTCGGAACTGATCAGCTTCCGGGCATAAAGGTCACTGGCGCGGCGGTGTTCGTTTTCAAGCCGTTTCAGATTGGCCTCGGCGCGCGTTAATTCGAGCCGCGGCTTTTCCGGATCGAGGCGCGCCAGCAGTTGCCCCGCCTTCACCAGATCACCTTCCTCGACCAGAAGCTCAAGCAGCACACCGGACGCCTTGGCAACGACCTGGGCCTGATTCTCCGGCTCAAGTGCTGCGGTGCCGCTGTAGCTGGCCGCAATCGGCTTGCGCAAGGCCGTGGCCACTTCCACCGGAGTGGCTGGAACCTCGCCCTCCCGGCCGTTGGACGATGACCCAGACGAATTATCCGGACGCCCGCAGCCGAGCAGGATCAGCATCAGGCCCAGAGGCACACACGTACGAAGGCGGATCGAGGTAAGTTTTTTCATAGCTTCTTGTAGGGAGCGAGGAAGAATTCGGAAGGTGTTGTACCTTAATACAACACCAGACCAGACACATAGGCCAGAAGTCGGGGAACACGGAATTGTCGGGATGCTGCAATTTGGAGGATTGGCCGCCGCCCGCGCCTGGGCGCGGGCCTGGTCCCCGGTCATTCGCGCGGACCAACGCTCCGATGCGGCGAAGGCGCAATCGGTTGCAACGGCTGTTCACTCCAAACCTGGCTGGCTATACTTCGTGACTGACTTGTTCTAGCCCGTCGCCGTTCTCTCTTTGCAAGGAAATCAGCCTCATGCGTAGTGTGTTCATTCCACTGCTGGCAATCGCCCTGACCGTCGGTTCCAGCAACAGCTCGGCTGCCGGTGATGCCGATCAGGGCAAGAAGAAGTTCTACACCTGTACTGGATGCCATGGCATCGCGGGCTACAAGAACGCCTATCCGAACTACTCGGTCCCAAAGGTGGGCGGACAGAATGAGGCTTATCTCGTCGCTGCCCTCAACGCCTACAAGACCGGCGAGCGCAAGCATCCGACGATGCGCGCGCAGGCACAGAGCCTCACCGATCAGGACATTGCCGACATCTCGGCCTTCCTCGCAGCCGCCAAGTGAACCAAGGAATCCGTCCCATGCGTCCCGTATTTTTGATTGTTCTGCTGGCTGGCCTGCTCAGCGCGCACGCAGTGAATGCCGCTGGCGATGCCAAGGCCGGCAAGGAAGCCTCGGTCGTCTGTGCCAGCTGCCATGGCGTCGACGGTAACAAAACGCTCGATGGCAGCTATCCGAAGCTGGCCGGCCAGTATGCCGACTACACCGTCAAGGTGCTGGAAGACTACCGATCCGGCGCCCGCAGCAATCTGGTGATGAAGGCACAAGCCGCCAACCTCAAGGACGAGGACATCGAGAACATCGCGGCCTGGTACGCTGAGCAGAGCAGCGACCTGAAAGATCTGCGCGAATTCAAGTAAGCAGGATGCGAACCCTCGTGGTCGCGTCGTAGCGGCCCGTCAAGCCACCCAGCCGCGTTTCCATGCCATCACTGCGGCCTGGGTGCGATCGCTCAGATCGAGCTTGGCCAGCATACTGCTGACATGCGATTTGACGGTCTTGTCGCCGATGCCCAGACGCTCGGCGATCTGGGCATTGCTCAATCCTTCAGCAACCAGTTCGAGCACCTCACGTTCGCGCTGACTGAGCGCATGGATGCCAACGCCATCACCGCTGCGCAGCCGCAACGAGTGCATCAGTACGGCAGCCGCGCGCGGATGCAGCACCGCTTCGTTGCGCTGCGCCTTGCGGATGGTCTCGGCAAGTTCCGCCGCGGCGACATCCTTCAAGACATAGGACAGCACACCGACCTCGAGCGCAGCGCGGATCTCGTGCTCGCGATCAAACGAGGTCAGGATTACCGAACGGGTACCAGGTGAACGCAGGGCAATCTGACGTGCCGCCTCGACACCGCCGCCGGCCGGCATGACCATGTCGAGCAGGGCTACATCCGGCTGCACGGATGCGCAAACATCGGCTGCGGCCGCGGCATCGCCGGCCTCACCAACGATTTCGATGTCGGGCTGGGTTTGCAGAAACGCGCGGATACCTTGACGGACCAGATCATGATCATCGGCCACCACCACCCTGATCTTCGACGACACTTGCATCAATGTGCTCCCGTTTCACGCCAGCTCACCACGATACGCACCCCATCGCTGCCGTCAACCGAAAATCTTCCATCGGGAAATTCGGCCGCGCGGCTGCGCATATTGCCCAGGCCCATGCCCTCACGCCGGCCGGCGGCCAGGCCACGACCATTGTCGGCGATATCCAGGATGACCCGATCACCCTGGGCCACGAGCATGACGCGGGCGGTGGTTGCTCCACTGTGCCGCAGTACATTGGCGAGCGCCTCATCGAGCAGACGGACCAGGCTGGCGCGATGGCTGAGCGCGACCCGCTCAGCGGCTTCGAGATTGACTTCGACCGCGACGGAGCTGCGCCGCGACCACGCCTGGATCCGCATATTGAGCTCTTCACGAAAGCGCAACGACATCTCGTCCTCGCGCAGTTCATCGAGAATCACCACCAACTCGCGCTGGATCTCCTCGGCGAGCTTGCCACTCTCTTCCAGCGCCGGCAGAGAATCCCCAGGCTGGTCCGGTGTGCGGGCACGTGCCGTGGCGATCTGCAGACTGAGCGCAAAGGCTTTTTGTTTGACCGTGTCATGAAGATCACGGGCAAGGCGTGCACGCTCATTGAGCATGGCGACTTCAGCCCGGGCATGGACCAGTTCGCGCAGATCGTTTGCCATCCGGTCGAGCCGGTGCGAGAGCAGACCCAGCTCATCGGCCGCCCGATCGTCGATCGAAACATTGAACTCGCCATGACGCCAGGCATCGGCGGCGGCGGCGATGCGATTGAGCCGGCCACTGACCCAGCGGTTGAAAAACAGAAAGGTGCCGATCGAGAACACCAGCAGATAGGTGATCAGCAGCGGCCATTCGTAGCTGACCTTGAACAGCAGCTTGCGCCAGGGTTGTGGCAGGCGCACTTCGAGCACCAGCAGGGCGCTGACCTCGCCGGTCTCGGTGCGCAGCGGAGCCGCGTAGCGTCGCATCCACTGCGCGCCGTCATTGCGCGCCACTTCCTGAGCACGATCGACCTTGCCAGCGACGTTGCTGGCAAGGGTGGACGCCATGCGCCAGCGGTCGGCATTGGTGTTGTGGACAAGCAGTTGACCGTCCAGTCCCTGCAGGAGTGCTGCAAAGGGCTGGTCGCTGAGTTCAAGCACCACATAGGTCTGCGACTCACCGCCGGGACGCGGGCGCTCCATGCCGAGAATCCAGGAGTCCAGCTCGCGCGCGAGCACCTGATCCGAGGGCTGCGCCTGATTCGCGTTCAGCGACTGCAGTCGTGCCACCTCAGCGTCCATGCTCCTGAGCAGACTACCCTGCTCGGCAGCGCGCGAGAATTCGCGAAACTCCAGGGTCAGAACAATCGCCTCGACCATCAACAAGGTTGGCAGCGAGATCAGCAGATAGAACCCGGCGAGACGAAGCAGTAACCCATGCCGTTGCAGCCAGCCGGCCAGGCCCTCGCGCTCAGCGGAATCCTCTGCCGCAGGCATGTTCAGCGCTTCATATAAGGCGCACTGCCACTGCTGTGGTCGGTAGCATCACGGACAGCCGTCACTTCAGGTATCCGCTCGCGCAGCGTCTTCTCGATGCCTTCCTTCAACGTGACATCCACCATTCCGCAGCCATGGCAGCCGCCACCGAAGCGCAAGATGACCACGCCGTCAGCATCGACTTCCTGAAGTGCGACCTTGCCACCGTGCGCAGCGAGCATGGGAGCGATCTCGGAATCCAGAACATGGCGCACCCGTTCGACGATGCTTGCCTCGCTACCGGGCACCTTGCCCTTCAGATGAGGTGCCTTGATGGTCAGTTGCGCGGCGCCGGCCTGACCAACGAAGTCGAGTTCGGCGGCATCCAGCCAGACCGTGCTGTCAGCCGCGACATACAGCGCAAAGCCCTCGCACTCCAGCATCCACTCATCGCCGAGGAGATCGTCTGGTTCGCAAAACTCCAGGCGACAGTCGGCCTTGACGGTGCCCGGATGCACGGCCGAGAGCCGAATACCCAGTTCGGCGATCCCCTGCTGCTCCAGGATGCGACGGAAATGTGTTTGCGCGTTGCTGCTGATCGTGAGCATGGTGGCCTGTGGAGATGCTATCGGCACCATTGTAGCGCCAGCTGCCTGAGCCGCAGCCGACGCCACGCGCGATGCGTACTGGTCAATCTGCACCCTGACCGGCAAAATCAGCGCATGCCGTGTGAGGCACTGCTTCGCCGCCCAAACCGAGGCTGCGCCAGGTCCTGCCACGACACCCCATCTTTCCTGGAGCTCATCATGCGACTGTTTACCCCGCTATTCGCACTCTTCTTTCTGGCCGCGACAAGCAACGTGGGTGCCGCTGAGGCCGATTGCACGATGAGTTTCCAGCTCAAGGGCTGGTCGGCGTTCTACAAGACGGCCAAAGGTAGCGGAACCATACGCTGCAATAATGGCCAAACCCTGCGGGTAAGTCTGGTGGCCAAGGGCGGCGGCATCACCTTTGGCAAGTCCTCAATCACCGACGGCCGCGGAGAATTCTCCGGCATCGACAATATCAGCGAGGTGCTCGGCACCTACGTCGCCAGCGAGGCGCATGCCGGTGCCGCCAAGTCGGCCAAGGCCTCGGCGATGACCAAGGGCAATGTCAGTCTGGCCCTGGCGGGCAAGGGCAAGGGCTGGGATATCGGGGTGGCGTTCGGCAAGTTCGTCATTGCGCGCCAGTGAGCCCGACCCATTCGGATCCCCGGCAGCCAACGGAAACGGGCGTCTTTCAGCGGCGCTGGTGACGCAGCGCTTGCATCGCGGCGCCAGCTTCCTTAAGTTGCCGGGGAACCGACGGGGGTCGGAGACCAAGGAAGTGTCATGAACAGCATCGAACAACTGGCCCGGCAGCACTGTCGGGCGCGCAGAGGACCCGAGCATGCGCTGAGTCGTGTCGAGTCCGAGGGGCTGATCGCCCTGTTCCCCGGCTGGTCACTTTCCGACAATGCCGATCGGATCAGCAAGGATTTCACCTTCAAGGATTTCCACCGGACCATGGCCTTCGTCAATGCGGTGGCCTGGATTGCGCACGCCGAGGACCACCATCCCGATATGGAAATCGGCTACGGGCACTGCCTGATCCGCTACAACACGCATGATGTAGGTGGACTTTCGGAGAACGACTTCATCTGCGCCGCCAAAATCGAGGCGCTGGATCCGGGCTGAGGCCTGGGCCTCGGCCGGATCAGAAGCGCAGCTCGAAGCGGGCTCCGCCCATCGCCGTCGAGGCCTCAACTTTCAGCTCGCCGCGATAGCTGCGGACAATGTCCTGCACGATCGACATGCCGATGCCATGGCCTTCGACCCTTTCGTCACCGCGGACTCCGCGCTGCAACAGCTGCGCTACCTGCTCGGGCGGGATTCCGGGACCGTCATCCTCGACCGCGATCGTCAGCAAGGGCCGTCGACCCATCGGCACCACCGTCGTGTGCACCGTCAGCAGGACGCGCGAGCGCGCCCACTTGAAGGCGTTTTCCAGCAGATTGCCGAGCAACTCCAGCAGGTCGCCTTTCTCTCCGTAGAAGCGCGCGTTCTCGGCGATGTCGAACTCACAGAGCACGCCGCGATCCACATACACCTTTTCGAGTCCCAGCACGATCGACTCGGCATGCGGCTCGATCGCGATCGGCGCCGAGAAGGTCGCATGACCTGCAGCCGCCGCCCGCGCCAGCTGATAGGCCACGATGTCGTCCATGCGGCGCACCTGTTCGACCAGCACGCGTTTGGCCGCAGCGGGATCCGTCGCCGACTCCAGCTCGCTGCGCATCACCGCGAGCGGTGTCTTCAGACTGTGGGCGAGATCGCCGAGCGTATGCCGATAACGCGTGCGCTGCTCGCGTTCGTTGTCGATGACATCATTGATGCTGAGGGTCAGCGGACTGAGTTCGCGCGGATAGTGATCCGGCAGGCGTTCGCGCTCGCCCTGCTCTACTCTGGCCAGATCCTGCGCCACCATGCGCAGCGGGCCGAGACTCCAGCGCAGCATCAACAGCTGGACCAGGAACAACAGGAAAGCAGCCGAACCGAGCTGGGTCAGCAAGGTGCGGCGAAACACTGCCACCTGGCGATTGAACGAGGCGTCGTTCTCGGCGACATGAAAGGTGAGCAGGACATCGCCGCCATTGGGCACCTCCCAGGTGACCGCGCGCGAGTAACGATAGACACCTCCGACGTTGGTCGGACTCGGCGAACCCTCCCAATAAGTGCGGCCCGGCTCGAGCGTCTGGTCAAACGGGAGTTCACGGCCAAGGGCGGATGGCGAGCGCCAGTTGATCTGAGCTCCGACAATGCCCGCATAGAGCCCCGACTGTGGTCGATCGAAGCGCGGATCGGGGGGCAGTTCCGGCAGGATCAGGGTGCCATCCTTGCTGATGTCGGTGCCGGAGAGATAGGTGAATACGTAGCTTTCCAGCCGATCACGCATCGCCTGCAGGGCGCTCTTGCGGAAGGCCTGTTCCAACGTGTATCCGGTCACGCCCAGAAACGCGGCCAACGCCAGACTGGCCGCCCAGAGCAGCCGCGTTTGCAGTGAGATCGGACGGCGACGTGCCATATCGTTAGCGGCCGCGCGCCAGAATCCGGCGACGCGGCGTTGGATTGTCGGCTAGATCGTGCGCGGAATCGCGAAACGATAGCCGCGACCACGCACCGTCTCGATCGGCTTCAGAGTCCCGTCGGGATCGAGCTTGCGACGCAGGCGACCGATGAACACTTCGAGCACGTTCGAATCACGGTCGAAGTCCTGCTGATAGATGTGCTCGGTCAAGTCCGCCTTGGACACCAATTCACCAGCGTGCAACATCAGATATTCGAGCACCTTGTACTCGTAGGTGGTCAACTCGACCATCTGTCCATTGACGCTGATCGTCTGTGCCGTGGTATCGAGCACCACCGGACCACATTCGAGCTGCGGCCGGGTCCAGCCGCTGGCGCGACGCATCAGTGCATTGATGCGGGCGAGCAGTTCCTCGACATGGAACGGCTTGACCAGATAATCATCGGCGCCGGACTTCAGACCTTCAACTTTGTCCTGCCAGCTGGATCGCGCGGTAAGCACCAGCACCGGATACTTCGCGCCTTGTGCGCGCAGTTTCTGGATCAACTCCATTCCGCTCATATTGGGTAGACCCAGATCGATGATGGCGACATCGAAGGGCACTTCCTTGCCTTGGAACAAACCTTCCTCACCATCCGCGGCAACATCGACGGCGTAGCCTTCACGCTTCAGTCGTGCCGCCAGAGTTTCGCGCAGTGGCGCCTCGTCTTCCACCAGCAATATGCGCATCTTATTCGTCTCCCTTCCGTTGGTTTTCGCTCTCGCGAGCGGACGCTGCCGTCTCCGACAATTGCACCACCCGAACCCGGCCACCGGGTGTCAGCAATTTCACCCGATAGGTATCCTGACCGCGGTAGCGGATGCGATCGGCACTCAAGACCTTGCCACCGTGCTCGGACTGCGCACGTTCGATCGCCCGCTGCATGTCCTGCGGCACATAGCCGCCGCGCAGATCCTGCGGTTCGATCCGGGTCTGATAGCCGGTTCTTCGTGGATCACGCGGATCAACGGGGGCGGACCGCAATGGGTTGTCGTTGATATCACGACCATTGAGCAGCCGGCTTCGCGGGCCGGCGGACTCAGGCATGCGCTCGGTCCGCGGCTGGAAATTCGAGGCGGGTGCGCCGCGCTGCATCTCCTCGCGTTGGGCGCGCATGATCTCGCGATTGTTCGGTTGGACCACGCGCGGCTCCGCACGTTCCGGCGCGCCGCGATCCTGTGCCCACGCTCCGCCCGCGATCAGCAGACCGCCGAACAGGACAAGGCTGGGGAAACCAATACGCATGACCGAATGATAAACCTTTAGGACTGGCAACAGCACAGATGGGATGCAGGTTGCACCCCAGGGCTTGAATCCGGCCTTAACCCCTCACCCCCGGCAAGGGCCAGGCACATCCGTCAACGCTGCAGACAGCACACGTCCCTGCGGATTGTGCATTCGAACAAATTGTCACGGCAGCCGTATCCGCCGATGCTGGCCCAGTCAATTCGCCTGCATCAGGCGGCGCGCCAGTGCCGCCGGTTCGGCCGCGAGCAACTCGGCCTGCGCGGGACGATCGAGCCAGTAGCGCATGCCCGCAGGAATGGCGATAGGCCCGCCCACCAAGGGCTCGACGACCGATTCAAACTTGGCAGGATGTGCCGTCGCGACGATTGCCCAGGCCCGACGGTCGCCGGCTGCGCGCAGTTCGGCCAACACCTCGGCCGCCACCGCGGTATGCGGACAGATCACCATGCCCTGCTCTGCTTTGAACGCCCGGATCCGGGCGCGGATCCGGGCGTCATCAACTGCCCGCGCAGAAACCTGCCCACGCAGTGCTGAATGATCGGGAAACAGCGCGCGCAATCGCTCCAGATTGCTCGGCGCTCCAACGTCCATCGCATTGGCAAGCGTAGCGATGCTGGCCTGCGGCGCGTAGGTTCCCGTCTGCAGAAAATCCGGCAGCACCCGGTTGGCATTGGTCGCGAGCACGATCTCACCCAGGGGCAGGCCCATCATCCGCGCATAGACGGCGGCCAGCCCGTTGCCGAGGTTTCCGCTGGGGATGACGAAATTCAGCGGCGTGCCATGCCGGCGCCAATGCGCCAGTGCGCTCTGCGCGTAGTAGGCAGCCTGCGGCAACAATCGACCAAGACTGATGCTGTTGGCCGAGGTCAAAGGGCAACGCGACTGCAGCTCGGCATCGGCGAACGCCGCCTTGACCATCGCCTGGCAGGCATCGAAGTTTCCTTGGACCGCGTAGCTGGCGATGTTGTCGCCGAAGCAACTGAGCAAGTGTGCCTGGCGCGGCGAGACCCGACCATCCGGAAACAGGATCGCGGCGCGAAATCCCGGACGACCATGAAACGCCGCGGCAACGGCGCTGCCGGTATCGCCGGAGGTCGCAGCGAGCACGGTGACATCGGCGGCCATCGGATCGCGCAAGCGCGCCAGACACTCGGCGAGAAAACGCGCACCGATATCCTTGAAAGCTGCTGTCGGCCCGTGGAAAAGTTCGAGCACATGCGAGTCCGGTTCGGGCAAGCCGACCAGTGGCGTAGGAAAATTCAGCGCCTCGCAACAGATCGCACCGATCTGCTCGGCCAGTTCGGTCTCGGCAAAGAACGGCCGCAACATTCGCGTCGCCACCGAAGGCAGTTCCTCTGCGCCGTCGAAATCCGCCAGTTGAAACTGCGGCAAACGCTCGGGCAGATAGAGCCCACCATCAAGCGCGAGGCCACGTTGCAGGGCCAGGGTGATCGGCGCTGAATCGCCGCCGCGGGTGCTCAGGCATTGCATTGTTCGATCCTCGCTCCAGCGGCTGCCACAGGCGATATCAATCCGCGTGCCGAGAGCCCGGCCGTCGCGAAGGCAGCGACTGCATCGACCATGGCCGCGCGTGCCTGGGCTGCGGATTCAAACCAGGAAAATACGCTCGGCCCGGCACCGGAAATACTCGCACCAAGGGCAGCATGATCCAGCATGGCCTGCTTGACCTCGGCAAATCCCGGAATCAAATCGGCGCGACGCGGTTCAACCAGAACATCGCGCAGACCAGCACGAATCAGGTTCGTATCGGCGCGGTGCAAGCCGCACAGGAACAAGGCCAGCGCCTCGCTCTGAGCGACGAAATCCGAGAGCGGATAGGGAGCGCTCAATCGCGCCCGAGCGACCCGCGTCTCGACCACCAGGTCGGGATGCACCAGCAGACAGGTCAAGCCGGCAGGGACCTGCAGACGCAGGCAACCGACATGGGTAGCCAACACCAGGCCACCGAGCAGACTCGGCGCGACGTTGTCGCCATGGCGGCCGCCACTGGCAGCGAACTCGCCCTCGAGCGCGAATGGATAGAGCGCTTCGAGCGGAAGCGGATCAGCGAATAGCGCATTGGCGGCCACCAGGCCCGCGACCGCAGAGGCTGACGATCCACCCATGCCCGAGCCCAGGGGTATGCCCTTTTCCAGTTCGAGCTCGACACCAAATGCAGCCGCGCGCGACTGCAGCAGCGCGTGCACTGCGCGCGCGGCGGTGTTGCGTTGAGGATCGCTGGGAAGCTCCATCGGCAGACCAGAGATGCGCAGCACCTGTACGCCGATCGATTCGGTCCGGCGCGCGAGTACGCGATCACCGGCGCCGTCGAGCGCGTGACCGAGCAGGTCGAAACCCACGGCCACATTCCCCACGCTCGCCGGCGCGTAGGCAGTTACCTCGCGAGGCGGGCTCAAATCTTGGCTCCGAGGTGCGCCGACACGCGCAGCAGATCGGCGAACAGGCCGGCCGCGGTAACCTCAGGCCCAGCGCCCGGACCCTGCACCACCAGCGGATTGCTGGCGTAGCGCCGCGTGCTGAACTGCACGACATTGTCGGTGAGGCGCGCATTGGCGAAGGCATGATCGCGTGACAGCGCAACCAGTCCGACACTGGTGCGCCCCTCATGCGAGAGCCGCGCGACGAAACGCAGTACCTTGTTCTCCCGATTGGCTTCGTCCAGCAGTGCCTGCATCGGCGCATCCATGGCCTCGAGTCGATCCATGAACTGCTTGCTGTCGCCATCGCGGATCGACTCGGGGACCAGGCTGGCCACCTCGACATCGGCCAGTTCGATCGCCAGTCCCTGCTCACGCGCCAGAATTACCAGCTTGCGTGCAACGTCGCGGCCATCCAGATCATCGCGCGGATCGGGCTCGGTATAACCAAGCTGACGGGCTTCACGGACCAGGGCCGAGAACGGCTGACTGCCATCGAAGCGATTGAACAGAAAAGCCAGGGTTCCCGAGAACATGCCCTCGATCGAATGGATCTCGTCGCCGGTATCGATCAGATCGCGCAGGGTCGAAATGACAGGCAGGCCAGCGCCTACGGTCGCCTCGTAGCGGAATCGTGCGATGCCGGAACGGGTGGCCGACTGAATCGCGCGGTAGCGACTGAGTGGGCCACTGCCGGCGCTCTTGTTCGGCGTGATGATGTGGATGCCCTGCGCCAGCCATTCGGGATATTTCTCGGCGACGAGGGTGGAAGCACTGCAGTCGATGATCAGGGCATGCGGCAGGTGGTCGGCATGCACATGGGCGGCGAAGGCGTCGAGGTCGGTCGGACCGGAATCGGCCAGCTCGGCATACTCGGCCTTCCAGTTCGACAGGTTCAGCCGACGCGGCGCATGCAGCCATTTTTTGCTCCCAGCGATGGCGCGTACGCGAAGGTCCAGACCGATCTCGCGTTTGAGCCGATCCTCGACCGCAGCAATCTGCTCGATCAGCGCAGCGCCAACATTGCCGGGACCGATCACACCGATCGAGATTGTCTGCGCCGACAGATAGAAACCCGCGTGAACGACGCGCAAGGCCTTGGAGGCATCGCGGGTATCGATGGCCACCGAGATATTGCGCTCGGATGCACCCTGTGCGATGGCGCGAACGTTGACCCGGCCGCGGCCAAGATGATCAAACAGTCGCGCCGCGATACCCGGCATGCCGGCCATGCCATCACCCACGACGGCGAGGACGCTGATCCCGGTCTGCACCGTGATGTCCTGCAGGAATCCGCGTTGCAGCTCGAGGGCGAACACCTCGTTGAGTGCCGCGCGGGCACGTTCGGCATCCTGCTCGCGCACCACGCAGCAGATTGAATGCTCGGACGAGCCCTGCGAAATCATCACCACTGAAATCCCGTTCTCGCGCAGTGCACCGAACAGGCGCTCAGCCGTACCTGGAACACCAATCATGCCGGCGCCCTCGACATTGACCAGGGCCATGCCATCGGCAGCGCTGACACCCTTTACCGGCGGTTCGAGCGACAACTCGGGACCTATTCGCGAACCGCTGAGCTCGGGTCGGAAAGTATTGCGGATAAAGATCGGGATACTGCGTTCGATTGCCGGTGCCATTGTCTGCGGATGGATCACCTTCGCGCCAAAGTAGGCGAGCTCGCAGGCTTCGTGGTAACTGAGATGAGTGACCAGAACTGCTTCCGGCACCAGCCGAGGATCGGCGCTGAGCACGCCATCGACATCGGTCCAGATATGGATTTCCTGCGCACTCGACAGCGCACCAAAGATCGCCCCGGAATAATCACTGCCATTGCGACCGAGCGTGGTTGCGCGCATCTGTGGATCTCGCGCGACGAATCCGGTGACGATCAGTCGGCGGAGGTCCTTGCCGGCGATCCATGCATCGAACGCTTGTTGCGAACGCGACCAGTCGACCATCACGCCGAGTTCCTCGGTACGCACGACCAATACATCGCGCGCATCCATCCAGGCACCGGCTTCATTGCGCGCCGACAGATGCTCGGCGAGCAAACGCGAGGACCAGACTTCGCCGAGCCCCTGGACCAGGTCCAGCGCCTCGCGCGATGAGGTACCCATCAGGGCCAGGGCATGCAGGACGTCGGCCAGATCGGCGAACTCCTTGTGCAACCAGGCGATCGACGCGGCAGCCTCGGTTCCAAGCAAACTCTTGGCCGCCTCGATATGGCGCTGGAGCATCAGGTCAAGCGCATCGCGCCAACCTGCTTCGCGCGCTGCCGCCTGTCGCACCAGGGCGATCAGCGCATCGGTCATGCCCTGCATCGCCGAGACCACGACGATCTGCCGTTCTCCGGTTCTGGCCAGCAGGATGTCCGCCACGCCGCGAATGCGTTCGGCGTCGCGCATGCTGGAGCCACCAAACTTGTGCGCGATAAAAGGCAGGCTGGAATTCACTGGAAGATCCGGAGTCGGGGAGCGAACCCCGAGTGATGCCCGAATTCGCTCGAATGTTCAAGTAGGCCGACGCGATGGCCAGAACAAAGCCACCCTTGCCAAAGCAAGAAGGCCGCGTCCTGCGACGCGGCCTTCAGGTTGCCGGATCCGGGCGAGCGCCCGGCTCGGGCTACTTCATCTGCAGGTTGTATTCGATTTCAATGCCGCGCGCGGTAGCGAAAACGGCAACGTCAGCCCGGTTGATGAATTTCGTGTACATGTCACGCATCGACTTCATCATCTCGAAGGCCTCGCGCGCCTCGGCCTGCTTCTTGGCGATCTCGGCCTGATCGTCATCCGCTTCACCTTCCTCAGCATCCTCGTCTGACTCCGACATGGCCAGCATCGCCTCCTTGGCGACCAGATCGGCTTCGGCCTGTTTGATCATCAGATCAAAGAATCGCGCCATGCCGGCACCGTCTACACCATAGTGCAGCAGGGGCGAGGGCTTGCTCGGCATATCCTTGATGAAAGCCTGCAGCGACTTTTCCTCGCTGGCACCCACGGCAATACCGATCGATTTGTCGCTCATCGCAATGAAGGTCGGCGGGATACCGGGCGGCATGCCGGTCATTGGCAGCGCAACCGGGGCCTGGTTGGGTTCAACGGTCAGTCCCGCCAACGGAGGTGCGAAGTTGCCGACCATCGACAGCAGCGATTGCGGGTTGTCCGAGGCGATGACCAGCTTGCCCTCGATTTCCGGCGACCCGCCCTCGGGCATGTCGAGCTTGCTCAGCGAAGCGTACAAACCCTTGTAGGCCGCGGCGACCATGAACACAGCGGGGTTGTTGATATTGGTGCGCGCCTTGGCGAAGGCATCGTTGAGCGACTGCAGCGATTCGCACTGATAGGGCGCAGATGCAACCGCGCCCGCCTTGGCGTTGACGAACTTGACCAGGGCATTGAGATCGATGCCGAAGCCGAAATCGAACAGACCCTCGCCGTGACCATCGAGACCCGGCACAGTGACCGCCAGCCCGACCAGCTCGGCACCAACAACAGGTGTGGTTTCAAAAACATAGCGCAGCGACATCTGCTTGCCGCCGAGTTCGGTATAACCAAACGTGATCCGCGGAACCTGCGCGCTGATGGCGCGATACTCGGCCTTGCACTGCTCGGACACGTCGTCCAGCGGATTTTTTTGTTCCAGCGCGTCGAGAAACGCCTGCTCCACCGGCGTGCGCTTGGCGAACAGGACTTCGATCAGCTTGGCCGAATCCAGGTAGCCACTACCGTAGGCCAGGTAGCCACGATCGGCATTGAACTTGGCCAGAGTCTTGGCATCGAGTACCGACTTCTTCGGCAACTCAATACCCAGCAACGTCTTCAGGACCGCGTCATCGGCCGGCCGCGGCGCCAGCGTGATCACCAGGTGCTCGCCCTGGATCGCCGCCACCAGTTGCAGCTTGGCGTCGGCCGGACCGGCGGTCCAATACTCCTGATCGCCGATCTTGGCGACGCCGAGCTTCTCTCCAGCCTTGCTCTCCAGCCGCGCGATAAAGCCACGGAAGGCAGCGGGATCGCCGAGTTCGATGCGCATCACCGGGATCAATCCGACCCCGTAAAAGGCAGAACGCGCAGACATTGAAAGCCCGAAACTCTCCAACCCGGCTCGATTGAGTTTGCCCTTCATCTCGTCGCGCAGGCCAATCACCAGCTTCATGCCGACGTCTGCAGGCCGATCACGACCCATGTCCTCGATGGCCTTGTCGAGCATGCGCTCATACATCGGCATCATCTGTTCGCTGTTCTTGAGCCACATATCGATGGAGGCATTGGGAACAGGCTCGAGATTGGCAATCAGAAACGGCGTATTTTCCGGAACATATGCCAGCGGATCGGTCGCAGCGTCATTTCCACAGGCGGACACTGCAAAGGCAGCGGCGAGCACGGCCGCCGCTTTCAAATGATTGAAAAACATGAAAACTCCCAAGGGAAGCGCCGCAAACCGGCAAGACCAACCAAATTCGGCTGGATAGAACTCGTCATGCTAATACGAAATTGCACAGATTTCCTGCACAACGCGTCGCAGCGGCGCCCGTCCCGCAGTTGGCCCCAGTCAAGCGCGCAGCGGCGCCAACGCGGCGGCCTCTGCCTGGCTCAGTCTGCGCACTGCGCCCTTGGCAAGACTGCCCAGTACGAGCGGGCCGATGGCCACACGGATCAGGCGCATGACCTTCAGGTCCAGCGAATCCAGCATGCGTCGGATCTGACGATTGCGGCCCTCGTCGAGCACAATCTCGAGCCAGGCGGTCTTGCCCCCGCTACGCAGCAGATGGGCCGAGCGCGCGCTCCACGCTGGCATCGCCGGCTCGACCAGCACACCTTGCGACAAAGCCTCCAGCTGACTTACCGTCGGCGCGGGTTGGACCTGGACATGGTAGGTCTTGCAGACCTCGGACTCGGGTGCGGTGATGCGCGCAGCCCACTCCGGATCATTGCTGAGCAGCAAAAGGCCCTCGCTGGCCTGATCCAGTCGCCCGACCGGCGCCACCCAGGGCAGGTCCAACGACTGCAGGCAGTCATAGATCGTCGGCCGCCCACGCTCATCCTGCGCGCTGGTGATCAGCCCGCGCGGCTTGTTGAGCACAAGATAGATCGGCTCGGTGCGCTCTGCCGACGTGCCGTCGATTTCGATCCGGGCATCGGCCGGCGTGGGGTATTCCGGGTCGCGGATCAGTTCACCATCAAGGCGTACGCGGCCGGCCAGTATCCAGCGCGCCGCCTCAGTACGCGATGCCAGGCCGCGCTTGGAAATCACCCGGGCCAGACCGTGGCGAACGCCGCGGGCGGCCATCAGTTCGCGGTGGTGATCGGCAACTCGGCCAGCATGGCCTCATCTTCGTCCTGACTGCCGGGCTCCGGCAACAACACCAACGCATCCGCGAAAACTGCTTGCACAGCAAGTGCAGTCTCGCGATCGACCAGGAAATAACGCCCCTCGATCTGCACCACACCCAGCTCACCCGCATTGAGCGCGGCAAGTTGCGCTTCGTTGACATGGACGCGCTTGATCTTGTCCCGATGCGGGAAATGTCGGAGCAGTTCGGCGGCAGGATCATTCACGGTCTTGCCCTGCACCAGCGCCTGCAATTTCAGCCTGCGCTCGCGGCGTTCACGCGCCTTGGTCTCGGCCTCACGGCGCGCGGCTTCTTTTTCCTCGCGCTCCTGTCGATCACGCAGCGCGTAGGCACGGGCCAGATCGATCTCTTCCTGACTGCGCGGCGTCCCAGGCTTTTGCGCGCCTGGACCCGGCTGACCTGGGCTGCGCTGGCCAGGGCGCTGCTGCGCCTGATTCTGCGTCTGCTGCGGTCTGCGATTCTGCGCGTTGCTGTCGCCACGCTGCGACTTGCCAGCGTGCGGCTTGCCGGGCTGGCTGACAGGACCGGCCGACTTGCCTGCAACGGGCCGTGGATGCGGCCGCGGTGGTGCCGGATTGCGCGCCGGCGGCTCGGGTTTCTTGAAGCCCAGCTTGAGCAGCTGGTCGCGAAGGCTATCGGTCATATCAAGGCTCAGAAATGCGGAGGTGGCGCTTCCAGCCCGCCATCGTGGCTGAGTGCAACGCGAAGTGCGGCAAGTTCCTGACGCAGCACACTCAGTTGCTCCTCGACGCGGGCAATGCGCGCTTCCTGTCCGGCGACGTGTGGGTTGAGCGTTCCGATCACCTCGTCCTGAAACGCAAAACGCGATTCAAGCTCATCGAGTCGATCGACAATCTGTTGGGTGGTCGAATTCATTGCGCGGCGATCAAGGAGAAGGGTAGCCCGATTGTGTGCAGTAGCTACGCAGGATGCCGCTCAATTCCTGTTCGGCGCACAGCCAGGGCAGTGCATGATAGCGACTCGCCTGCCGAATCAGCAGATAGGGATCGCGCCGATCGAGTTTGTGCAGGAGTTGCTTGGCACGGTCCCGCTGGAGACTGCCCAGGCGATCCGGATAGCGCATGATGATGCCCAGCAATTGACGCTGGACTCGCAATTCATTCGGCGCCTTGAGCAAGGCGCGATCAAATGCGTCACTGAACTCCTGGTCGATGCTCCCGCTCTGGGCCTTCACCGCCGCGAGCGCCGACCAGGCGAAAGCAGCATCCGGCCTGAGCTTCACCGCCAGACGTAGCTCATCGCGAGCGTTCAGCTGCAGCTGCCTGCGTTCGCCGGCCGTCGCAGCGCGATCGGCCCAAGCCAGCCACCAGCGTGCACGCAGCTCAGCGCGGATCGCGGTGTTTGCCGCAATCCCCGGCGCCGCCACGACCACAGCACGACGCCCCAGCACCTCGGGCATGCGCTCGCGGTTGGCCACCTCCATCGCCAGCAGTTCCTGTTCGAAGGCCAGGGTCATCGTCTGTTGCCAGGCGAGACAAAGGCCGCAAAGCCCGAGTGCGGTAAGCACCAGCAGCCCAAAACCGCGCAGCATGCGGCGTCGCCTGCTCACCGTTTGGTGCGTCCGAGTAGATGGGGTGCGGCAATTTGTGCTGGGCGTTTCCAGACCAGATCCCAGGCGGCGGGCTCTCCGACGATCGCCGCCGCGGCTTCGCGGCCGACATCGAGCAGTGCCCCAGCAGCATCGCCGGCGTGGGCATTGCTGCTCATCACGGTCGCCCAACCGCGTTCCAGTATCTCCCTGCCCCTGCGCTGTGCATAGGGCCCGCGCCGACCCGCCAAGGCGCCCGCATTGATGTCGAATAAGGCACCGGCCGCGACCAAAGGCTCAAGCACCGACAGGTCACGGAGCACTTCGCGATGCTGCTCGGGACAGGTAATGAGGGGACGGATCTTCTGCGCCGCCATCCATTCGATGACGCTGACGATATTGCGCGGTATCCGCGACTCCGGCAGTTGGGTGACCAGTACGCGCTTGCCTTCATGCTCGCCGACCGCCGGGGTCTGATCCATGACGATCGAGCGCGCCAAACGCTGTCCGAGTCGATATTCACCGGACACCTGTATATCGATCAGTGAGCCACGAATGCGCAGTCGACTGAGCAACGCGGCACAGGTGGCGACGGCCTGCTGGATCTGCGGGCGATAATCGCTGTCGAGAAAGTGCGGCGTGGCGACGATCGCCGCGACACCATGCGATGCGGCGCTGAGCACCAGTTGCAGCGCAGCCTCCAGATCCACCGGTCCGCCCGGAAACCCGGGCAGGATGTGACAGTGCAGATCCACCATCCGCCGCGGTTCGGGATCACGACGCTCAGGTTTTTTTGCGCTTGGCGTAGCCGTAGTCCGAGTAGTAGCCGTCGCCATGGTAGTAGTACTTGCCATAGCCATACCCTCCCTTGCGTGGGACGACCTGGTTGACCACTGCACCGATGATTGGCGCATCGATGCGGGTAAGCCGCTTCACACCGGTCCGTGCCACCTGCCATTGCGTTGCGTCGCTGCGCACCACATAAATCACACCATGCACGAGGCGCGACAGCACGAGCGCATCGCTGACCGCGC
>JAYSZM010000045.1:0-9085 GCA_043738015.1 Lysobacterales bacterium
AGTTGTTGTTTTTTCGATTCTTGCACTTCTCTGGCCGACGCGGTCAGGCGCCCGAGCAGGGCCTTGGCAGACAATGGTGGCGAAGATTTGGGCGCGATAGGCCCGCCCGACAGGCTCCGCCGCGGCATCCGAGGGGCCCGGCCTGGCTGCCGATGTCGATGCGGAACCAACAGGACCGCGCCGTTTCTAGCCCTGGAGGACTTGCTCAGGCAGGCTATTGCTTGCTTCCCAGTGCCTCCCCAGCGGCAGTAATCCGTAAATCTTCACACAGACCACTCTGGCTTTTTGGTATTGTTGTGGTACTAATTACAACCAATGCCCGGTGGCCGCTCACTTCGCCGCCGACCTGATCTTCAGACGAACTGGAATGGCCGAATGAATGCGCTGGCGCTGCTGCTCAAGCCGCTCGATCCCAATAACAGCCAACCGCTCTACCAGCAGGTGCAGCGGGTGCTGCGCGATGCCATCGACAAACGCATCCTCGGCCCCGAAGACGCCCTGCCCGCCGAGCGCGATCTGGCATCAGAACTCGCTGTCTCGCGGATCACCATCCGCAAGGCGATCGATGGACTGGTCAAGGAAGGTCTGTTGGTCAGTCGTCAAGGTTCGGGCAATTTCGTTTCGGCCCGCATCGAAAAGAATTTCGCCAAACTCACGTCGTTCTCCGAAGACATGCGCGCACGCGGGCGCAATCCGCACAGTGTCTGGGTACGTCGCTCGGCCGGCACGGTAACGCCGGAGGAAGTATTGGTATTGCGTTTGAGTCCGGGTGCGCCGGTGTTTCGTTTTCATCGCGTGCGCTATGCCGACAACGCGCCGATGTCGATCGAATACGCCACCCTGGTGGCGTCCAGCCTGCCCTCGCTCGAAGCCGTCGATGAATCCCTGTACGAGGCGCTGGAACGCGCCGGCAATCGCCCGGTGCGTGCGCTGCAAAGACTGCGTGCCCTGCTGCTGAATGCCGAGCAGGCCAACCTGCTCAAGGCCAGTGTCGGCGACGCCGGCCTGCTGGTCGAGCGCATCGGCTTTCTGCGCGATGGCACCGCCGTTGAATTTTCACAGTCGATCTATCGCGGCGACACCTATGATTTCGTCGCCGAACTGAGTGTGCCGTCGTGAGTCAGCGGAGGATCTGCTGATGACGATCAGCGCGCCGTCGCTGGCGACACCGACAAGCACCGAGCAGACGCTGCTGTTTGCCGAGGCGGCGCAGTCAGCCGCCGTGCTGCGGACACAGTTCACGCGCAATCACAGTGATCTGATGGCAATCGGTGCGGTGCTGCGCAAACAGATGCCGCGCGTGGTGGTCACCTGCGCCCGCGGCAGTTCCGATCACGCGGCGACATTCGCCAAGTATCTGATCGAGACCCAGGCCGGCGTGATCACCGCGTCGGCGGCTCCGTCGGTGAGTTCGATCTATCTTGGCCGGCAGAATTTTCGCGAGACCCTGTTTCTGGCGATCTCGCAATCCGGACGCAGCCCGGACTTGATCGCCAGTGCCGAGGCCGCACGCGCGGCCGGCGCGACGGTGATCGCCTTGATCAATAGTGAGGAAGCGCCGCTCGCGCGCGTGGCTCACCACACCGTGCCGCTCTGCGCAGGTATCGAACGCAGCGTCGCGGCCAGTAAATCTTTCATCGCCTCACTGGCTGCGATCGTGCATCTGGTTGCCGCCTGGACCGACGACGAATCCTTGTTGGGCGAACTGCAGCGCGCGCCCGATCTGCTCGAACGTGCCTGGCAGCTCGATTGGCAGCCCGCGCTGCCCCTGCTTTGCGAAAGTCGGCATCTGTTCGTGATTGGCCGTGGACTGGGTCTGGGTATTGCCCAGGAAGCCGCGTTGAAATGCAAGGAAACCAGTGGCCTGCATGCCGAGGCCTTCAGCAGTGCCGAAGTCCTGCATGGTCCGCAGGCCCTGCTCGGTCGCGGATTTCCGGCACTGCTGTTGTCCCAGCACGACGAAACCCGCGACGGCATCAGCGCGCTCGCCGCTGAATTGCTGAGCCGCGAAGTGGAAGTAATGAGTGCCGGCGTCAGCGCACCCGGCGCGCTGGTGCTGCCCAGCGTCAAGGCGCATCCGGTGATCGAACCCCTGCTGTTGATCCAGAGCTTCTATCGACTGGTCAATGCGCTCGCGGTTGCGCGCGGGCATGATCCCGACCAGCCCCCGCATCTGCGCAAGGTGACCCGAACGCTGTGAGCACCCAGGCGCTGCGCAATATGCGACTGCTGCTCGACGAGGGCTTTGTCGATGATCGCGCCCTGCTGATTGTCAACGGCCGGATTGCCGACATCGTCGCGGCCGATGATCCGCGTGCCGACGCTGCGCGCGATCTCGCTGGTGCGCTGTTATTACCGGGCTTTGTCGACAGTCAGGTCAATGGTGGTGGTGGCGTGTTGTTCAACGATGCGCCGACCCTGGCTTCGATAGCTGCGATCGCTGCGGCACATCGGCGCTTTGGCACCACGAGCTTTCTGCCGACTCTGATCAGTGATGATTTCGACGTGCTCAGGCGCGCGATCAGCGCCGTCGACGAGGCCATCGTGGCCGGGGTTCCCGGCGTCGCCGGCATCCATATCGAGGGGCCCTTTATCAGCGAAACCCGCAAGGGCGCGCACAACGCCGCGCACATCCGCACGCTCGAATCCGCGCATGTCGGACTGCTGTCCTCACTGCGCCACGGGCGCACCCTGGTCACTCTGGCCCCCGAGTTGACCAGCGTGGAAACCATCCAACTGCTCGCCGATGCCGGTGTCGTGGTCGCGGCCGGTCACAGCAATGCCTCCTACGCGCAGATCAGCGCAGCGCTGCAGCACGGACTGAGCGGCTTCACCCATCTGTTCAATGCGATGTCGCCGATGCTCAGTCGCAGCCCGGGCGTGGTCGGCGCCGCCCTGCATTCGCGTTCGAGTTGGTGCGGCATCATCGTCGATGGCTGGCATGTCGATCCGGTCGTGCTGCAGATCGCGTTGCGCGCGCGCGGACCCGAACGCTTCATGCTGGTCACCGATGCGATGCCGATCGTCGGCAGCGACGCCAGCGAGTTTCGGCTGCAGGGTCGCAGAATCCTGGTCCGCGATGGTCAGTGTGTGGACGAGCAGGGCACGCTTTCCGGCTCGGCACTCGACATGGCGAGCGCCATCCGCAATGCCATGCACTTGCTCGAGCTTCCCCTGCTCGAAGCCGTGCGCATGGCCAGCAGCCAGCCCGCGGACTTTCTCGGAATCGGTCACGAAGTGGGACGCATTGCACCCGGCTATCGCGCCAATCTGGTGCGTGCGGACGACCAACTTCGGGTGCAGGAAACCTGGATCGATGGGCTTTGAATCCAGTCCGTCCTGGCTGCGTCAATGCAGGCGATCAACGCTCCGGGTCCGATCGCCAACTGTCTTCACGATCGCATGCGGTGCCGGAGAACAGCACGACGGACGTGGTTTTTCCGTTGACTGCCTCCGCCAGCACATGGGCAATGGCTCACTGCCCGGGCCCTCGCACGTTTTGCTGCAATCGGCGCGTGAAGAACGCGATTATCTCGTCGCGGGCGGCGATGGTCGGTTGTCCGGCTTCATCGATCAGATGCGCGGTGAGCACACTGTGCGGGCTGGCAACGATGTGTTCGGAGAATGGCGGCAGGCCGCTGCACTTGGCGGCATTGTCGGGTAGTACGCGTGCGATGAAGCGATCACCCAGCGCCTCGGTATAGGCCGCAAAGCGCTCGGCCTTGCAATAGCGATCACCGGCAAAGCGGTATCCAAGTACGCTGAGGTCTTCGGCCTGCAGGCGTTCGCGCACTGCCTGCAACTGGTCTGGTGCGATCTCAAGGCCAGCAGGATCATCGAACGGCAGGGAAGGCTGGGCGAGTACCGGCGCCAGCACCGACGATTCCAGCATCATGGTCAGTGCAAAGTTTCCGGTGAAACACATGCCGATCGCACCGACGCCCGGGCCGCCGCACTCGGCATGGGCGAGACGCGCAAGGGCGCGCAACCACTGAGTTACCGGACTGCTCTGATTGGCACCAAACGCACGGAACTCGGCACTGATGCAGGCACGCTTGAGGACCGCCAAGCCGTCCTCGGCGCTCGTCACCACGCCATCTCGCCCAAATAATGAGGGCAGATAAACCGTGAATCCCGCCTCGCGCACCCAGCGCGCAAAGCGTGCGACCTGGGGCGTGATGCCGGGCATCTCGGCCATCACGATGACGGCCGGTCCATTGCCAGCGACCAGAACGCTTTTTTCGATTCCGTCAAACACCAGCTGGCGGCGATCGAAGTCTTCGAGCACATCGTCAACCTCAGTACTGCGTTGCGTCGTCACGTTTCCTCCGCCCACTGAGCGATTGCTGATTGAATCAGCAGACGGTGCGTTCGGCTGGTGGCTGACAGGCCAATTCGCTGGCGACTTCAGCCAGACGCGCCGACCACGTGCGCCAGATTGCCGAGCCGTTCCTTCCAGTGCGCTGCGGGCGTCCGGCAGGTTCTTCTACTGCCGAGAACTTCGGCCCAGACTTCGCGAGAGCGGGTGGCGGCCAGTTCACCCCGCGCCGCTCTTGCCCGCCCGTGATTCGTGTCGCGCGGCTACGCGCCCTTCAAGGGCAAGGCCGGGAATGCAGATCCACGAATCCTCCCGGCAACGCTGTCCGCTCGAGAAGCCGCTTGCCGCGAACAGCTAAAACGCTTAGCGTCTGCGTCCGGGCAGCATGCGCAGCAGGGTGTTGTCGCGCGCTATGTAGTGATGAAACAAGGCGGCCGCCGCATGCACGCCAATCACGTAATAGCCGATCGTGCCGAATAGCTTGTGCCAGTCCTCGATTTCATGGGCGAGATCCTTGTCGCGACCGATCAAGGCGGGCAGCTCAAGACCGTAGAACGGAATGCTGGCGCCCTCGGCGCTCAGGATCAGCCAGCCAGCGATTGGCATGCCAATCATCAGCGCATACAGGAACAGATGCACCAGTCGCGCCGACAGCAACTGCCAACGTGGTGGCGGCGGCTTGATCGCAGGCGTGGCGCCGAGCAGACGCGCAACGATGCGCACCAGGACCAGGATCAGCACCGACAATCCGAGCATGAAATGCCAGGCCTTCAGGCCATTGCGCAGATCACTGCCCCGCGGATAGAACTCGCGCAATTCGATGCAGGCATAGACTGCCGCCAACAACAAAAGCATCAGCCAATGCAACCCGATCGATAGCGAACCGTAGCGGTCCGCGCTGTTGCGCCATGCCATGAGCGACTCCTGAGTGAATGTCGGAACGATTCTAGCCGGCCGCCGCCCTCTATGATCGCCGATGTGCGTTCAGGCCAACAGATCGCGAACCTGTTCGGCGATGGCGAGGCAGGAAGTCAGGCCGGGAGATTCGATTCCGAACAGATTGACCAGGCCGGCAATGCCATGGACTTGTTCGGACTGCAAGACAAAGTCGCCGCTGGGTGCACCGGGTCCGACCAATTTGGGGCGTACGCCGACAAAATCCGGCGCCAATTGATCATCGCGCAGCGCCGGCCACCAGCGCTGGATCGAATCGGCAAAGTGGGCGTGCTGGCTGTCATCAAAGCGATAGTCGGGCGCGTCAATCCAGCGCACATCCGGGCCGAAATGACAGCGGCCGGCGCCATCGAAACCGAGATGGACGCCGAGCCCCGCAGCGACTGGAACGGGATAGATCAAGCGCGCGAACGGCGGCGAACCCGCGGGTGCCGCGGGATCGGGATGACGCCAGCCCTGCAGCCGGTAGTAGTGGCCCGAGGCGTAGTACTGATGCGGTACATGTGCAGGATCGAGCGCGTCGATCATTGCTGCCACCTCGGTCGCCTGCAGACCCGCTGAATTGACGATCCGGCGACAGCGCACCGAATCACCGGCGGCCGTCTCGATCCGGAACACATCCCGTTCGCGCAGGATCCGACTGACCCGATGGTTGCAGACGAGTTGACCGCCGGATTGTTCAAGCGCGCCGATCAGAGCCATCACCAGCTCGGGCACATCGACGATGCCACTCTCGGTCGACTCGATCGCGGCGACACAGCGTAGCGCGGGCTCCAGCCGCATTGCGGCGTCGGCCTCAAGCCAACGCAGGCCGTCGACACCATTGGCGAGGGCGCGCGGCAGCAGCTTTTCGAGTGCGCTGCGTTCATCGGCGTCGGTCGCCACCACGAGCTTGCCGGTGCGCCGATGGGCAACACCGTGGCGTGCGCAGAATTCGTAAAGCAGGGCCCGGCCACGGACACAGCAACGCGCCTTGTACGAGCCCTCGGCATAGTAGAGGCCGGCATGGATCACACCGGAGTTGCGACTGGAGATGCCTTCGCCGGCACGCTCTTCGGCTTCGAGCACGAAGACCTCATGCCCTGCCTGGGCCAGTGCGCGGGCGACGGCGAGACCGACGACACCGGCACCGATCACAATGCTGTCGACATCGACTGCGGAATTCATCAATGCACCTGCCTCTGTTGCGTGCCGAGCTTGCTGGCGAGCGCGAAGCGCGATTCGGGTTCCGCGTTGCCGAGTACACGCTGCGCGGCATGCTCGCCAATAGCCGGGCCATGTTTGAAGCCATGGCCGGAACCCCCGCCAACGATCCAGGCGTTGTCGATTTGCGGATGGCGATCAACGATCAGATCGCCGCTGGAGGTGTTCTCGTATTGGCAGACCTCGGCACCAAGCAAGGGCGCGTCCGCCAGCTCGGGAAAACGCTGGCCTAGAAAAATGCGTGCCGCCGCGATGCGTTCCGGACTGGCGCCGCGTTCGGCGAGATCCGGATCGATCGGACCGCCATGGACATCGTGCGCAATCTTGAACCCGCGGCCTTCGATATCAGGAATGCCGTAGTAGTCGCGATCAAAATCCAGCCAGATCGGCATTGCCTCGATCGTGAAGCGCGGATCCGCGGCCGGCGTACCGAAGTAGTAGACCTCCTGACGCGTGGGGAAGATGCGCTGGGCCAGCAAGTCCGGGAGCACCTTGCCCAGCCAGGGTCCACAGGCAAAAACAAATTGACGTGCACGGATGGCCGCGCCAGTCGTATCGATCACGGCATCGAGCCTGCCGCTACCGCGCACCGCCGCCACTGCGGCGCGCTGCATGCCAACGCCATTGCGCTGCAATTCCGCTGTGAGGCGTTGCACCGCCCGTCGCGCCAGCAGGGCGCCGCCCTCGGGCTCCAGTATCGCCCAGATGGGGTCGGGCAACCGTAACTGCGGATAGCGCTGGTGCAGGGCCGCGTGGTCGAGTCGCTCATGCGCAATATCGAGCGCCGACAGCACCGCCAGCGATTGCGCACCGGCCGCACTCTCGGGCCGGTGCAACCACAACACACCGCTGCTACGCAGCAGTTCCTGACAACCCAGCTGTTGAAAGCTCTGCTTCCATAGCTGCAAGGCGCGCTGGGCGTAGCGCGAATAGATTTCGTCGGCGCCGTAGGAAGCGCGAATCACGCGGGTCTCACCGCCGGAGCTGGCGCGTGCGTTGGCTGGGCCATAGGGATCGACGAGGAGCACGCGCTGGCCGGCCCGATGCAGGTGCCAGGCCGTCCATACGCCGAACACCCCAGCGCCGAGTACGGCCACGTCGTAGTCGTTGTCGCTTGCCTGCATCGCAGCCTGCACCTCGGATGTCCGCTGTCGTCCGGGTCGAGAATAGCGCCGATGCCATCTGCGATCTGCCAGCAAAGCCATCGCAATTCCAGCGGACCGGGATTCAACTCCGGCTAGAATCCTTCCGCATGCACCGGCCCACCGACAAGAATGGCCGCGTTTGGCGATTCTGCGCGCCCTCAACAAAATCCACCACGACGGTATCCCATGGCCATGTTTCTGAAGATCGCACTCGGCAGTGTTTTGCTGTTGCTCGTGCTTGGGCTGTTCCTGTGGTGGTGGGCCAAGCGCTGGTTCGGCCGGAAGATCGGCAGTTATATGGCGGCGGCAGAGTTGATCGATCCGCGCTATGCGCGTCCAGCACGCATCCAGCTGGTCGCCGCACACACCGCCGAGGCGAGCACGCCGATGCAACAGGCCTGGGCACGCTTCCACGGGCTCGGTTTCGAGTTGCTTGCCGATCTGGGAGACAACGACGGCGCCTTCAGCTTGGTGCGCGCTGCCCGCCATACGCAATGGTCGTTCGCCCTGGTGCTGACCGAGGAACACGGCGAGGACGACAAGACCAGCGTTCAATTCACCGTATTCGCGTTGACCACCGACAACCAGCTGATGGCGTTGAGCAATGGCCCCGAGCCGGCTGCGCAAACCGCCTCAATGCAATGGCTGGTCGAATCTGCGTTGGCGGCCGAACAGGCGATTGAACGGATGCAGCAGTTGACCGCGAGTCAGCAGCTGCGCACGGTCGATCTGCGCCTGCTCCAGGCCGTTTATGAGCGCGCCTATGCCGCGCGCATGGATGCCCAGTTGGCGCGCGCGCCGCAACGCGCCGAGGTCGAGCAGCGCGCACTGGGGCTTAAGCGCAACACCGACGCCGCTACGCTGGATCAGGCGCTGTCGCTGTCGCATACACAGTGGCTGGAGCAGATCGATACCGCTGTGATCGACCACTACCGACGCCGTAGTGGTCTCGATGCGATGGGCTGGGAGCGGGTCCGAGCGCATCTGCGGATCGTGCATGATCGCCTGCGTCCCGAAGACATCAAGTCCCGCTTCGACAACGACGAGACTGCTTCGGTACTGGTCGATCAGTTTTCTGCGCAGGACTACTCCGGCATCCGGCTCTACCACCAGGTCGCGGAACGCTTGCCGGCCGCCCTGCAGGGTCGCCAACTGGGCGAAGTCTCGCGGCCTTTTCCAGCGATCGTGTTCACTACGGCCGATGTGAACTCCGCAGAATGCGCAGAGGAATCCGTCGCAGCGCGTGCTTCCGCCGCGCCTCATTTGTATTCGGCGACCGATGCTGAGGGCAATACACGACACGGCGCTGTGCTCGCCCGCAACAGCGCCGACGCCATGCGACAACTGAAATCGATGGGTCTGGACGACGGCAAGATCCTCAGCGATAGCCTGCCGGGCGCCGAGCTGGATGCGGCCCTGCTCGATCCAGCCGCAGCCGCGGTGGCCGCGAAGGCGCTGTGCGAAC
>JAYSZM010000046.1:0-1895 GCA_043738015.1 Lysobacterales bacterium
GTTTGGACGGAGACTTGTTGAAGCTATCATTCCGGCGCGAGCAGTTTCGTCACGCATTGCCACTGCTCGACTCCGAGGTGCGCAATTCGTCCGTCAGCCAGTCCACCAGCTTGACTGTGTCTGCGCGCCGGCTCAGGTGTGGGGCGACCCAGATCACCAACCTATTGGGACCAGCAGCAAAGCCCAGCGGCGCCACCAGCGCTCCGCTTTTCAGGTCGTCCCGGACCAGCATGCGCGGGACGTTGGCCAGCCCCAGACCACACTTGGCGGCCTGGATCAGCAGGTAGAAATGATCGAAACTCTCGGCGATGTGCAGGTCGCCCGGGTCGTGGCCGCAACAACGGCTCCAATCAAGCCAGGCTTGTGGCCGGGTTCTGGACACCATCAGATGCGCGCCGCTCAGGCCGCCAACAGAGCTTAACTGCAAGGTCTTCAGGTAATCTGCCGAGCAGACCGGGCCTACCCATTCGGTGACGACGTCGGAGCGAATCACATCCTCGGGCGAATCAATGGTTGACAGCCGGATGGCCACGCCGATGTTGTCGCGCGTAAAGTCCATTGACCCGTGGCTCATGTTGTAGCGAAGTTCGACTTCAGGGTGCGCTTCCTGGAATCGGGCGAGCCTGGGAATCAGCCAGTACATCATGATCGACTCGGAGCAGGACAGCGTCAGTGGGCCGGGTCTGACCTGTTCGACGCTTGACTGGATTAAATTGAAGGCCCGTGACAATCCTTCGGCGAAACGTCCGCCTTCTTCAGTCGGCTTTGTGCCATGGGCGCTGCGATTGAGCAACGGCAAACCCAGCGAGTCTTCAAGCATACGGATGTGCCGGCTTACGGCACCGTGCGTGACCGACAACTCGCTTGCTGCGGCGCTGAAACTTTGCAGCCGTGCTGTCGCCTCAAAGGCGCGCAATGCATTCAACGACAGGCGGGGCGGCGACATGTGATGATTCCTAGAAACTGGTGTTTGAGCTGGTTTACCCGAAGTAAATGTGAGATTTACTCACATTGATAGAAGTTTATATCGTTTGATTGACGGCCTCCCAAGGATTATTCTTTGCAATACAACAAGGCTAGTTGCATCTGAGTGCACTAGACCAGAAAAAAACTCACAGCCTGAGGCGAGACAATGAAAAAAATGATTCTCGAAGCGCGAATCAACGAATATGCCATGCGGGTCGAGAACCCGCATGTGCCATGGACGCCGGACGAGATCGCCGAGAGCGCCGCGCGCTGTCGGGAGGCGGGGGCCAGCATCGTGCATTTCCATGCACGCAAACCGGACGGATCGCCGGAGCACTCGGTCGAGGTCTATGCCGACATCATTCGCAAGATCCGCGCGAAATCCGACATCCTGATCCACCCGACGCTCGGCTGGTTCGCTAACGACGAGGATCCAGCAGGCCGGACGAAATGCGTCACAACACTTGCCAAGGACCCGGCCACGAAACCCGATTTCGCACCGATCGATACGGGCACTATCAACCTCGATCAGTACGACCCCTCAACAAAGACCTTCTCTCACACGGAGCGCGTCTACAAGAACCGCACCGACACGCTCGAACTGTACGCGCGGGAGTTCCGGGTGGCCGGCATCAAGCCGGTGCTGGTGTGCTGGTCGGTTGGTTTCGTTCGTCGCGCCGCGGCGCTGATAGAGATGGGGCTGATTGACGAGCCCGCTTACTTCCTCCTGAACATGACGGACGGCCCCTACATCACTGGCCATCCGGGTACGCCGGCCGGTTTGGAGGCGCATCTGCGTTTCCTGCCAAAAAGCCGCCGGCTCGAATGGGCAAGCAACGTCGTGGGCGGCGACCTCCTCAAGCTCACCGCCATGTCGGCCGAGCGGGGCGGCCACATCGCCCCGGGCATTGGCGATTACGCCTACCGGG